>CALNAU010000245.1 GCA_937874275.1 uncultured Clostridia bacterium | reverse complement strand
CGGCATCGCGGAGCCGCCTGTCAACGACCTGTGGACGGTGCCCGGTGAGGAGGATTTGCTGCCCCGCTTCAAGCAGGAGGACAGCGATTTCTTCAACGCTGTGGACAGCACCGATTACTTCCACCGCGAGCAGCTGCGCGATTTCCTGGAGGCGATTATTGCCGGGCGTGAGCCGCTGATTACGCTGGAGGATGGGCGCCGCACGGTGGAATTGTTCACCGCCATCTACCGCTCCCAACGAGACCGCGCCATCGTGCGCTTCCCGCTGGTGGCCGAGCCTGAGGGCTTTGACGGCCGGGGAGACACCCGGTGAGCGGTGACCTGATGCTCAACCGGCTGGTAGCCCTCCGTGATGAGGGCTACCGTGCTTTTAACAGCAGGCTGATCCCCACCGTGGCAACCGAACGCGTCATCGGCATCCGGGTGCCGCATCTGCGGCAGCTGGCGCGCGACCTGAACCGCGATGAACCGGAGGCCTGTCAAGTGTTCATGGCGGCGCTGCCCCACCGCTACCATGAGGAGGACAACCTCCACGGCTTTTTGATTGAGCTGGAGAAGGATTTTGACCGGGCGATGGCGTTGACGGAGTCCTTTTTGCCCCATGTGGACAACTGGGCCACCTGCGACCTGTTTTCGCCAAAGGTGTTCAAAAAACGCCCGGAAGAGGCGCTGGCCGCCGCCCGGCGCTGGATAGACAGTGCTCATCCCTACACCCGGCGCTATGGCATTGGCCTGCTGCTGGGCAATTACCTGGGCGAGCACTTCCGCCCGGAGCTGCTGGACTGGGTGGCCGACGTGAGGGACGAGCACTACTATGTGCGCATGATGGTGGCCTGGTACTTCGCCACGGCGCTGGGCAAACAATACGAAGCCGCCCTGCCCTATATCGAAGGCCGGCGGCTGGACCCGTGGACGCATAACAAGGCCATCCAGAAGGCCATCGAGAGCCGTGTGATCAGCGAGGAGCGCAAGGCGCACCTGCGGACACTCAGATTAAAAGCGAGATAACCAACATGTGTTACGCATGAGCCATTCCGTATTGCCTACAGCAGCTCCGCCTCTTCCTCATATAACTCCGCCTCGGTCCCGCGCTGTGCCAGGCGGAGTATGCTTTCCCGGATGCTGTCAGCCTGCGCCTGCCCAAAGGCCAGCGCGGCGACAGTGATGTCAAACAGGGTGTGGCTGTCCTGATGGCCGGCTTCCACCACCGATACGTTGAAGGCCGCGCGCAGGCGGCTGATGACGCGCTTTACCTCGCTGCGCTTGTCCTTGAGGCTGCGGCACCAGGGCGCGCGAAAACGCAGCGTCATCAGCAGCACCGATACCCGAGCGTCCTGCATGGTTTCTCCCCCTTCAAAAAAGAACACCCCGCGGCCTCTATGCTCCGCGGGGTGTGTATGTGTACCGATTAATACTCGGGCGGTACCTGCTGGCGCAGGTGCTCGTTCATGTTTTCGGTCTGCAGCTTGTTGGTGTTGTTTTCATCCGTGGGCGCGGTGGGGGAGGCCTTCTGCTCGTCCACGGGGGACTGCTCTACCTTGTCGGCCTCGGCCTTGGGGGCCGCATCGGAATCGTACACGATGTTGCCATCGCCCATCTCGCCGTCCTCGTCATTGTCGGCGGCCGCTTCGCGCTTTGCCTTGGCCTCGGCCTCGGCCTCCAGCGTGCGTACACGGTGCAGCAGCTTGTCAAAACGATCCTTGCCGGCCTTCAGCTCCTGGCTGAGGTTGCCCGCCAGCTCATGGAACTCTTCCTTGCCCATGGCCGCCGCATCCGACAGCGTGTGCGAGCCCTTTTCGGCGGTGGCACGCAGCCCGTTAAGCGCGCTGTGCAGGGCACTCTTGGCTTCCTCGGTGGTGGTAAATTGCTTGACCTCCGGGTCGTCTACGGCGTCCTTCACCTTTTCGTAGGTGTTGACGCTGAAATCCTTCACCTGGGTGAAGACGTCGCCGCTCTTTTCTTTGATGACCTTGAAGGTGTCTTCGCCCTTCTTGGCAAACTTGTCAAGGTTTTCCTTGGTGGCCACATCGCTGATGGCGTCCGCCACCTTTTCAACTGCGCTGGAAAGGGCGCCGATGGTGGCCATGGCTGCCTTCTTCAGGGGGTTTTCCTCGTTATTGGGGTTCTGGGTGTTTTTGTTTTCCTGTCCGTCCATGTGATCACCCTCCTTTTCTACCAGGTATTATAACCAACTTGCTTGTGGCTTAAACCGCATGCGGCGGTTGTCAAAGCGGGGCTGAGGGGCTATAATGTGCGCATTGCGGAGGTCGGCATGACGGAAGAAATCAGGCTGCATGACGTGGTGGAGATGCGCAAACCCCATCCCTGCGGCTCCAAGGAGTGGACGGTCACCCGCATTGGGGCGGACATCAAGCTGCGCTGCCAGAAGTGCGGCCGCGTGGTGATGCTCGACCGGGTCGATTTTTTGCGCCGCCGCAAGCGCGTGCTGACGCAGGGGCCCGACGCGCCCGAGGTAAGCCTGGGCCTGATGCCCAAGCCCGCAGATGAAGGAGAAGAGCCAAACACATGAGCGATATGGACAAGCAGGTGAAGCAAGAACAGCCCGTGCAGGAACCGGCCACACCCCCCAAGCCCGACGAGGCCCAGGTGCCCGGCGGCAAGGATAAGAAGCCGAAGAAAGAGAAGAAAAAGAAGACCGTGGGGCAGGAAATCCTCAGCTGGGTGTTGACGCTGGTGGCCGCGGTGGTGATCGCCGGGCTGGTGCGCGCCCTGCTGATTGAGCCCGTGCGCGTGCAGGGCGGCAGCATGGATACCACGCTGGTCAACGGCGAGGTGATGCTGGTCACCAAGCCCGAGGTGCTGCTGGGCCGCCTGGAGCGCGGCGACGTCATCATCTGCCGCTACCCCGGCCGCAGCAACAGCACCACCATGCGCCTGGGCGCGCCGCTGGATGTGAGCCTGGTCAGCCATACGTTGTTTGTCAAACGCCTGATGGGTCTGCCCGGTGACAACATCGAGGTGCGCGACGGCCATGTGTACCTGAACGGCCAGATGCTGGACGAGCCCTATATCGACAACGACAAGTGGGGCGGCCGCGCCTTTGGCCCTTACACGCTGGGCGATAATGAGTACTTTGTCATCGGCGACAACCGCGCCAGCAGCCACGACAGCCGCTACCCCGAGGTGGGGCCCATCACCGGGGATATGATTGTGGGGCACCCCAAGCTGGTGGTGCTGCCGCTTAACCGCATCCGCACGATCCGATAAGGGACAACCGGGCCAGCAGCCACGACAGCCGCTATCCCGAGGTTGGGCCCATCAGCGGCGACATGATTGTGGGGCACCCCAAGCTGGTGCTGTTTCCCTTCAATCGCATCCGGGCGGTGCGCTGAAGAGATGAAATCAAACAATATTGGAATCCTCTGCCAGAGGGTTCCTTTTTTACACGCATGGGCCTTTATGATACAATACGCCTGAGGTGATTTGCTTGCAGGAGCGCTGCGTAATCGTAGACGGACACAGCCTGATGTACCGGGCTTTTCATGCCCTGCCGCCGATGGACGCCGATGGGGTGCCCACCAACGCGGTGCATGGCTTTTTCAGCATGCTGCTGCGCGTCCTGCGCGAGCAGCGGCCCCAATACTGCGTGGTGGCCTTTGACGACCACGCGCCCACCTTCCGCCACGACAGCTATGATGAATATAAGGCCGGCCGCGCGCCCACACCGGATGAGCTGCGGCTGCAATTCCCGCTGGTGAAGGAGCTGCTTGCCGCCATGGGCATCGGCGTGCTGACTTTGCCCGGCTGGGAGGCCGATGACCTGCTGGGCACGGTGGCCCGCCAGGCCAATGAGAAGGGCATCCACGCCCTACTGCTTACCGGGGACAAGGACGCCCTGCAGCTGGTCAACGATGAGACCTCCATGTTGTTCACCCGGCGCGGCATTTCCGAAACCGTGCTGTTTACCCCCGCCGGGGTGAAGGAATACTTTGGCGTGACGCCCGAGCAGGTGCCCGATTGGAAGGGCATGATGGGTGACAGCAGCGACAACATCCCCGGCATCCCCGGCGTGGGCGAGAAGACGGCGGTGAAGCTGCTGGATGAGTACGGCACGCTGGAGAATGTGCTGACCCACGCGGCGGACATCAAGGGCAAGCTGGGCGAGCGCGTGCGCGACAATGTGGACAAGGCGCGATTTTCAAAGCAATTGGCCACCATCGACCGGGAGGCCCCCATCACCGCTGCCTTTGGCGACTGGATGCTGACCCGCCTGCGCGGCGGGCTGCCGGGGCTGAAGCAATACCAGCTCAACGTCATCGCGGCCGAGCTGACCCGCCTGACCGCCGACCAGCCCGAGGCGCAGCAGGAGCAGGCCGACGCCCCCAAGGTGGAGATGCGGGAGGTACAGGATGCCGCCCAGCTGGCCGCCTTTGCCAAGGGCGTGCCCGAGGGGGAATTGGTGCTCTGCCTGAGCGAGGAGGCCATGAGCCTGGCAGGTCCTGATGACAAGGCCATCCGCCTGCCGCTGGGTGCCGCGCAGCAGGATATGTTCAGCGCCATCCAGGGCGCCACCATGGAGGATTGCCTGCGCGCCGTGGCGCCTGCCTTGCAGCAGACCGGGCTGATTACCCACGATGCCAAGCGCCTGCTGCACCGCATGCGGGGGCACGGGCTGCCGCTGCCCACATTGATTGATGACACCATGATTCTGGCCTACCTGCACAACCCGCAGGAGCGCAGCTACGCGCTGGGCAACTTTGCCACCGTGGACGCGCCGGGCGTGGCCGGGCTGCGCAAAACGCAGCTGCAGCAGCTGGCGCAGGAGGGCATGGAGACCCTGTACCGGGAGATTGAGCTGCCGCTGGTGCGCGTGCTGTTTGACATGGAGCAGGAAGGCTTTCAGGTGGACCGCGAGCCCCTCATCGAGATGGGGCAGCGCTTTACCGACCAGACCCGCCAGCTGCAGGAGGAAATCTACCAGCTGACCGGCGTCAAGGGCTTTAACATCAACAGCCCGCAGCAGTTGGGCAAGGTGCTGTTTGAGGACCTGGGTCTGCCCAGCCGCCGCAAGACGCGCACGGGTTGGTCCACGGACGCGGACACGCTGGAGGGGCTGCGTGAGATGCACCCGGCGGTGGACAAGATTCTGGCCTACCGCCAGATTGTGAAGCTCAACGGCACCTACATCGACGGCCTGCTGCGCAAGGTGGATGACACGGGCCGCATCCACACCACCTTTGACCAGACGGGCACCTCCACCGGCCGCATCTCCAGCAACGAGCCCAATTTGCAGAACATCCCCATCCGCACCGAGATGGGCCGGGAAATCCGCCGCGCCTTTGTGGCCAAGCCCGGCTATGTGCTGGTGGACGGCGACTATTCGCAGATTGAGCTGCGGGTGCTGGCGCATATGTCCGGCGACGAGGCCATGTGCGACGCCTTCAACCGCGGGCAGGACATCCATACCCGCACCGCCGCCGAAATCAACGGCGTGCCCATGCAGCAGGTGACCGGCGCCATGCGCTCCGCCGCCAAGGCGGTCAACTTTGGCATCGTCTACGGCATCAGCGACTTTGGCCTGGCCAACAACATCGGCGTCAGCCGCAAGCGGGCGGCGGACTTTATCTCCCGCTATTTCGAGCGCTATCCCAAGGTGCAGGCCTTCATGGAAAACGCCAAGAAGGACGGCTACCAGAATGGCTACGCGGCCACGCTCTACGGCCGCAGGCGGTGGCTGAAGGAGCTGAAGAGCAGCAACGCCAACCTGCGCAACTTTGGTGAGCGCGCCGCCATGAACACGCCCATCCAGGGCACGGCGGCCGATATCATCAAGGCCGCCATGGTGCGCGTGCACCGGCGCCTGCAGGAAAGCGGCCTCAAATCCCGCCTGATTCTCACCGTGCACGATGAGCTGCTCATCGAGGCGCTGGAGGAGGAGGCCACCCAGGTGGCCAACCTGCTGCGCGACAGCATGGAAAACGTCATCGACCTGTCCGTTCCCCTGGTCAGTGATATCAAGACCGGGCGCAGTTGGTATGACACAAAATAGACCGTATGTCGTGGGGCTCACCGGGGGCATCGCCACCGGCAAGAGCAACCTGTCCCGCGCGCTAAAGGAGGCAGGCGTCACGGTGATTGACGCCGACGCCATCTCCCACGCGCTGACGGTGCCGGGCGGCACCGCTTTGCCCGCCATCCGGCAGGCCTTTGGCGATGCGGTATTCGCGCCCGATGACAGCCTGGATCGCCGGGCGCTGGGCACAGCCGTGTTCAAGAACCCGCAGGCATTGGCGCGCCTCAATGCCATCATGCACCCAATGGTGATGGAGGAAATTCGCCGCCAGATTACGCAAAACGCGCACCAACCCGCGGTGGTTATCGACGTGCCGCTGCTGTACGAGGTGGGCTGGGACGCCTACTGCGACGAGGTATGGTGCGCCTACGCGCCGCCGCGCGTGCAGGTACGCCGCATCATGCACCGCGATGGGCACAGCCTCATCCAGGCCCTCCGCCGGGTGCGCAGCCAGATGCCCGTCGGGCGCAAGAGGCGCCGCGCCGACCATGTCATCGACACCACCGGCACCCGCCAGCGCAGCGCGCGGCGCGCGCTGCAGCTGTGGCAGGACGCCTTGAGGAGGGCGCAGCATGTTTGACCGCAAACAGGCCCGCGGGGGCCAGGATAGACCCAAGCCCCGCTTTATATCCCAATACGCGCCGCCCCCCAAGGAAGACCCCTTCCGCCCCGCCCCGCGTGAGCAGCGCGGGGGGCGCAACCGCCGCTCCGGCAGGCGTGACCAGCAGCACGAGCCGCCCGCGCGCAGCAACCCGCTGGGCTGGATGGCCGGGCTGGTGGTGCTGGGGCTGGCCGCGGTGTTTGCGCTGAGTTTCCTCAGCTACAGCAGGGCGGAGGCCAGATTGCAGGCGCTGCGGGATGACCGCGCGGCGCGCATTGCCCAGCACGAGAAGGACATCGGCTACTATGTGCAGATGCGCCGGGTATCGGGCTATGACGAGCTGATTCGCAAGTACGCGCAGGAATTTCAGGTGGACCGCAGCTTCATCTCGGCCATCATCGCCCGGGAGAGCCACTACGACCCGAACGCCGAAAGCGGCGTGGGCGCGCGCGGCCTCATGCAGGTGATGAAGGATACGGGGGACTGGGTGTCCCAGCGCCTGGGGGTGCAGGGCTATAGCTACGACCGCCTGTACGAGCCGGAGCTTAACATCCGCTTTGGCGCGTGGTACCTCAACTACCTCAGCGCCCACTTCAACGGCAACCCGGTGATGATTGCCTCGGCCTATCACGCGGGCGCCAACAACGTCAAGCAGTGGGCGCTCAACAACGCGGCCGATGGCCGCACGCTGACCATCGACCAAATCCCCATGGACAATACCCGCGACTATGTACAAAAGGTGATGAACGCCTATGCGCTTTTCTATGAATTTGACAGCAAACGCCAGTAAGCTGACTGCCCGCGCTCATATCTTCGGCTTGAAACATGTAGCATGTTTTGCGCTGGCGCTAATGCTGCTGGCGGCACCCGCCCTGGCGGCGCCCGTGGGGCAGGGCGATGCCCTGACCATCGGCCTGGTGGGCGGCAACACGGATTTTTATAACCCCCTGGTGCTGCAGGAGCGGGATTTGGCCGCGCTGACCCACCTGGTGTACGAGGGGCTGGTCGTCATCGACGATGACTACCGCCCCGCGCCCGGCCTGGCCGAGCGGTGGGAGAGCAGCACCTCCGGCGAGACGTGGACCTTCACCCTCAAGGAGGGCATCACCTTTCACGATGGCACGCCGCTGACCGCGGCCGATGTGGCCGCCACCGTCACCGAAATCCTGCGGCTGACCACCGATGAGGCGTCGCCGTACCGGGGGGTGTATTCCTCCCTGCGGTACATGGTAACCAGCGTCAAGGCCACCGCCGAAAACACCGTGGAATTCCACACCCGGCGCAACAACTATGGCTTTCTGTTCTCCATGAATTTCCCGGTACTTCCGGCCGGGCAGGTGCAGGCTGCGCGCCCCGTGGGCACCGGCCCCTACAGCGTGGCGGGCTTTGTGCCCCAGGACTATATGCTGCTCACCGCCAATGAGAATTGGTGGGACGGCGAGCCTGCGCTCAAGCAGGTGATGACCATCTTCCACCAGGGCAGTCAGGAGCTGGTGGGCAGCTACGAATACAACCGCGTGGACGCCATCATCACCCGCTCGCTCAACGCCGCCCAGTACCGCAGCGGCACCAACACCCTCAACATCAGCTACCGCACCCGCCAGCTGGAGACGCTGCTGCTCAACAACAGCAGCTACGAGCTGGAGGACGTGCGCATGCGCCGCGCCATTCGCTACGGCATCAGCGTGGATGCCATTGCCAGCACCGCCTATATGAGCATGGTGGCCCGCACCGACAGCGTGATGCCGCCGGGCACCTGGATGTATAACGACCTCACCTCCTCCGTGCGCCCGGACAGCCGCCAGGCCGAGGCCCTGCTAAACGAACTGGGCTGGACGGATACCGACAACGATGGCATCCGCGACAAGATGATCAACGGCGAAAAGAAGAAGCTGTCGCTGCGCTTTGTGGTGTATGAGGAGCCGGGGGAGAGCGTGCGCGTCAACACCGCCAACCAAATTAAATCCATGCTGGGCGGCCTAGGCATTGAGTGCCGGGTGGATAGCCTGGGCTTTTCGGACGCACTGGCCCGGCTGAAGGCCGGCACGTTTGACCTGGCGCTGGCCGCCTTCAACGTGGACCCGGTGCCCGATCCGGGGTTCCTGCTCATCAGCGGCAATACGGGCAACTACATGCGCTACAAGTCCGACCGCATGGACAAGTTGTTCACCGACCTGCGCGCCACCCTGGACAGGGATGCCTATCAGCTGAAACTGCTGGAGATACAAGCCCTGATGGTGGAGGATTGCCCGCTGATCAGCCTGTACTACCGCAACGGCGCCATCATCAGCCGGCGCATGTTCTCCGCCGCGCGCGATCTGCGCGAGCCGGACGTGCTGCGCGGCCTGGAAAAGGGCCCGACCCCGGGCCGGTAATGGCGCTGGGAGTCGGCGCGCTCAATAGGAACAAATATTCGCATTTTGTGCCCGAATCGCTTGTTTTCACCATAAGGGCATGCTATACTTCAGGGCGGGAACTGGCTTCCCGCCTTTCATTTTACGGATAGAGGATACCGCATGAAGCTTGGGGTCGTTTCGCTGGGATGTGCCAAGAACCGGGTGGATACCGAGGAGATGCTCTCGCTGCTGACGCAGGAGGGCTATACGCTGACCGACCGGGCCGAGGAGGCCGAGGTGCTGGTCATCAATACCTGTGGCTTTATTACCTCCGCCAAGGAGGAATCCATTGACGCCATCTTTGAGATGGCCCAGCACAAGGAGACGGGCAAGTGCCGCGCGCTGGTGGTGACCGGCTGCCTGGCGCAGCGCTACGGGGATGACCTGATGCGCGAAATCCCGCAGATAGATGTGCTCAGCGGCGTCACCCAGTATGATGCGTTGGCCGGGGCCATCCGCTCGGCGCTCGAGCGGGGCGAGCGCGCGCAGAATACCGAGCGCAACAATGCCTTTTTGCACTGTGGCCGGGTGCTGACAACGCCCGGCTATTCGGCCTATATCCGCATTGGCGAGGGGTGTGACAACCGCTGCGCCTACTGCGCCATCCCGCTTATCCGGGGCCGCCACCGCAGCCGTCCGCTGGACGACATCCTGGACGAAATGCGCACGCTGGCCGGGCAGGGCGTGAAGGAGCATGTGCTCATCGCGCAGGATACCACCCGCTGGGGCCGTGACCTGGACAATGCCTCCCTGCGCCACCTGGTGCGCGAGGCGGCGGGCATCCCAGGCCTTGCCTGGCTGCGGGTGCTCTACTGCTACCCGGATGAGACTGACCGCGCCCTGATTGACGAGATGGCCGCCCATGACACCGTGTGCCGGTACCTGGATTTGCCCTTGCAGCACGCTGTACCCCATATCCTCAAGGCCATGAACCGCCGCGGGGATATTGAGGAGGTGCGGGCGCTGCTGCAATATGCCCGCGAGCGGGGCTTCGCCCTGCGCACCACCTTTATTGTGGGCTTCCCCGGCGAGACCGAGGCCGATTTTGAGGCCCTGATGGACTTTGTGCGCGATGTACGCTTTGACCGCATGGGTGCCTTCGCCTTCTCGCCGGAGGAGGATACCACAGCCGCCCTGCTGCCCGACCAAATCCCCGATGAGGTCAAGCAGGAGCGCCTGGCCCGGCTGATGACCCTGCAGCAGGGCATCAGCCGGGAGCTCAACCAGCAGCGCGTGGGCACCGAATGCCGCGTGCTGGTAACCGGGCGGCAAAAGGGGCTGTACACCGGCCGCTCCAGCTGGGAGGCGCCGGACGCGGATGGCCTCATCCTGTTTGACAGCGCGCGCAAGCTGACGCCCGGCCAGTTTGTGCAGGTGCGCATCACGGGCGCCGAGGCGTACGACCTGCGGGGCCAGGCAGTGGAGGGCGGCGCATGAACCTGCCCAACCGACTGACCATGCTGCGCGTGCTGATGATTCCGCTGTGCCTGCTGTTCATCATGGTATCGTGGTATCTGCCGGCGGCCATCGTGTTTGCCCTGGCCGCGCTGACCGACTTTCTGGATGGCTACCTGGCCCGGCGGGACAAGCTGGTTACCAACTTCGGCAAGTTCGCGGACCCGGTGGCCGACAAAATTCTGGCGCTAACGGTGATGGTGGCGGTGCTGGCGCGGGGCATGTACCCCTGGTGGGCCGTGTGCATCGTGGTGGCCAGGGAGCTGGCCGTGGATGGCCTGCGCCTGGTGGCGGTGGAGCAGGGCATCGTCATCCCCGCGGGCACCCTGGGCAAGTACAAGACCAACGCCCAATTCTTTTCCATCCTGTCGGCGCTGCTATTTTTGCCCGGCTGGCTCACCATGGTGCTGGTCATTCTGATGAGCGTGCTCACCATCATCTCGGGCGTGCAGTACTTCCGCGGCGCCGGGGATTTGCTCAAACACAACTGATAATTATAGATTTGAAAGGATAACAACATGGCCGCAAAAGAGAAAGAGACCAAAGCCACGCAGGAGGCAGCCGCCCGGCAGGACGAGCGCAACCAGGCGCTGGACCGCGCGCTGGCCGCGCTGGACAAGCAGTTTGGCCGGGGCACCGTGATGAAGCTGGGCGGGCAGACCAAAATGCAGGTAGATGCCGTGCCCACGGGCTCGCTGGAGCTGGATTTGGCGCTGGGCGTGGGGGGCATTCCCCGCGGGCGCATCATCGAGGTGTACGGCCCGGAATCCTCAGGTAAGACCACCGTGGCCCTGCATGTGGTGGCCGAGGTGCAAAAGAAGGGCGGCATCGCCGCCTTCATCGACGCCGAGCACGCACTGGACCCGGCCTATGCCAAGCGCCTGGGCGTCAACATCGACGAGCTGTACGTCAGCCAGCCCAACACCGGGGAGGACGCGCTGGAGATTGCCGAGGCCCTCATCCGCTCGGGCGCAGTGGACATCGTGGTGGTGGACAGCGTGGCCGCGCTGGTGCCCCGCGCTGAGATTGACGGCGAGATGGGCGATACCTTTGTGGGCCTGCAGGCCCGCATGATGAGCCAGGCCATGCGCAAGCTGGCCGGCGTGGTCTCCAAGACCGGCTCCATCGCGCTGTTCATCAACCAGATTCGTGAAAAGGTGGGCGTCATCTACGGCAACCCGGAGGTGACCCCCGGCGGTCGCGCGCTCAAGTTTTACGCGTCGGTGCGCCTGGAGGTGCGCCGCGGTGAGCAGCTCAAAAATGGCAGCGAGGTGATTGGCAACCGCACCAAGGTGAAGGTGGTCAAAAACAAGGTGGCCCCGCCCTTCCGCGTGGCCGAGTTCGACCTGCTTTACGGCCTGGGCATTAGCCGCGAGGGCACAATCCTGGACATGGCCGTGCAGCGCGACATCATCCAGAAGTCCGGCTCCTGGTTTAGCTACAACGACATCCGCATCGGTCAGGGCCGCGACAATGCCCGCAAATACCTGCAGGATAACCCCGACGCCGCCATGGAGATTGAGCAGCGCATCCGCGCCGAGTTTGCCCAGACCATGGTGCACACCGAGGGCGATGACGTGGTGGAGCAGGACGAGGAGTAAGCCTCATAAAACCACATCGATTGATTTGCCCCTAAAGGGGATCGGTGAATCTTTGCGGATTCGCTGAAGTTTTTGTCTGAGGAACGAGTGCCTTGGTTGATGCCAAGGCGCTCGTTGCGTTTTGCTGGTGTAAACCTATGCGTTGGAACGCCGAAATATTCAACTCGACAATGTTTACGATAGTGTCGAACTTGCGCAAAATCGATTGACAGCGTACAAACGCGATGATAATTTAGTGAATAATGTACACATGTCTTTGGCGCTGTCTCGCAGTAAATCGAGAAAAAATGTGCGCATTCAGGTGAACATAATCACGAAGAAGGGAGCACCCAGCACATGAAGGCCAGAGAGGAACACCGCATTGTTCTTCAAATCATCACAGCCGTCATGGCGATTCTCCTGTTTGTACAAGCTGTGCCAGTACACGCACAGGGCCCCTATAACGTTACGGTGACTTATAAGCGGGTGCTGGGCAGCCCCGGAAGCACACCCATCACCTCAGAGGAGGATTATCAAGATTTGGTCGTCATATACACCAACGCGGCGGGGGATACGCAGCTGGGCGACCAAGGGACAGTGGCCTACACGGATGAGGGCCTTATCAAAATGCGGGAATTTGCCGGTTGGACGACTGTGCCCAAGTCGGAAGTCCAGTTGTCGGCGGACAACGCCTTGTATTCACCCGGTAATACGTTGGCAGATGTGTTTGGGACAAACACAACCGGGAAAATCACCTTATATGCCTATTACGACGGCATTTTGTCACGCTGGACGCCGTTTTTTGGATATAATATCCCTGTTCCAAATGAAAACATCAACAAACATCGCTGGCTTCGGTTATATGATAGTGTCACAGGAATAGAGGACGCGGTTGCCTTCCTGGGTGGCCATCGGGTGAAGATATACAACGACACGGATACGTATCACAATCACTATGACCCTGACTTGAGCTTTCATCCTGATGATAACGGCTATACCGCACAGAACAAAGAAATCATCGCATACTAACTAGATAGTGTCTACACGAGTTACGCAAGTGACCTGCCCCCCGATCCTTGTGCCAGTTTCAGAGTTAGTTGAGATATAATC
>CALNAU010000244.1 GCA_937874275.1 uncultured Clostridia bacterium | reverse complement strand
TGGCGGTGGCCACCACGGCGCTGCCCGATATCGCCACCTGGCCGGCACCGGGTGCCGGCACCGGGCTGGGCGTGGGGGTCGCGTCGCTTGGGGCTGCGGGCGTACCGGCAACGGCCGTGCCGCCGGCAAAGGCCAAAAAGCGGCTCATCACATAGCCCACGCTGCCCCGGTAGCGCATGCGCGTCCATTCGGCGCCGCGCTCGAGCACCTCAATCGTGACGCCGTTGGGCAGGGTGCCCATCACATTGTTGCCGGCGGTACCGGCGCTGCTGCGGTAGCGCAGGCCGCCGGTGTTGCCGGTGGCCACCAGCGCGGTGCCCGCGGCCAGGCCGCTTGGGGCCTGGGGCTGGGCGGGCTGCGCGGCCGAGCCGTACAGGCGGCCCAGCGTCTGGCTGCCGGCGATGCCGTCCGGGCTCAACCCATTGGCCCGCTGAAAGGCGATCACCGCGTTTTTGGTGCCACCGTCAAACACGCCATCGCTGCGGCCGCTCTGAAAGCCTTTGCTGGCAAGCGCCGCCTGCAACAAGGCCACCTGGGCGCCGTTGACGCCCACCTCAAGCCTTGCGCCCAGCTGGGGCTGCAGGGTGTCGCCCGTGGCGGGGGCGGCGGGGGTTTCAGATGTGGCCGGTACAGCAGGGGCAGCCGGAGCGGCCCCCGGCGCGAATGAAGGCGCCAGCTGATACAGGCGGCCCAGCGTCTGGCTGCCGGCGATGCCATCCTCCTTGAGCTGCTGTTGGCGCTGGAACGCTAACACGGCGGTGACCGTCAGCGGGCCATATTTGCCATCCGCGCGCAGGCCAAAGCCCAGGGAACCCAGCGCCTGCTGCATCGCCTGCACCTGGGGCCCCTGTGTTTCCGGCCGCAGCGTGCCATAGGACGCCTGCGCCAGCGTGGGCAGCGCGAGCGCTACACACAGCAGGACCAGGATGATTCGATGTTTTCCGAGAGACCGCATGTTTGTCACCGCCGTTTCTTTGGTTTGCGGTCACAGGATATCACATTATGACAAAGATGTAAATAGTTGTTACGAAATTATTAAGTTGCGATGTGTTCGGTCTCTGGTTTCATTTGTAGCGCCGCCTGGGTGCCGTACATGGTATATTCATGACGTGGCATGGCGGGCAACTGCTGTGCGTGGTAGAATGGAAGACCAAGCGAAGGAATAACGCGGGGGCGGGCAATGGATATCCACCCCGGCAACGCGTGATGGCATGTGCTTGGCATTTGGTGGAGGTGGGTATGACCGGCTACGGACCGCACACACAGATAGATCTGAGCGACCTGAGCTTTCTGACGCAATTATCCGCGCAGGCACCGGACAGGGAGGCCGCGCGCTTTGCGCTGGAACTGTCGGCGCTCAGCTATGACTTCCGGGTAGACCCCTGGCTGGCGGCGGGCTGGACGGATATCTCCATCCAGGCGGACGAGCGGCTGATGGGCGGCGTGGCCGCCCCGGACGCCGCCCACCGGCCGCTGTATCAGCGGGTGCTCAACCAGTGGGTGCCCGTGGCAGCGCGGCGGCACATCTCCTCCAATCGCGTCATCCGCCAAGTGGCCGGCCGGGTATGGAAAGCCCGCCCCGCCCAGACGGGCAAGGCCGTCACCATGATACACCCGCTGCCGGGCGGCCGCTATGCCGTGGCCATCGGTTTCATGGGCACGGGCAAACGCCGCATGGATTGGGAGGTCAACTTCCACTTTGCCCACCCGGAGGGATTCCACGCGGGGTTCCTCTCGGTGGCCCAACAGTTTGAGGACAACTGCGACAAGATACACTTTGACCAGGTGGCGGCGCAGCTGGGCCTGTCCCAGCTGACGCTGGCCGATATATTGGCCGAGGCCCGCCGGCCGGACAGCCGCTTCACCCTGTTTGCCGCCGGGCACAGCCAGGGCGCAGCGGTGCTGCAGCTGTGGCTGTGGCGTCAGGTGCAGGCGGGGCTGCTGCCCCGGCTCATTCAGGGCTACGGGTTCGCGGCGCCCAGCGTGGCGGCGGAAAGCTTGCCCGCGTACCGCGACCTGCCGCTCACGCTGGTGCTCAACAGCGATGACGCCTTCGCCCGAATGGGCCTGCGTGCCCACCTGGGCCGCGCCTGGCAGATTCAGTCGGATGACGCCCTGCGGGCATTCTGCTACCAGGGACATGAGACCGACCCGGTGTTCATGCGGCTGCTGCACCGCTACAACGCGTTTGCCGGCACGCAGGACGCGCTGTTGTTCTCCATCGGCTACCTGCAGGCCATGGCCCGCATGCCCCAGGAGGACGCGCGCGCCAGCCTGGGTGTGCTGCTGGGCGGCGGGCTGACCGAGCGGGTGTTGCTATGGCGGGATGAGCCGGTAGGCAACCTGCTGCGGCTGATGAACCGCCTGCTGCGCAGCAACTATCGCAATGCCACCGGCGGAAAGCCCGATGAAGGCCGGGTGACCGCCCTGGCCGACGCCCTGCTGGCCGAGGCGCTGGAAGCGGGGGCCGAGCGCTACACCCGCACCCTGTTTCAGGCGCTGGGCGCGCCGCACACGCTGGTGTTCCGCGACCGGGATTTGCCCGGCCTGGCCCCCTACACCTACATCGTGGTGCGGGAATACGCGCGCCTCGCCCCCATGAACCCGGAGAGACCCACCTCATAAACGCTACCAAGACAAATCGCCCGGCCAGCAGATGCTGCGCCGGGCGCTATTTGTTATGACCTTGCTATTGGGGAATCGGCAGCTCGGCCGCCTGTCCCAATGCTGCGCGTACTGGCTGGCCATACACCCATATGCTTTGCTCATCCCCCGCCAGCAGCTCCACCCGGCAGCCCGCCGGGGTCGCATGCACGCGCAACTCGCTGCCCCGCCAGGTGAGGGGGAAGCTGTACGCGCGCCACGCATCGGGCAGGCGCGGGTGCAGGTGCAGGCCGTCCGGCTTGACGCGCAGGCCGCCAAAGCCCGCCGTGATGGCCAGCCAGGTGCCGCCCATGTTGGCGGTGTGAATGCCGTCCTTGGTGTTGCCGTGCGCGTCATCCAAATCCAACGTGGCCGACTGGCGGAAGTAGTCCACCGCCTTGCCCAAGTCCCCCAGGCGCGCCGCCATGATGGCAAACACGCAGGTGGACAGCGAGCTGTCGTGGGTGGTGCAGCGCTCGTAGTAGTCGTAGCTGCGGCGCATGATGCCCTCATCGGCCAAATCTTCGTACAGGAAGTGAGCCAGCACGGTGTCCGCCTGCTTGCACACCTGGTGGCGGTACAGCCACAGCGGGTGATAGTGCAGCAGCAAGGGGAAGTTTTCCCTGGGGATGGCGGCCAAATCCAGCGGGGCCAGCTTGAGGAAGCCGTCATCTTGGGCGTGGATGCCCAACTTTTCATCATAGGGCAGGTACATGGCGTCCGCCGCCCGCTCAAAGGCGGCCAGCTCCTCCTGCGTCACGCCGGTGGCTGCAAGCAGCTGCCCGGCCAGACCGGCCTCCCGCAGCCTGCGGGTCATCATGGCAGCGCCGCGCATGGTTTCCTGCGCGCCGGCGTTGGTATAGAAGTTGTTGTCCACCACGCAGCTGTATTCATCCGGCCCCGTCACCGCGCCGATGCGGAAGGCGCCCTCGTGCCAGTGACCGGCATCCAGGAACAGGCGCGCGGTCTCCACCAGCGCCTCCCCGCCCCGCTCGGCCATGTATTGAAGGTCGCCCGTGGCGTAGTAGTACTGAAGGAAGGCATGGGCCACGTCGCCGCTGAGGTGATATTGCGCCGAGCCCGAGGGGAAGTAGCCCGAGCACTCGGACCCCGAGATGGTGCGCCAGGGGTACAGCGCCCCGGTGGGATGGCCCATCAGGCGGGCGTGTTCCCGCGCGGCGGGCAAAATGGTGTGCCGGTAGTCGAGCAGCCCGCGAGCCAGTGCCGGGTCAGTCAACAGGAAGAAGGGGAACACGTAGATTTCCGTATCCCAGAAGAAATGGCCCTCATACCCTTCGCCGGACAGGCCTTTGGCGGCCATGCTGCTGACGGCATCGCGGCCCACCGAGCAATACAGGCTGTACAGGCTGAAGTCAAGGCTGCTTTGCAGGGCATCATCCCCGCCCACCACGACGCGGCTGCGCCGCCAGAAGGCGGCAAGCATCTCCTTTTGCAGCGATTCGTAGTGCAGCACCGGGCGGGCGCTTGCCTCCGCCAGGATGCGCAGCGCGGCCCCGGCCGGGTCGCCGTGGCGGCGGCTGTCGGCGAACACGCAATGCTTGACCATGGTGAGCGATTGCCCCTGCCACAGGCTGCCCTCCATAACGGCCTCCAGCGCCGTGGGCTGCGCCTGCACGCCCAGGGTGAAGCTGGCGGGCGGCGTATACCCGACCGCCACCGCAAGGTCCAGCCCCGAGGCGATGGTGCGCGAGCGGATCAGCCCGCCCGCGGGCAGCGGCCGCACCTCTTCCACGCGCAGGTGCTGCAGGGCTTCGCCGGCCACGCGCGGGTCGTCCGGGTCGGCGAAGTTGGTTACCGCGCCCTCCTCCCGGCTGACCAGGCGCACGCGTCCCGCGAAGTTGACCGCCTTCACCGTGTAGTGCATGATGAACAATTCGCGCTGAGCAAGCGACGCCATGCGCCGCACGGTGACCTCCACCTCACGCCCGCCGGGCGAACGCCAGTGGATAAAACGGGTCACAATGCCCCGCTCCATGTCCAGCGTGCGGCGGGCGGCCAGCACCTCGCCCGTTTTCAGGGGCTCAAAGGCCTCATCCTCCAGGTACAGGCGCACATTTTGCACGTCCGTCAGGTTGACAATGCCCTGCTGGGTCTCAGGAAAGCCGTACAGCTTTTCGCCGTAGCGGATGGGCTTGATGTCATAAAACGCATTGATATAGGCCCCGCGGATGCTGGGCACGCCGGCAGGCGCCCCTTCCTCCGGGCAGGCCCGCACGCCCAGATAGCCATTGGCGGTGTGAAAGAGGCTCTCCTCCAGGGCGTTCTGGGCGGGGTTAAAGTCGGAAAAGACAATGGGTTGCATAGCAAACAAACCTCCGAGGCACAGGCGGCAGGCTCTTAAGGATGTCCCGCCTTTCCCTCTTTTTCTATTCTTTGACAGCGCCGCTGGTGATGCCCGACACAATCTGCCTTTGGAACAACAGCACAATAATCAGCGTGGGAATAATCACCAGCACCGTCGCGGCGGTGATTTCGCCCCACAGGATGGTAAACTGCGTGCGCAGTGCGTTGATAGCGACCGGCACCGTATGATACGCCTTGTCGGAGTTGAGGGTCAGTGTCAGCAGATACTCGTTCCAAGCAGCGATGAATGTCATGATAGCCGTGGTAAACACCCCCGGCGCCGCCATGGGGAAGATGACGATCCAAAGCGCCTGCCACTGACTGCAGCCATCAATCCGCGCGGCCTCCTCTACAGACAGCGGGATGCGTTTGAAGTGGGCAATCATAATCCACACAGCGCTTGGCAGCGTTATGGTTGAGTATGCCATGGTGACCCAGTAGGAATTGAGCATCTTGAGGTTGTAGAACATGTTGAACACGGGCCCGATGATAATCATCTGCGGAAACATGGAGATGCCCAGTATCAAGCCCATCAGCATACGCTTGCCGCGGAAGCTGAAGCGGGCGATGATATAGGCGGACATTGATGCCACAAAGACCACATACAGCGTCGTAATCAGCGACACAATCACCGAGTTCTTTACCGCGTCCAGAATTCCCTTGTTGATAACCGTTGTATAGTTGTCTATCGTCGGGTTGACCGCGATCAGTCGGAATGCCGTGTCGCGGCCATAGATTTCTGCCCCCGGCTTAAAGGAAGTGATTAATATCCAGAGGAAGGGGAAGACCATGACAAACAGGAACAGCGCAATCACTAGCCAGATTAGCGGGTTTAACCGTTCACGCGACGGGGTTGTTTTTTTGGTAGTGGCTAAGGATGTCATCCCTTTCCTCCTTTCAGTCGTTCATCAGCTCTGCGCCGAGCACCTTGACGTAGAGCAGCGCAATTAAGCCCACACACAAGAACATGGCCAGTACAATCACCGCGCCGTAGCCATAGTTGCCCTGGCCGATCATCACCTTGTACGCATAGATGGACAGTGTTTCGGGCGTACCCTTGGTCAACACCGCGATCAGGTCATAGACGCGGAAGGCATCCAGCGTTCGGAACAGCAGCGCCACCAACAGGGAGGGTTTTAGCAGCGGCAGCGTAATCTGGGTGAAGGTGCGCATCGGGCCTGCTCCATCCACGCTGGCGGATTCATACAACCCGCGGTCAATCACCTGCAGGCCGGCCAGCAGCAGTAGTGCCATATAGGGCGTGGTTTTCCAAACGTCCGCAATAATCGCTGCAGCCATCGTGCCCCCCGCGCTGGTCAGCAGCAACTCGGGCGAGGCAATCAGCCCCAGTTGCGTAAAAACCCGCGCCACAATGCCGCTGGTGCCGTCGTACAGATAGGTCCAGATCAAGGCGGAAACTGCCGTGGGAATGGCCCAGGGAATCAGGCTGACTGTACGCACGATGCCGATTCCCCGAATAGACCGATTCATCACCAGCGCAAGGCCCATGCCGATGATCAACTCAAAGAACACAGAAATTACCGTAAAGACCAAAGTGTTGCGGAGCGCCGCAAAAAAGCGGGTATCGCCCACCAGCCGCTGGTATCCCTTCAAGCCGATGAAGTTGCTGCCGACTATGCAGGTTTCCATTTCCTTCAGCAGCGTGTCGGCATTTTCAGAGATATTGAGTTCTGTGCCCGGATAGGCTTCCTCCAGGCTCCGTATTCGCTGCCGGATTTCACCGATTACGGCCAGGATGCGCTCCTCTTCAGGCTGGGGCAGGGTGATGGGCTCCTTCTTCTGAGCATATGGTTCAATGGCCGCTTCAATATCAGCCTGCAGGGCGGCAATCGTCGCTTGGCCGGGCTCGTCCACCAATTGCAGGTCCTTCTTCAGGTAAAAATTGAGGTACTTGCCGTCCTCATGGAACAGCGGCGCATTCAGATGCCCGCCCGTGTACATGGCGTTGCGTGTCTGATCGTTGGTCTGATAGTCAAAAAACGAGTATACACCCGAGGTGATAATCGGGTATAGGGAAAACACGCTTACCAGCAGCAACAGGGGAAGCACGAACAGGAATTGCCGCCAAGTCATGCGCTTGGGCAAACTTATCACCAGCCTTCCGTCAATAGATAGAAAGCGCCGGAGAAGGGAGTCCCTTCTCCGGCACGGTACGATGGATTAGTTGGCTAACGCCGTTTCGACTCCCTTGACAGCATCCTCAACAGTTCCGGTGCCGCTCAGGTATCCATGTATCGCCTGCTGCAAAGCGTCAGACACCTTGCTGTACTCGGCCGAAACCGGGCGGGCGGTGGTGGTCTTCAGCGCGTTTTGGAAGCCCTCCATAGAAAGCAGTTCGTTGTTCTTGACAACATCTTCGTTGGTCAGCATGGCATTGAAACCGGGCAGGTAAGCCTGGCTCATAACGATTTGACCGGCCTCGGAGTTGAGGAACTTGATGAACTCAAAGGCGCCTTCGGTGTTCTCGGAGTTCTTGTTGATGGCCAGCAGCCAACCGCCCACCGTGGAGCCGCCGGGCAGAGGCGCAATGCCCACCTGGTCGGTCTTAATGGTGCCTTCTGATTTGATCATGCCCCACATATAGGGCCAGTTGCGCGCAAACACGCTCTCCCCCTTGACAAAGGAGTTGGCCGTCTCACCCTCGGTGTAAGTCATGATGTTGTCGGGGGTCGTCTTGTCGTCGATCATGGCCTTCATGGCTTCCAAGCCGCCCTTAATGTCTTTCCAGTTGGCGGTGAACTCATTGGCGTTGCAGACCAGGCCTTCATAGAGTGCGGACTGGAATACGAAGCCATCCTTTGCCCCAACCTGCCCCATGTACTTCTCAGCCATGGCCTGCAGGTCAGCCCAGGTGTAATCGCCGGCGATCAGTTTCGCTCCATCCTCTTCGGATACAATGTCGCTGCGGAAGTACAACATGCCCAGGTCTGGGAAGAAAGGCATGACATACTGCTTGCCTGCATAGGATCCGGAGGCCATGGAGCCCGCGTTATAGTCTTCAATTTTCAGACCGGCCTCGTCCATCATCATGTCCAGCGGCTGAATGTAGCCCGCCGCGGCGAACTCGCCGGCCCAGACCACGTCCAGAGACACCACGTCATACTCGCTGCTGCCCGCCTTCAGCGTGGTAATCAGCTGCTCACGCATGGCACCAGAATCGTTCGTCATGTCCACCCACTCCACCTTATAAGCGGTTTGGGCGGCATTGAAGGCGTCAATCACTGCCTGGGTCGCGGGCGTCGAGTCCCCTTGGGCCGCAAACTTGACGACAACCGGTTCAGCTGCCATCGCCGTGGTAAGTCCGCCAATCGCCAAAACGGCAATGAGCAATAGAATGGTCAACTTTTTCATACTTCGTTTCATCCTCCTTATTATGTAAAGACGGGTTATCCGAAATAGGTCTGAAACCCGCTTTTCTGGTTTTATTATACCCATTTTTTTCTATCTGTCTTGGCTATTTTCCGATATTTATGCTATTATTTTGATATCTTTCAAGTTCAATGGCTTTTATGAGGTGCGCCATGTCAACATCCAATCTGATTCAAAGCTTGCGGCAGCTGTCTTACGCCTGCCAGATACAGGCAGGGTTGTACCACCAGGGCGAGCTTGTCTACGCAATCCCGGAAGTGCGCCGGAGCGCTTCCCTGCTGCTGCACGGTCGGGACCCCCTCACAGCTTTGTCCCCTCTGCCCGGCCTGTGGGACAGCGCGCAGACGCTGCAAAACCCACAGGGTGAACAGTATCTCTACTATGCGCTCAATGCGTCCAGCGCTCTGCTTCTGGGGCCCTGGATGACAAAACCATCCGAAGACCAGCGGCTGCTGCGGCTGGCTCGCCAGTTGATGGACGATCCAGCGGTTGAGGCCCAACTGCTTGACCATTATCACAGCCTGCCGCAGTTAGATGCGGACAACGTATTCTACCTTGCCCAACTGGTCGTGCGGTTGTTTGAAGGCCAGCGCCAAGATGATACCGATTACTTCCCCGATGTTCGCAAGCTGTATTTGATGAACTCCATACAAAACCAGATGACCATGTTTCGCCACCCGCCCTTTTTTCTGGAGCAGGAGCTCGGGCATGCCATCCAGCATGGCAACCAGCACAAAGCGCTGGACGCCCTGTCGGAAATCAACAGGCTCACCCGGGCCACCCTGGCGCATGACCCCTTGCGGTCGCTTAAAAACTCGCTCATCGGCAGCTGCGCCTTGTGCAGCCGTGCTGCGATTGCCGGCGGTGTGGAGGCAGGCGAGGCTTTCACGCTGGCTGACAGCTTCATTCAGACATTGGAGGAGCTAAACAATGTCACTTCCCTGGCCGCCCTGGAAGAAGACATGGTCATCCGCTTTACGGCGCAGGTGGCCGCGCTGCGCGACAGCCAGGTGTCCAGCATTGTGCGCGGCGCGATGCGCTATATCGATGAACACCTGTCCGACAAGCTGCGCGTCAGCGCCATTGCCAAACAGGTGTATGTGCATCCGGATTATTTAAGCGCCCGCTTCAAGCAGGAAACGGGCGAGGGCATCAGCCGCTACATCCAGCGCCGACGGGTGCAGGAGGCGTGCCGCTTTTTGCGCTACAGCGCCTACCCCATCGCCCAGATTGCGGGCTATTATCAGTTTTCTTCCCAGAGCGCTTTCACCAAGGTGTTCAAGCAGTATCAGGGCCTGACCCCCCGGCAATACCGTGAGTGGGGCACGGCCAGCACTATACCTTGATTTCCTCCTCCGGCAGGCGGATGTCGGCGTAGCGGGCCAACATCTCCCCCGCCTCGCCGCGCAGGTATTCCTCGGTCTGCATGGCGGCGCAGCCGATGTAGCGCGCCGGGTCCAGCGAGGCCCGCAGGGCCTGCTCATCCAGGTCAAAGGCCGAGTCCTGGGCGATGCGGTGCAGCAGGTCATTGTCGCCGCCCTCCAGCTTAACGCGCGCGGCAGCAGCTTGGCTGTGCACGCGGATGCGCTCGTGCAGCTCCTGCCGGTCGCCGCCCCGGCGCACGGCATCCATCAGAATATTCTCCGTCGCCATGAAGGGCAGTTCGGCCATCAGGCGGCGCTCCATCATCTTGGGGTAGACCACCAGGCCGGAGGCGATGTTGTGGTACAGCATCAGCACGCTGTCGGCCGCCAGGAACCCTTCTGCGATGGCCAGGCGGCGGTTGGCGCTGTCGTCCAGCGTACGCTCCAGCCACTGCTCGGCGGCGGTCATCGCGCCGTTTTGCTGGTTGGCGATTAAAAAGCGGCTGAGGGCCGCCATGCGCTCGGAGCGCATGGGGTTGCGCTTGTACGCCATGGCGGAGGAGCCTATCTGCTGCTTTTCAAAGGGCTCCTCGATCTCCTTGAGGTTGGCCAGCAGGCGGATGTCGTTGCTGAACTTGTGGGCGCTTTGCCCAATCTGGGCCAATATACTCAGCGCCCGGCTGTCCACCTTGCGCGAATAGGTCTGACCGGAAACGGCCACGGGCTTGTCAAAGCCCATCTTGCGGGCCAGCATGGCATCCAGCTGGCGCACCTTGTCCCAGTCGCCGTCAAACAGCTCCAGAAAGGATGCCTGGGTGCCCGTGGTGCCCTTGGAGCCAAGCGGGCGCAAGTCCTCCAAAAAGCGCTCCACCTCGCCCAGGTCGTAGAGCACATCCTGCAGCCACAGGGTGGCGCGCTTGCCCACCGTGACGGGCTGCGCCGCCTGGAAATGCGTAAAGCCCAGTGTTGGCAGGTCGCGGTGCTTGTCGGCAAAGTCGTACAGCGCGCGGGCCACGGCCACCAGGCGCGCCTGCACCAACAGCATGGCGTCGCGCAGAATCAGAATATCGGCATTATCCCCCACATAGCAGCTGGTGGCGCCCAGGTGGATGATGGGCCGCGCCAGCGGGCAGGCATCGCCAAAGGTATGCACATGCGCCATCACATCGTGGCGCAGCTCCTTCTCATAGCGGGCGGCCAGGTCAAAATCGATATCCCCGGCCTGCTCCTCCATCTGGCCGATCTGCTCGTCGGTGATGGGCAGCCCCATGGCCTGCTCGGCCTGGGCCAGCCATATCCACAGCCTGCGCCACAGGCCGAACTTGTGCTCATCCGAAAACAATGATTGCATGCGCCAGCTGGCATACCGCTGGGAAAAGGGAGACTGGTAACCGCTGTGATCGCTCATGGGGCCTCCTTGCGTGCTGATAGGCAGTGCCTCTATTATAGGCATGTGAGCGGATGAACGCAACGCGTGTTGTGTATCCGCCTGGTATGCTGACATGAAAAAGCCACCATAGGCCGAGCGGCTTGTGGTGGCGGTTCATGCTGCGTGCTATTGCTTGCGGATTATCCCGCCAAATCCTTGGACTGATCCTCCAGGTGCCTGCGCAGGCGCGCCAGGCGGCGGATGCGGCGGAAGCGCTTTTTCTGGGGCGCGGGGGGCATGCTGTAGGTGAGACCATCATCGTAGAACACCTGCTCGGGCGGCTGCTCCAGCAGCTGCGGGTCGGCCAGGTACCTGGACACCATGGCCACCATCTTGGCGTAAATCATGCCGGCGCACACGCGCTCGTCCGCCGTGATACCGATGGGCAGCACGCGCTTGCGCTGGGCCTCGCCCTTGGCGTTGACGGTGACGCCGCGCTCCAGGCTGCCGATGCTGATGAATACCGACGTGGTGCCGAAGTTGTAGATGTGGTGGTTTACCGCGGGCATCCCGATGGACGCCATGTTGGTGATGAACATGCTGGTGTGGAAGGGGCTAGCCTCCACCAGAAACCGCGGCATCAGGCCGTAGCGGTCCAGCAGCCGGGCCAGGCCGGCAATGGTGGTCGCCAGGATGGGGTTGAGCAGGAACTTAGCCACCTTCATGGTGCTGTTGTCCGTCTCTTCCTGCCGGGCCTGGCTAATGGCCTCGCCCGTGCGGGCGGCCACGTCTAGGATGGTGTCGTGCGGGTCAAACTTGCACTTGACCACGTTCTCCTGCACGGAGCCATCGGTTGTGTTTTTGAGCACCACAAAGGATACCGCCAGCTCCTTGCGGGCATAGATGCGCTTGTTGGCGATGAAGCGGTTGAGCTCGGGCATCTGCGAGATGGCCCGCACATAGGCGGCCAGCACAATGTCCATGAAGCTGAGCTTGTACCCCTCCGCCCCCTTGGCCACGATGTAGCGCGCCAGCGGCTCATAGTCCGCCTTGTAGGTGAGCATCACCTGCGCGTCGCAGCGCATGGGCATCAGGTAAGGCGTCAGGGCTACAATCGGGTCAATCGACCGCACCACGCGGCCGTCACTGCGTCTTCCAAACAAGTTGATCCCTCATTCATTTCCGTTCAATACAGCTCGAGACAGGCCGGGCTGATGGCATTATAAACACCACAAGGGCAAGTGTCAATTTTAGTTAAATGTCAATCGTCAGGCCGACCGGGCAATGGTCGCTGCCCAGCACATGGTCCTCAATCAATGCCTCCTGCACCTTGTCCAGGAGGGATTCCGACACCACGAAGTAGTCAATGCGCCAGCCTGTGTTGTTGGCCCGCGCGTTGCCCATGTAGCTCCACCAGGTATAACGGTTGGCGGTATCGGGGAACAGCCGGCGGAAGGTATCGGCAAAGCCCGCGCCCAGCAGCTCGGTCATCTTGCCGCGCTCCTCGTAGCTGAAGCCCGGCTGGCCGATGTTGGGCTTGGGGCGCTTGATGTCAATCTCCTCATGGGCCACATTGAGGTCGCCGCAGTAGATGACCGGCTTCTTTTCGTTGAGCAGCAGCAGGTAGGCGCGCATGTCGTTTTCAAACGCCATGCGGTAGTCGAGGCGGCGCAGCTCGGGCTGCGCGTTGGGCACATAGCAGTTCACCAGGTAGAAGTCCGGATACTCCAGCGTCATCACCCGGCCCTCGTCGGCGTGCTCGGGCTCGCCGTCCAGGCCATGCAGACGGATGCCAAAGAAGATGGCTTGCGGCTCATGTTTGGTGAACACAGCGGTGCCGGAATAGCCCTTCCGGTCGGCGCTGTGGTAGTAGGCCAGGTATCCTTCGGGCGCGAAGTCCGCCTGCCCCTCCTGCATCTTGGTCTCCTGCAGGCAGAAAAAATCGGCGTCCGCCTGATAGAAGTAGTCCTCAAACCCCTTCTTCAGCACCGCCCGAAAACCATTGACATTCCACGAGATAAACTTCATTGCGCGCTCCTTCATTTCATCCATG
>CALNAU010000243.1 GCA_937874275.1 uncultured Clostridia bacterium | reverse complement strand
CATTGCTCGTCCGGACCTATGCGTGCCATGCAATCCCTCCTGTTCCTGCGCCCATCGTACCATCGGGCGTAGGCGGCGTCAATCACATGCGGCCTTATATGGATAAAGTCCACCGCGCGGCCGATTATTTATTTTGAACTTCAAACAAAAACCGGTTGCTAAATTGAACAAATTGGGATAGACTGTTCGGTATTCTGGGGGAGGAGGCGGGTCAATCGCGCAAAACGCGCGCATGACGGACGCAGTTGGGGGCGGCCTCGGAGGGGCCCTCCCCTCCGAGCACAATCGTTCACGGCGGCGTGCACGCCGGGAACGGGGGCATGCCGCGAACAGGCGCTTGCCCCGCAGTGAGCGGCATGCCTACCCCTCAGTTTTCGCGGCCATGCCAAAGGCATAGCGAAAACTGCTGGCCGATGCAAAACACGCGTTTTGCATCGAGGAAGGAGGGTCTTCTATGGCGGTGGCATGGGTCACGGGCGCGTCAAGCGGTCTGGGTCTGCACACAGCAAAAGCCCTGACGGCCTCGGGATGGCAGGTGGTAGGCGGCGCGCGCAGCCTGGCGCTTGCCGAGCGGCCCGGCCTGCTGCATCTGCCGCTTGATGTGACGGATGAGGCCAGCATCGCCGCCTTCACGCGCGAGGCCACGGCTCGCCATGGCGCGCCGGACGCGCTGGTGAACGCCGCGGGCATCCTGATGATTGGCGCCTGTGAGGACTACGCCGACCAGGAATTGCAGCGGGTGCTGGACGTCAACTTCCTGGGCATGACGCGCATGGTTCGCGCGGCGCTGCCACTGATGAAGCAGCAGGGACATGGCCGCATCGTCAACTTCTCCTCCGTCAACGGCCTGCTGGCCACCCCCTTCCAAGGGGCCTATACCGCCAGCAAACACGCGGTGGAGGGCTACAGCGAAGCGCTGATGATGGAATTGCGCCCCCACGGCATCCAGGTGATGCTGGTGGAGCCCGGCGACCACCGCGGCGGGCAGGAGAAATACCGCAGCCGCGGCGCGCGGTGCAGCGAATGCTACCAGCCCGCCCGCGACCGGGCGGCAGCCATCATCGCCCGGGACGAGGCCACCGGCAGCGACCCGGTCCTGTTAGGCCGGAAAGTAGCCCGCGCCCTTGCCCGCAAGCATATGCCCGCCCGCCTGCGTATCGCCAAGCCCAGCCAGCACATGGCTGTTATGCTGCACGACCTGCTGCCCACCGGTCTGTTTACCCGGCTGCTGGGCGCGTATTACAAGGTGAACAAGCCGTAAGCGGTGAGGGGTGAGGAGTGAGGGGTTAGGGGTTATCGCGTGCCGATTCATCTTACTTCTCCATGCGCCTGATCAGAGGCAATAGACCGATAAACCGCTCCGATCACTCCTAACCGCTAACTCCTACCTACTAACCCCTGTCTACCTTTGTGCTCTAAGGAGGATTTCCATTGCCACGCATTGATATTTCCGCCCGCAGCGAGCTG
>CALNAU010000242.1 GCA_937874275.1 uncultured Clostridia bacterium | reverse complement strand
ACAAGGCCGTGGAAGGCACCAAGTTTGCCGACCAGGATATTGAGGAAGTGGTCAAAAACCTGAAGGATGTGCCCGAGAATATCCGTACAGCCGTGCGCAACAACGGCGGCGGCCACTACAACCACAGCATCTTCTGGGATATTATGGCCCCCGGTGGCCGCGGCAAGCCGCAGGGCGAGCTGGCCAAGAAGATTGACGAGGCGTTCGGCAGCTTTGACAAGTTCAAGGAGGAGCTGGAGAACGCGGGCAAGACGCAGTTCGGCTCCGGCTGGGCCTGGCTGGTGCTGGACGGCGGCAAGCTGGCCGTGGTCAAGACCCCTAATCAGGACAACCCCATCACCGAAGGCAAGTATCCCCTGCTGGGTGTGGATGTGTGGGAGCACGCCTACTACCTCAAGTACCAAAACCGCAGGCCCGAGTACCTGTCCACCTGGTGGAACACCGTCAACTGGGACGAAGTGAGCAAGCGCTACGAGCACTACAAGAACAAGTAACAGACGGTGACCAACCAATGCGCCCGCCCTCAACACGCGGGCGCATTGCTATGCGATGATGAATTATCAGGACTATCCCACCCGAATCCCGCGCGGGATGTTTGCCCCGGCGCTACAAGGCTTGTCACCCGGGTATATTCTGGTATACTGACGATATTGGGAGGAAATGCGTATGAAAAGAGCATGCATCATAGTACTGGACAGCGTGGGCATTGGCGCGACCGCGGATGCCCACCTGTATGGCGATGAAGGGGCGAACACGCTGGGCAACCTGGCGAAGGCTGAGCCTTTGCAGCTGCCCAACCTGAACGCGCTGGGCTTGGCGCACATCCCCGGCAGCCACCTGACCCCAGACCCCGAGGCCGCCGGCGCCTATGGCCGCATGGCGCCCGCAAGCCCCGGCAAGGATACCACCACCGGGCATTGGGAAATTGCCGGCCTGCGCCTTGCGCAGCCCTTCCCCACCTTCCCGGATGGCTTTCCCAAGGAGCTGATTGCGGCCTTTGAGGAGGCGATCGGCACCAAGACGCTGGGCAACTACGCGGCCAGCGGCACGGTGATCATCGATGAGCTGGGCGAGGAGCATCTGCGCACCGGCTATCCCATCGTGTACACTTCGGCTGACAGCGTGTTTCAAATCGCGGCCAATGAAGCCATCATCCCGGTGCCCCGTCTGTACGAATTGTGCGAGATTGCCCGCGGCCTGCTGACCGGCCCCTATGGCGTGGGCCGCGTGATTGCGCGCCCCTTTGTGGGGGACAAGGCAGGCGCGTTCAAGCGCACGGGCAATCGGCGGGATTTCTCGCTGGACCCCACCGGCCAGACGATCCTGGACGCCCTCAAGGCAGCAGGCCATGAGGTGCTGGGCGTGGGCAAGATTGAGGACATCTTCAACCACCGGGGGCTGACGGCATCCAACCACGCCGCGGGCAACGCGGCCTGCATCGAAGCCACCATCGACTACCTCAAAAAGCCTTTCAGCGGCCTGTGCTTCACCAACCTGGTGGATACCGACATGGTGTACGGCCACCGCCGCGATACGCGCGGTTACGCAGACGCGCTGGAGGCCTTTGACGCCAAGCTGCCCGACATCATGGCGCTGCTGGGCGATGAGGACCTGTTGCTCATCACCGCCGACCATGGGTGCGACCCCACCTTCCGCGGCACGGACCACACGCGCGAGATGGTGCCCCTGGTCGCCTGGCACAGGGGCATGAAGAATGCTTTAGACCTGGGCACGCGGCAGACCTTTGCCGATGTTGCCGCCACGGTGGCCGAGTTCTTTGGGCTGGAGGAGCGTTTCCAAGCCAAATCATTCCTGGGGGAGATGGAGGGTTAGTATGGCCGTTACGATGAAAAAACTGCACACCGCGGCGGATGCCGTGCGCAAGGTCTGCGGGCAGGCGGATATCGCCGTCATTCTGGGCAGCGGGCTGGGCGGATACGAGGAGACGCTCATCGACCCCAAGGAGATTTCCTACAGCAAAATCCCGGGTTTTCCCGTGTCCACGGTATCCGGGCACGCGGGCAAGTTTGTGGTGGGCACGGTGCGCGATAAGCGCGTGCTGGTGATGAGCGGCCGCTTCCACCACTATGAGGGGCACTCGCTGGACGCGGTCACCATGCCCATCCGCGTGATGGCGCTGCTGGGCGTCAAGACGCTCATCATCACCAACGCGGCGGGCGGCGTCAACACCGGCTTCAACGCAGGGGAGCTGATGCTGATTACCGACTTCATCAACCTGTCCGGCCGCAACCCCCTGCGCGGGAAAAATCTGGACGAGTTTGGCCCGCGCTTTCCTGATATGAGCAATGCCTTTGACCCCGAGCTGCGCGCCATCGCGGTGGAGCGGGCGCAAAAGCACGGCATCCACCTCAACCAGGGCGTGTATTGCTGGATGAACGGCCCCAGCTACGAATCCCCGGCCGAAATCCGCATGGTGCGCACGCTGGGGGCGGACGCTGTCGGCATGTCCACCGTGCCCGAGGTCATCGTGGCGCGCCACAGCGGCATGCGGGTGCTGGGCATCAGCAGCATCACCAACATGGCCGCGGGCGTGCTGGACCAGCCCATCCATCACGAGGAAGTGCTGCAAATGGGTGAGAAGGTGCGGGGCAACTTCCGCACGCTGCTGGACAGCCTCATCGACCACCTGACGGAGGAACCCTCCGAGGCAATGTAGTCTGTCGCGTCAAACATGTCGGTGCACATAAGCGAATGAAAAAATCCATGTCATGCAGGATGACATGGATTTTTCTGTTGGGCAAGTTGGCTTAGCCTCGTACCTCGGCGCCAAACTGCGCCTTAACGGAGCGCTGCACCTTGTCCATGAGGGTGGCGATTTCCTGCTCCTCCAGCGTGCGGTCGGCCGCGCGGAAGGTGAGCGCGAAGGCGGCGGACTTTTTGCCTTCGCCCGCCTGAGCGCCACGGTACACATCGAACAACTGCACATCTTCCAACAGCGCACCGCCTGCACGAGAGATGGCGTTCATCACCGGCAGCAGCTCCTGCTCCTTGTTCAGCACCAGCGCGATATCACGGCTGACGGCAGGCATGCGCGGCAGATCGCGCACCTTGTCCATAGGCCGGGCGTGCTGGTACAGCTTCTCTAGATCAATCTCGGCCAGGTATGCCCTGCCATCCAGGCCGAAGGTCTCCAAGGTATCCGGGTGCACCTCGCCCACGCGGGCGATGGTCTCCTGCCCGCTGGTGATGATGGCACTGCGGCCGGGGTGCAGGTAGTTTTCGGCCTGGGCGGTGATGCCGTAGGGCACGCCCTCCTGCGCCAGCAAGGTCAGCACCGCGTCACGCAGGGTGTAGAAGCTCTCCTGATCGCCGTAACAGCCCAGGCACAGATAGGGACGCTCGGCAATCAACCCTTCCTCGGTTGGGGCGGCCGCGTCAAACACCGTGCCAAACTCGTACAGCAGCGCGCGGTCAGTGCCTCGGCTCATGTTGGTGGCCAGCACGCGCAGCATGTCGGGGATGAGGGTGGTACGCATCAGCGCCGTATCCTCGCCTAGCGGGTTGCGGATGCGCAGCGCGTTTAGGCGCGGGTCCTCCGAGGACAGGCCCAGGCTATCCAATTGCTTTTGCCCGAAGAAAGAATAGTTGATGATTTCGTCGTAGCCCAGGCCGTTGAGCGCGCGGGCAAGTTTTTTCTGCCGCAGGCGGGTTTGGCTGTCGCCTCCGGGGGTGATTTCGCCTCGCATCAGCGTGGAGGGGATGCGGTCGTATCCGGCCAGACGCAGCACCTCCTCGCACAGGTCGGCCTCCTGCTCGATATCCTGGCGGAAGATGGGGGCCGTGGCGGTCAGCGTATCGCCCTCCAGGGTCACTTCAAAGTGCAGCCGCCGCAGCAAATCGGCCATCTCCTGACCCGTGATGGCAACGCCGCTGCGCTTCGCAATGCGCTCCAACGAGGCGGTAACGACGGCGGGCGCCGTGGGTTGCGGATAGATGTCAATCATGCCCTGTGCCGGTTGGCCCGCGCCCAACTGCTCCACCAGGTGGCAGGCGCGGTCGAGCGCCTGGGGCACGGTGAGGGGATTGACCCCGCGCTCAAACCGGCCGCTGGCCTCGGTGCGGATGCCCAAGGCGCGCGCGCTCAGCCGCGTGTTGGCGCGGTCGAAGGACGCGCACTCAAACAGAATGCTATGCGTTTTCTCGGTAATCTCACTCTCCAGGCCGCCCATGATGCCGGCCAGGCCGGTGGGCCCCTGGGCGTCGCATATCATTAGCTCGTTGCCAAGGAGGTTGTGCTGCTTGCCGTCCAGTGTGGTCAGCGTCTCGCCCGGGTGGGCACGGCGCACGATGATTTCGCGCCCGCGCACCTGCTCCAGGTCGAAGGCGTGCATGGGGTGGCCGGTCTCCAGCATCACAAAGTTGGTGATGTCTACAATGTTGTTGATGGCGCGCATGCCCGCGGCGTGCAGATAGGCCCGCAGCCACAGGGGAGAGGGGCCCACGCGCACGTTGGTGATGACGCGCCCGGCATAGCGGGGGCATAGTTCGGGGTTGTCAACGCGGATTTTGACCATGTCCTCAATGCGGGCATCGCTCTTTGTGTAGTGCATGTCCGGCATCCGGAAGGGTGCGTCAAACACGGCGGCGGCCTCCCGCGCCAAGCCCCATACGCTCAGGCAGTCCGGCCGGTTGGCCAGCACCTCTACATCCACGATGTGGTCGTCAATGCCCAGTATCGGCCGCACATCGCTGCCGGGGGCATACTCCTCCTGAAAAATCAACAGCCCCTCCGCCCCGACCGATGGATATAGCTCCTGGGGCACATTCAACTCGGTGGCCGAGCACAGCATGCCGTGGGAATCCACGCCGCGCAGCTTGCCCTGCTTGATTTCGTGGCCGCCGGGCAGCTTGGCGCCGACCAATGCCACGGGCACCAGCAGGCCTTCCTTCACATTGGGCGCGCCGCATACAATCTGCAAAGGCTCGCCCTGGCCGGCATCCACCATGCACACATGCAGATGGTCGCTGTTCTCGTGGGCAACGCAGCTGAGCACGCGGCCCACCACCACGCCCGACATGCCGCCATCCAGGGCCTCAATGCCCTCCACGGCGGTGCCGGTCATAATCATATCGCGTTCAAACCGCTGCGCGTCTGCCGGGATGTCTGTATACTGGCGCAGCCAATTCAAAGATGTTTTCATTCTCTCTCCCTCCCTCAGCGGAACTGGCGCAGGAAGCGCTCGTCGCCCTCAAACAGCAGGCGCATATCCGGGATGCCGTAGCGCAGCATGGTGATGCGCTCCAGGCCGATGCCAAAGGCGAAGCCGGAATACACATTGGGGTCGATGCCACACATCTCCAGCACCTTGGGGTTGACCATGCCGCTGCCCAGCACCTCGATCCAGCCGGTGCCCTTGCACACGCGGCAGCCGGTGCCCCGGCAGTTGAAGCACGTCAGGTCTACCTCGGCCGATGGCTCCGTAAAGGGGAAGAAGCTGGGGCGGAACCGCGTCTGGATATCGGCCCCATACAGGCGATGGGCAAAGGCGTCCAGCGTGCCCTTCAGGTCGCCCATGGTGATGTCCTTGTCAATCACCAGGCCTTCTATCTGATGGAAGACCGGGCTGTGGGTGGCGTCCACCTCGTCGGCGCGGAACACGCGGCCGGGGCACACAATGCGGATGGGCGGTTGACGGGTCAGCATCACCCGCGCCTGCACGGGCGAGGTATGCGTACGCAGCACCACATTGTCATCCACATAGAAGGTGTCCTGTGCGTCGCGCGCAGGGTGATTCTTGGGGATGTTGAGCAACTCAAAGTTGTAGTGGTCCAGCTCCACCTGCGGGCCTTCCACCACCTCAAAGCCCAGGCCGATAAAGCAATCGAGCACCTCGTCAAGCACCATGGTGTTGGGGTGTTGCGTGCCCACGCGCGGCAGGGCACGGGGTTCGGTCACGTCGATGGTCTCATCGGCCAGCTGCCGGGAGCGGGCCTCCCGCTTGAGGGCATCCTCCCGCTGGGTCAGCTGCCCTTCCAATTCCTCGCGCGCGGCATTGATCCACTGGCCCACCTGCGGGCGCAGCGCCGGGTCCACCTGGCCCATGCCGCGCAGCAGCCCGGTCAGGCTGCCCTTTTTGCCCAGCACGCTCACGCGCCACTGCGCCAGATCTGCCAGGCTGGCGGCGTCCGCCAAGGCCTGCATGGCCTCCTCTCGGATACGCCGGATATCATCCTGCATGCTCATGTCATCCTCCACATGATTTTGTCAACAGAAAAGCGTCCCCTGCAATGCAAGGGACGCTGTGTTGCGTGGTACCACCCAAGTTCCGGAGAGTTTCTCCGCTTGAACGCCTTAACGCGGCGGACGGCCAGGCCTACTGTGGTTCAGCCGGGCGGCTCGGGAGGGAATGCTCCGCAGCGCCACAGGCCGCTTGCACCAACCGCCGCCCTCTCTGTCTGGCGCCCTGACCGGAGGTTGTCATCCGTCAAAGCCGATAGGGCATCTTAGCATAGGCGTTTCGGGGGTGTCAACAATCAACCGACAACAGAAGGTGTAATGAC
>CALNAU010000241.1 GCA_937874275.1 uncultured Clostridia bacterium | reverse complement strand
GGCCAGGTAGGCATGGCCCTGTTCGTTGAGGTGCATGCCGTCCACGCCCACCAGCGCCGGGTAATCACCGGCGGCCAGCAGCAAATCCCGCGCGTCAAACAGCTTGCAGCGCAGGCTGTCGGCCACGCGCCGCACGGCCACACTATAGTGCTCCTGCCAGCGGTACACATGCTGCACGTCGCCCAGATGCGCCAGAATGTTGGCCTTGTTGAGCCCCTGGGACACCCAGTCCACAAAGCGCTCAGCAATCAGCGGCGGGGGCGTAACCAACAGGGGCTTGAGGTTGCGTGCGCGCACCGCCTCCGCAAAGGCGGTCAGCGTTTTTTCAAACACCGCAAGCGGCGTCGCCGCGTCATACTGCCCGTGCGGGTCCTCCGCAATCTGCGCCCAGGGCATGTTGCAGTCGTTGCCGCCATACTCCAGCGCCACATACTCGGCCTCAATGTCGCCTGTGGCCTCAAAATCGGCCAGGCCCTCCACCACCGTCGCGCCAAAGCGCGCGTGGTTGTCAATCTTCAGCAGGCCGCTTTCCTCCAGCAGCCGGTAGAAACCCTGCCGCAGCACGGCATACCGGCCGCGGACCTGGTCAAAGTCGATGCCCCGTCCCAGGGAGTCGCCCCACAGCGCGATGGTAGGATACCTCATAGGCGTGTTCCCCCTTGGTTCTTTTGCCGTATGTTAACACGCGGGGGGGATGAATGTCAAGCATCCATGTGGTAGAATGGCGGAAATGGAGGGATTGTCATGCAGCTGACCCTTGAAACCTATCTGATCGTGTGCCCGCTGATTTTTCTGGCGGGTTTTATCGACAGCATCGCGGGCGGCGGCGGGCTGATTTCCCTGCCCGCCTACTACCTGGTGGGGCTGCCCCCGGCCCTGGCCGCGGGCACCAATAAGATGGGCGCCTTCGCGGGCACGGCGGTGGCCACGGGCAAGTACGCGCAAAAGAAGCTCATCCCCTGGCGGCTGGCGCTGGCCGCGCTGGCGGGCAGCCTGCCAGGCAGCTACCTGGGCGCACAGCTGGTCAGCATATTGCCCGAGCAGACCGTGCGGCTGATTGTGCTGTGCGCGCTGCCCATCGTCACCGTCTTTGTGCTGCGCAAGAAGGACAGCCTCAACAACACCCAATCGCGCATCGACGAAAAGCTGACGCTGCCCGTGTGCTTTGGCATCGGGTTGCTGATTGGCACCTATGACGGCCTGGTGGGGCCGGGCACGGGCACCTTTATCCAGATTTTGTTTGTCACGGTGCTGGGCACCGAGGCGCTCAAGGCGTCGGGCGCGGCGCGGCTGATTAACCTGGGCAGCAACGTGGGCGCGCTGATTAACTTCATGCTGCAAGGGCATGTGCTCTACGCGCTGGGGCTGCCGGCGGCGCTGTTTGGCATCGCGGGCAACTGGCTGGGCTCGTCGCTGGCCATCAAAAAGGGCTCCCGCCTCATCCGCGGCGTGCTGATTGTGGTGCTGGTGCTGCTGATGGCCAAGATGGCGTATGATATTTTGATGTAAAATATGGATGATTCTGTCTAGAAGTTCTGAGATAGAGTACACTGAAGTTCGCAACTTTGCCCAGGGTGAGGAGGAATGGGCA
>CALNAU010000240.1 GCA_937874275.1 uncultured Clostridia bacterium | reverse complement strand
AGATGCTGGATGCGTTTGATGTGCTGGTGTTTGACATGCAGGATGTGGGCGCGCGTTTCTACACATACCTGTATTCGCTGGCCTACGCCATGCAGGCCTGCGCCGAGGCAGGCAAGAGCCTGGTGGTGCTGGACCGCGTCAACCCCATTGGCGGGCGTAAACGCGGCGGCACCATATTGGATTTGAGCTTCCGCTCCTTCGTGGGGGATTATGAACTGCCCACCCGCTACGGCCTGACCATCGGTGAGTATGCACGGTACATACGCCACTATTTAAGGTTGGATGTGGATCTTACTGTGGTGCCGTTGACTGGGTGGCAGCGGCATATGTACCTGGACGATACCGACCTGCCCTGGGTAGCGCCGTCGCCTAACTGCCCCACCTTGTCTGCGGCGCTCAGCTACATCGGCACCTGCATTTTTGAGGGCACCAATGTATCGGAGGGGCGGGGCACCACACAGCCCTTTGAACTGATAGGCGCGCCCTGGATAGTCGGCGCGGCGCTGGAAGCCCGCATGGGGGAATATGCGCTGCCGGGTGTTCATTTCCGGCGCACGGTTTTTCGACCGACGTTCAGCAAGCACCAGGGACAGCAATGCCACGGGGTACAGCTGCACCTGTTGGATAGGGAACGGGCGGATGTATGTCACGCGGGGCTCAAGCTGCTGGAAGTCATCCGGGACATGTATCCGGACTATTTGAAATTCCTCAGTTGGGACGGGGGAAACTCCTATACGCTGGATAAACTGTTAGGCACCGATGCCTTTCGTGTTGGCGGGGTGACAACGGACGAACTGATAGCGCAGCACGCGCCGGGCGTGATGGAATTTGGGCATGCTGTCGAACCATTTCTGCTGTATACCTGACGCTCACAGAATGGCGCGCTGAATCAGCGACCAGGTCTTGGGCACAAAGATAATCATGCCAACAATGAAAGCCGCCGTAGCGGTCACCAGCACGGCACCGGCTGCGGTGTCCTTGGCCAATTTTGCCAAAGGCTGATGCTCGGGCGAAGTCAAGTTAACCGCGGCTTCCAGCGCGGTGTTCATCATGTCCAGGTTCAAGACATCGTACAGTAAAAAGGTTCAAGACATCGTTGAGTCCA
>CALNAU010000239.1 GCA_937874275.1 uncultured Clostridia bacterium | reverse complement strand
CGGATGTATACATCAGGCAGATGATGTGGAGAAGCCAACGGGCGCCTAAGTCTTTACAAACCGCCATAAATTGTTATAATAGCAGAGCGTAGATGAGGACGGGCGCGGTAAGGGCCTCAAGCGAGCCGGGGATGGTGTGAGCCCGGCGGAAACCGCCAGCCGCCGGATCACCTCGGAGCATGGGCCAATTGGGGAGCAAAGCAACCCATGCCCCGGCAGCCGCCGTTATCGGCATCAAGCGGGCGCTATGCGCCAATTTGGGTGGTACCGCGGAGTCATCCGTCCCATACTGGGGCGGGTTTTTTATTGGACAGATGGAGGGTTTATGTACCAGAGAGTACCCACGGACATGGATTTCCTGGGGCGGGAGAAAGAGATCAGCGCCTTTTGGAAAGAACACGGCATCATGGAAAAAAGCTTTGTGCAGCACCAGGGCAAGGAGCGGTTCACCTTTTACGATGGGCCGCCCACCGCCAATGGCAAGCCGCACATCGGTCATATCCTCACCCGCGCGATGAAGGATTTAATCCCGCGCTTCCACACCATGCACGGCAAGGATGTGCTGCGTGTGGCCGGGTGGGATACCCATGGCCTGCCGGTGGAGCTGGAGGTCGAAAAGCAGCTAGGCCTGGACGGCAAGCAGCAGATCGAGGCCTACGGCATCGAGCCCTTCATCAAGGCCTGCAAGCAGAGCGTGTGGAAGTACCTCAACGAGTGGCAGGATATGTCCGAGCGGGTGGCCTACTGGCTGGACATGGAACACCCCTATGTCACCTACCACGACAGCTATATCGAGTCCGTGTGGTGGAGCCTCAAGCAGATTGCCGACAAGGGCTTGCTGTACCGTGGGCACAAGGTGGTGCCCTATTGTCCGCGATGCGGCACGGCGCTCAGCAGCCACGAGGTAGCGCAGGGCTACAAGGAGGTCAGCGACGAGTCGGCCTTCGTGCGCTTCCCCGTGAAGGGCAGGGAGAACACCTACCTGCTGGCCTGGACCACCACGCCGTGGACGCTGCCCAGCAACGTGGCCTTGTGCGTCAACGAGAAGGAAGATTACCTGTGGTTCCGCCTGGATGGCGACACCTGCGTGATGGCCAAGGCGCTGGTGCCCCAGGTGTTCACCGAGGAGCAGCAGGGGCGCATCGAGCCGCTGGAGACCGTTAAGGGCGATGCCCTCAAGGGCACCGAATACGAGCCGCTGTACAACTTCGCCAACCCCAGGGAGAAAGCCTGGTATGTGGTGGCCGACCCATATGTCACCCTGACGGACGGCACGGGCATCGTGCATATCGCCCCCGCCTTTGGTGAGGATGACGCCCGCATTGGGCGCGAAAACCAGCTGCCCTTCGTGCAGTTGGTGGACCCTAAGGGCGAGTTTGCGGCGGGGACGCCCTGGGCAGGCTCCTTTGTGAAGCAGGCGGACCCGCTGATTTTGGCGGACTTGCGCGACCGAGGTCTCTTGCTGAAAAAAGAGGACTACACGCACAACTACCCCCACTGCTGGCGCTGCGATACGCCGCTGCTGTATTACGCGCGCGGCGGCTGGTTCATCCGCATGACTGCCGTGAAGGACAGCCTGGTCAACAACAATCGCTCCATCCGCTGGTACCCGGAGAACATCAAGGAAGGCCGCATGGGCAACTTTGTGGAGAACGTGATGGACTGGGCGCTGTCGCGTGAGCGGTACTGGGGTACCCCCCTGCCTGTATGGACTTGTGAGGATGGACATATGCATGTGGCCGGCTCCCGCCAGGAGCTGGAGGAAATGACCGCCGCCCCCTTCGACCTGCCCGAGCTGCACCGCCCCTGGATTGACCAGGTGGTGCTCACCTGCCCAGAGTGCGGCAAGCTCATGCACCGCGAGCCGGAGGTGATTGACTGCTGGTACGATTCCGGCTCCATGCCCTTTGCGCAGTGGCACTACCCCTTTGAAAACAAGGAGCAGTTTGAGGCCACATTCCCCGCGCAGTTCATCAGCGAGGCCATAGACCAGACACGCGGGTGGTTCTACTCGCTGCTTGCCATCAGCACGCTGGTGTTTGACCAATCCAGCTATGAGAGCTGCCTGGTGCTGGGCCATGTGCAGGACAAGGACGGCCACAAGATGTCCAAGCACTTGGGCAACGTGGTGGATCCCTGGACGATTCTGGACAAGCAGGGGGCGGACGCCGTGCGCTGGTATTTTTATACCGCGGGCGCGCCCTGGCTACCCAGCCGCTTCAGCGAGGAGGCGGTGAATGAGGGGCAGCGCAAGTTCATGAGCACGCTGTGGAACACTTACGCCTTCTACATCCTCTACGCCGATATCGACCGCTTCAACCCGGCGCAGCACCCCATCGAGCGGGTAGAGCTGACGCTGATGGACCGGTGGATTCTAAGCCGCCTCAACTCCGTCATCAAGCTGGTCAACGAAGGCCTGCCCGAGATGCGCATCCCCGAGAGCGCGGGCGCCATCCAAGGCTTGGTGGATGACCTGAGCAATTGGTATGTGCGCCGCGGGCGCAGTCGGTTCTGGGGTAAGGGCATGGCCGGGGACAAGGAGGCGGCGTTCGTCACCCTGTATACGGTGCTGGAGGCCATCAGCCGCCTCATCGCGCCCTTCACGCCCTTCCTGGCGGAGAGCATCTATCAGAACCTGGTGCGCTCGGTCAACCCGGACGCGCCGGAATCCGTGCACCTGTGCGCCTACCCCCTGGCGGATGAAAGCCGCATCGACACCGACATGGAGCGTCAGATGGACGAACTGCTGCGCGTGGTCACCCTGGGCCGCGCCTGCCGCAACCTGGCCAACATGAAGGTGCGCCAGCCGGCCAACGTGCTGTACGTCAAGGGCGCGCACTTTGACGCCCCCTATGCCGAGCTTGCCAGAGATGAACTGAACGTCAAACAGGTTGTGTTCACCGAGGATGCCAGCGCCTTCACCGGCTACCTCCTGAAGCCTCAACTGCGCACACTGGGCCCGCGCTATGGCAAGCTGCTGGGCAAAATCAGCGCCATCCTCAAGGAGCTGGACGGCGTCGCCGCCGTGCAAGGCTTTGACCGCGGTGAGCCGCTGCGCTTCACGGTGGACGATACCCAGGTGGAACTGACCAAGGACGATGTGCTCATCGAATCCGTGCAGAAGGAAGGCCTGGCCACCCTGGAGGAGCGGGGCGTCACCGTGGCGCTGGATACTGTGCTCACCCCGGAACTGGTGGAGGAGGGCTTTGCCCGCGAGGTCATCAGCAAGCTGCAAACCATGCGCAAGGACGCCGGTTTTGAGGTGACCGACCGCGTGCACGTAACCTACCGGGCCACCCCCGCCGTCAACCAAGCCTTGGTTACCTGGGCCGATATGGTACGAAATGTAGTGCTGGCGCTCACCCTCACCCAGGGCGAGGCACCTGAGGGCGCCTACACCCAGGACTGGGATATCAACGGCGAGCAGGCGCAGCTGAGCGTCCGGCGGGCGGAGGACTAACCGGTTCTGGCGGCCGCGATATCAAGGCCAAGAAGC
>CALNAU010000238.1 GCA_937874275.1 uncultured Clostridia bacterium | reverse complement strand
GCTGCAGCACCGCGCGGCGCGACCGGGTGAGCCTGCTGTCCATCCGGTTGGCGGAGGCGTTGTATCCATTTGTGATGAAGTAGCGATATTTCGATACCAAGCATAGTAAAAAGAACACACCACCCACGCGCCGTTGGCGGTGGGTGGTGTGCCGTTACTGGTTAATGTATCAGATTAAGCCGTAGTGCTGTAACACATACTGAACAATGGACAGTTGATTGGCTATGCGCATTTCCAGCGGGTCGGCCCGATAGGTCTCCACCGTGATGACAGGCAGCCCCAGCAATTCGCTGATGGTGCGGTTGACGCTGCCCGCAGGGCCGGGAGAGAAAAAGTCGAAGGGAACACTGGTCAATGTGCCCAATTGGGTCTCCAGCAGCATATCCAGGTACAGGTCGTTCATTTTTTCAAGTGAAGTGTAGATGAGGGAATTCCCCAGGAAGTCCCTTCCTTCCACATTGGTGGCGGCCTCATGGAGGTCAAAAACAAAGGTGGGATTCACGCGCTTTACATCCTGGAAGAGGGCATCGGCAACCATCTCCGCAGCGTTGCCATCGGGTTTGCCCGGGAAACTGCGGTTGAGGTCTTCCTCACTGGTTACATAGCGCGTACGAGGGGAACGATTGGCGCCCCATGGATTGGCGGGGGAAAGGATGTGCAGCGTGCCTGCTTTGAGGCCGGCTTTTTTCACCAGGTTGCCGGTCATCCAGGCGGCGATCTCGCCGCCGTGCACACCGGCAATCAGATATAGGGTTGGCCCCTCTTCCTTCCCCTTCAGAACCAACACCTCATTCTCCCATTCGGTGCCGGGCAGCAGGGGATAGCTGGTCACCTCAACCTCATGATCCTGTGTGAAGTAATCCCCGAAGTCGCGCGGAAGCATTTGGTCCGGGTCAAAATCGTACGGAGGGTCCAGAACCACTTCAACGCTGGGGTCAGGCCGCACAGCCATTCTGACTTCACCAGTGGCTGTTGCCATGCCTGTCAGCATCATGATGGCCGCTATCAGACAATAGAATCGCTTTGATGTACTCACAGCATACCTCAATTCTTCGCTTTGGGAATCAAATAGGGCCCCAGATCAGTCTGCATTTCCACGAATGTAGGCATCCCTGTAATTTGTATGGTACCCAGCCCCAGGTCATTATAGGCCTGGGCAAACTGCAAGATGCCGGTGGTGTGGCGGGCAACGCGCTCGCTGAGGGGATGACCGTTCTCGTCAAAGGGGACATATAGGCGGCCGTATTGGGCGGCACGTACATAGAATTTATCCTTGCCTTCCACGATCAGGCGCTCGTCTGTTTTGCCGCGCAACCGTCCTTGGGAAGCGTTGGCGGTTTCCATCAGCACAGCCAAGGTATCGGTATAGTCGCCCAGCTCACGGTGGGTTAATCCATGCAGATTTTTAGGCGAAGGCTCCAACGCGATGTCCATTCCTTCCATCTGCATGCCAAGCAGTGCCCAGCTGGCTAGTTCCATCGCATCCTCGTGCGCGACAACCGCGTTGATGGTGGGGTATTCGGGGGAGGCTTCGTGCAGGTCAATGGTGATATCCACGCCCTCCTGCTGAATCAACTGCGTAATTGCATAGCTGATGGATTCGGTGAAATTGCCGTCGGTGCGTCCCGGGTAGGAGCGGTTGATGTTGCGGGTTTCTGAGCCCGAAAGCCGCTGTCCGGAAGAGGCGTGAACATAGATTTCCGGATCCGGCCATTGGTGGATTGGGTTGGTTGCACGCGATCCAAAGCGGAACCAGCGCTCACCCTCAGGCGTGCTGATATGGAAACGCATCGGTGTTCCCTCCTGCGGATCGGTGCAGGTGAATGCACTGTTGTTGGTGCGCGGGATAATATACAGGGTGCCTGTCTCCATCTTGGCGTTTTCAATCAGCATCACGGCGCTCAGCAGACCCGAAGGCTCGTTTGGGTGTGTGCCGCCCAGCACCAACATGCTGTCACCATCCGCTGCGCCTTGCAGCACATAGACCTCGGTATCGCCGGCTGTCCCACGAATTGCCGGATACCAATCGGACAGCATGCGCGTCTGGGTGACACCCTCTCCGGGATAAATGGGTTCCTCCTCGCGCATGGATAGGAATTGGGTGGACAGCAGCACGCAGACGACAGCCGCCAGTGCTATGAGTATCGCGGCGGATATACGATAGTGTTTGGTATGAATCTGCACAGCGTGTCCTCCTTACTTAATCAGCAGCAGGCGCAAAATCAGGGGTACAAGCACCAGTGCCGCGTCCAGCTGCTTGAGGATGTCCTTTTCACGAAACATGTTCCAAATAATGCCGATGGCCAACAGCAGCACCAGGCCCAAATATACGTATAACATTCAGCGCCTCCTCATACTAAAAAGCGGAAGAAGTCCGGCTTGAGCAGTACTGCCAGGCCAAACAATACACAGAACAGGAAGGGGATTACACAGTAACGCAGTACCTTGGAGTATTTGAGCTCCACGATTTTGGCAGCGTAGTTGCCGGCGAGCGCAGTAGGCGGCATCAAATCGCCCAATGAGCAGATGAACGACAGGGTCGCCGCAATGACAATCTGATTGCCCGTGGATAGGAGCGCCAACAGGAAGGGCACACCCAGTACCGAGGCCGCGCCGTAGCTGGATACCGCGCCAAAGGCCGGCATTACCGTGCAGATAGCCAGGTACAACAACGCTGGCCCAAGGCTCAAGCAGTTGATGACGATGTAGCCGCGCACGCCTGTCAGCGTCATCACTTGGATGAACATGCCCACGCCCATCAGTTTGCCAAGCACTGGGATGGTGGTGTTGATGGATTCGCGGGCAACCGCAAGGGCGTTAAAGCGTTTGCCGGTGAACATGCCTATTACACTGCATATCAGGAAAATGAGGGGCATGCCGAGATTTGGTACCACTGTGGGGAACATGCGGGTGACCACCATCAGCACAACCAGGGCGATCAGCGGCAGATAAATGCGGATGCCGTACTGTTTGCCGATATCCAGATTCAGCGATTGCTTGACTTCCTCGTAGTTTATGTGCCGTGCATACCGGTAGCCGATAAACAGCACAATGAGGATGGCTGACGGAATGGTCAGGAAGAAGAGCGGCCCCTCAAATCCTATGTAAGGCATATCTACGCCACCGGCTATCAGCATGGCGGGGATATTCACCGGTGGGGCTGCCATGCCCATGATGGCGCCAAGGGCGATAATCGCGCCTGTCTGCGCCTTGGGGATGCCTAACAGCAGGAAGACGGGGGCGACCAGCGCGCCGGATGAGAGGACGGCGGCGGTGGAGGAACCTGTTACCATGCCGGGGAACATCACCATCAACATCAAGAAGATGAGCATGAGGGCAGGCACGCGGTGGAATTTGGATACAATCAGGGCATTGAGCGCCTCCAAAGCGCCCGACTCCTGAATAACCGACATGAATACCATGGCTGAGGCAATGATTAATAGCGTGTCCATGTACACGAAGGTGCCTTCAAATAGATGTCGCAGGGGCAATCCTTCCCCTGCAACCAAGGCGCCACCAATGGCGCCGGCAATCATGGACAGGCTGACCGGCAGTTTAAACAAAAAGTTGCCGATCAGGAACACGCCCAGCATGGTGAGAAAGATAATCAGTTCAATCTCCAATGGTGCCGTCCTCCTCATATCGACTGCTTGTCCGTCGTTGACTTGCGCAATATCCTGCGCCCGCACGGAACAAACCGCGCGGGCGCAGGCAGGGATTGTTATTTCGCTTCAGCGGGGGTGAACAGGTCTTTCAGTACGGTCATGGCATCGGCGATGGTGCTCAGCAGCGTGATGGGAGCTTCCTTCTCGACAGCGGCTTCGGTGAATTTATTGTCCTGGTTGCCATCCTCTACCATGATGATATAGGAGGCTTTTTCCAGCA
>CALNAU010000237.1 GCA_937874275.1 uncultured Clostridia bacterium | reverse complement strand
ACGTTGTCGCGCAGGTGCTCGTTGGCATCAAACCCGCGGAACTGCCCCGCATAGGGCCGCTGACGGCCGCCAAGCAAGTCGCGCAGAAACTTGCGGTACGCGTAAATGGGGGAGAGCACCAGCCCCCAATAGAACAGCGCCAGCGCGCCCATGGCGATGAACAGTGCCGTGGTGAGCCAGCGCGAGCGGATGACCAGGGAATAGACTAGCCCCGCCAGCAGCACGGCCTGCGCCAGCATCAGCCAGTTCAACCGCTGCTTGTATTGTTTGTCAATGTCGCTCAGGTGTTGCGGTGTGTACACGGCGAACCTCCTCATTAGATATGCGCATTTTAGCGCACCGCTGCCCCTTTGTCGAGTTGACAGGGCAATGCACGGCTGGCTATAATCATATGATGCCGCGCCGGCGGCGTGCTGGGCTATGCCCAAAGAGAATGAAACGAGGTAACTGATTGGCCTATTCCAAAGAGTTTGAAGAACTGAACGTCTCCATTGACATCCTCAAGGCGCTGGAGGCGATGGGCATCCATACCCCCACCACCGTGCAGAAGGAGACCATCCCGCCCATGATGGCGGGGCGCGACGTCATCGGCATTGCTCCCACCGGTACGGGCAAGACCATCGCCTTTGGCATCCCGATGCTGGAGTATATCAGCCTGACCGAGCAGCGCGTACAGGAAGTGGTGCTGGCCCCCACCCGCGAGCTGGCCATGCAAATCACGCAGGAGTTGACGTCGCTGGCACACTTTATCCCGCAGATTCGTATCGCCTCGCTGTATGGCGGGCAGCCCATCGCGCGCCAGCTGGCGCAACTCAAGCGCAAACCGCAGATTGTGGTGGCGACCCCCGGCCGTATGCTGGATTTGATGAACCGTGGCATGGTGCGCCTGGATCAGGTGCACACCATGGTGATTGACGAGGCCGACGAAATGCTCAAGATGGGCTTTGTGAAAGATGTGACCCGCATCATCGAGTCCGTGCCCCACACGCGCCAGTTGGTGATGTTCTCAGCCACCACCAATGCCGACGTGCAGACCATCTCCTGGAAGTATCAGCAGGAGCCCATCGAGATTTATGTAGAGGCCACCCAGGAGGACAAGCCCAAAATCACGCAGTACACCATCATCGTGCCGCGCGAGAGTAAGCTGGAGCGCCTGAGCTACCTGCTGGACAGCGATGAGTTCCGCCGGGTGATGGTCTTTACCAACACCAAGTATATGGCGCAGCGCGTGGCCGACAAGCTGCAAAAGCAGGGCTATCAGGCCGAGGCGCTGCATGGCGATATCCCGCAGAGCAAGCGCACCACCATCATGAACAACTTCAAGCGCGGCAAGTTCCCCATTCTGGTGTCCACCGACGTGGCCGCTCGCGGCATCGACGTGGATGATGTGGAGGCCGTCATCAACTACGACCTGCCCAACGAGAATGAGTATTATTTGCACCGCATCGGCCGCACCGGGCGCGCCAGGCGGCACGGCGTCTCCTTCACCATGATGAGCTATCAGGAGAGCGTGCGCATGAACGACATCCTCAAATACATCAAGACCACACCCATCGCGCTGCACTTTGATGCCGACGGCATTCTGCGCACCGAGGACAAGGAAGCGTTCTTCGACCACATTTAAATCTACGAAGCCTTGACGATGAAGCCGCCGATGACAGGCGGCTTTGGCGTATCTTACGATACCGCAAGATAGGGCGATGCAATGCCGGGCTATGCTATACTGATATTAATATGTAGTCGCTTGGGGGAAGGTATGGAGCATGTGCTGCTGGTGGAGGACGACGCGCATCTGCGCGATGGGCTGACCGAGCTGTTGACACGGGAAGGGATGCGCGTGACGGCGGCGGCTACTGCATCCCAGGCCGACAGGTTGATGGCGCAGGAGGCGTTTGACCTGGCGGTGCTGGATGTGGGCCTGCCGGATGGCGATGGGGTGAGCCTGTGCCGCCGCTGGCGGGACCGGGGGCAAGCCTTGCCGGTCCTGTTTCTCACCGCGCGCGATGAGGAGATGGACGTGGTACGCGGCCTGGAAGGGGGCGGTGACGACTATGTAGCCAAGCCGTTTCGCATGCTGGAGCTGCTATCCCGCATCCGCGCGCTGCTGCGCCGCGGGCAAAGCCAGCCCCGGCAGGTGGCCGGCCTGCATATAGACGCAGACCGTATGACGGTAACCGTGCATGATGAGCAGGTATTTCTGACGCCCACCGAGTATCGCATCCTCACCACATTGGCGCGCGGCGCCGGGCGCATCATCACCCGCGGCATGCTGCTTCAGCAGATATGGGACGAAGGCGGGCAATACATTGATGACAATACGCTGTCGGTGCATGTTAGCCGCCTGCGGGAGAAAATCGGCGCGCACCGTATCCGCACGGTGCGGGGGGTGGGGTACCAATGGGAGGAATAGCCGTATGGCTGCTGTTGGGATTGGCTGTGGCGCTGGGGGTAGCCCTAGTCATCATCGGCTATCGCCTGGTGCGCTTTCGGAGGGAGGTTGGGCAGCTGTCCCGGCGGGTGGAGCAATTTATCGCCTCCCCAAAGGCCCAGCCCCAGGTCAACCTGCGCGAGGACGCGCTGGCAGCGCTGGATAACAGCATCGCCGCGCTGCAAGGCCGCCTGCTGCACGTCTATTCGAGCCTAGACGCGCAAAGCAGGCACGGGCGGGACATGATTGTGGAGCTGTCTCACCAGCTCAAGACGCCGCTGGCCTCGCTTCGTCTGTACTGCGAGATGGACGCCTCGGCGCATGTTGATGAGCAGATTGAGCAGATTGAACGCATGGAGCGGATGATCGCGGCCCTGCTGCGGCTGGAGAAGCTGCGCGCTGGCGGCGTTGACTTTGCCATGCAGCTCTGCCAGCTGCACGTCGTGGCTCATGAGGTAATCGAGGGCTTTCGCCCGCTATACCCCAACAAGCAGTTGCTGCTATCGGGAGAGGCCACGATTCGCTGTGACGCGGCCCGCATGGGCGAGGCGATGGGCAACCTCATCAAGAATGCCTGTGCGCACACCGCCCGGAACGGCACGGTGTGGGTGCGGTTGTCGGCCGGGGAGACATCGGCCACCATCGAGGTGGAGGACGACGGCGGCGGCGTGCCGACGGAGGATTTGCCGCGGCTGTTTGAGCGGTTTTTCCGCAGCGCCCGCTCCAGCCAGCATGAGGGCACAGGCGTGGGCCTAAGCATCGCGCGGGCAATCATCCGCCTGCATCACGGCACCATCCAGGCGAGCAATGGCCCCAAAGGCCTGCGGGTTGTGGTCACCCTGCCGGACCTGCGCCACACCCTTAAGAAATCGTAAGACAGCCGTCACCCAATGGTAAGGCGTATGCGCTATGCTGATGTCATGGGAGGTGCGGATATGACCATTATGCGATGCGAGAACCTGAGCAAGACCTTTCAGACAGGCGAATATGCTGTGCACGCGGTGCGGGAGGTCAGCCTGGGCTTTGAGCCAGGCGGCTTCTGTGCCATCACCGGGCCCAGCGGCTCGGGCAAATCCACCTTGCTGCACATGCTGGGCGGGCTGGAATACCCCACCGGCGGCAAGGTGTATTATGAGGATGCCGATTTATATCAGTATAATGATAATCAGCTGTCGCTGCTCAGGCGGCGGCGCTTTGGCTTTGTGTTTCAGGCGTACAACCTGGTGCGGGAGCTGACGGCGTACGAAAACATCCTGCTGCCTGTGATGCTCGACAAAAAGCAGCCCGACAAGGTCTATATTGATCGCTTGGTGGAGATGCTGAACATTGGCGACCGGCTGAGCCACCTGCCGGGCGCGCTATCTGGCGGGCAGCAGCAGCGCATATCCATCGCGCGCGCGTTGGCCAACAAGCCGGCCATCCTGTTTGCCGATGAGCCGACCGGCAACCTGGACGGTGTGACAGGGCGCGAGGTGCTGGCTCTGCTGCGCCTGGTGGGGCAGGAGCTGGGCGTTTCGCTGGTGCTTGTGACACATGACCTGGGCATCGCCGAGCAGGCCGACCGCATCATCCGTCTGGAGGATGGGCGCGTGGCTTCGGACAGCGGGGCAAAATGACATGAACGGCAAATTGAGCATCAACCGCCTGGCCATGGGCAGCATCCGCGCGCGCAAAAAGCAATATGTATCGCTGTGGGTCGGCATTGTGCTAGCAGTGTTTTTTGTGTCAAGCCTGCTGCTGCTGGCGCAGAGCATCTATTTTTCCTTTCAGGACAGGTATCAGCAGCGGGCAGGCCGTCAGGATGCCATCCTGCGCGATGCTGAGCAGGCAGAACCCCAGCAGATGCTGGACAGCCGGTATGTGACCGCGGTGGGCAGCGTCTACGTCATAGGGGAGGAGGCCACCACCGGCTTTGCCATTGGATACTACGACGATACGGCGCAGGATATGCTATACCGCACGCTGCTGGAGGGCCGCCTGCCGGAAAAGCCGGGAGAGATTGCCCTGGAATACGGGCTGCTGCAAAAGATGCGGCTGGATGTGCCGTTAGGCCAGCCGCTGACCCTCACGGTAAAAACCCCGGCTGGCAACGCGAAATTCCTGCCGGATACAGTTAAAAAGACCTATACGCTGGTGGGCATTCTGAAACCGCAGGACTATGAAGGCTATGCCAGCTACTACAGCGAGGCTCATTACCTTCAAATGCCTGCCGCTTTGACAGCGCAGGATGAGCAAGTGGCGCCCGGTGGGCGGCCTGTGGAGCACCGCACCGTGGTGCTGGCGCCGCTGGTGGGTTTACTTGCCTTTGAAAAGATGGCCGGTGAAGCGTGGGGCGCGTACAACGTGTTATTCACACGCTACAACGTCTTGGACGCCAATCCGGAAAACATGGCCGCCTTCCTGATGACGGTGGCGGGCAGCCTGGGTGCCGCGCTCATCCTGGCCGCTTGTATGGGCATCGTCAACGCCTTCAGCGCCAGCCTGAATGAGCGCCGTCAGCAGATTGGCATGATGCGCGCTGTGGGTGCTACCTCCCGGCAAATCAGGCAAATCTTCGGGCGGGAGGCATTGCTGATGGCGCTGGTCAGTACCCCGGTTGCGATTGGCTTGGCGTGGCTTATGGTGCGCGGCATCACCGCGCTGACTGGGGGCGTCATCAAGTTTTACAGCGTATGGTGGTTTCTGCCGGCGGCGCTGGTGCTGTCGTTTGGGGTGGTCATGCTGGCAGCCGCGGCCCCGCTGCATAGGGCAGCCGGGGTATCGCCCATGCAGGCCATCCGGGAAACTTCCCTGCTGCGCGCCCGCAAGCGCCTGCGTGTAAAGCCCAGACAAACGTTTGACGTGCCGGCGCTGCTGGCTTCGCGTCATCTGCGGCTGTATCAATCCCGCCAGGCGGGCGTAAGCCTGCTGGTAGCGCTCAGCATGATCATCATCACCTTTGGCTGGCTGGGGGTGCGCGGCACCATGCATACCACCCCGGCAATCTATGATTACGAGATTAACCGCCCCATGTTCATCGGCGGTGGGATGATTGATGATTTTCCTCAACAGCGGCTGCTCAGCGAGGCGGATATGGCGCAGGTGATGGGCTTGCCCTATGTGAAACAGGTGCGCATGGTCAAACAGGTTAATGTGAATTTGCTGTTGGACAAGGTGACGCCCTATCTGGGGACCACCTCGTTCAATGGCTACCTCATTGGAGACGAGAAGGATGTTCCACCATGGTGGAACCGGGAACACTGGGCATATCAGCGCAAGGAATATAACACATTGCGCAGCGCCATGAATATGCAGCAGGAGCTGTTTACGACCACACTGACTGCGATTGACGAAGACTCTCTGAGAGCTTTGCAGCAGCGGGTCATTGCGGGCACCATGGACCTGCAGGCCATCAACGAGGGTCGCGATGTTCTGTTGGTCGCGCCCGACGCCATCTACCTGAACGTGGAGGTCACTCCGGATGGGAACGGTGTTGGCATAGATAGCACGACCACCCCAAAGGAGGGGCAGCAGTACGACCATGTGTATCACAATGATGTCTTCCGTGTGGGACAGGAAATCGACTTGCTGCGCCTGTTGCCTTCAGGCGAATCAGATTACGCTGGACGATGGATGCCTAAGCCGGAAACCGTGCGAAGTGCCCTGCGCAACCAAAGAACCGTGCGCATAGGCGCTATCCTGCGGGATGGATCGGGTGGTTTGTTTGGGGAAATCTATGGAACCGGAGAAATGGCGACCAGCCTGTCCGGCTTACAGGCGTTAGGGATGGACGATGTTGGATATCACAAAGTATCGCTGACCCTCAACCGGTCGCCGGGCGAGGAAGCGCGCAGCTTTCTGCATAATACCCTGGCCGATATTGCTTTGCGCGGCGATAACCTGCAACTCACCGATACCTTCCAGAGCGCAAGGGAGCAGCGGCAATGGACACTGGTGTTGTTTGCCACGCTGGGGGCGCTGGTACTGCTGTTCTTTGCCCTCAGCCTGAGCATGGTGAACAACGCGCTCACCAACCGCATCAAGTCCGACCGGCGGGCCATCGGCACCCTGCGCGCGGTGGGCGCGCCCCTGGGCGATATCCTATCCTCCTATCGACGGCAGGCGTATGCCATGCTGGGGTGGGGCGCAGGCCTTGGGCTGATGCTCAGCGTGGCCATTCTCCTTTGGATGAAGTGGCGCAACACCTATTTGCCGCAAGGGATATCCATCATTTGGCTGGTGGCCGCACAGGCTTTGTTTCTGGCGCTGCTGGCATTGGTGAGCGCGCTGGGCTTGCGCGGCCGCCTGCGGCAGGTGACCCGCGCCAGCATTGTGGACAATATCCGGGAGCTTTGAGGAATACATACAATGAAAAGATATATGCTGATGGTTTGCGTTGCTATGCTCGTGGCAAGCCTTGCGCCGGTGTTGGCGCAGCAAGAGCCTTTCACAATCGAAACCCGCAACGTGTACGAAAAAATGGCACGCCCTTACGCCCAAGGCTATCAACCGCTGGTAGAAGGACGCACGGCGCACATCGTGCTGCCACTACAGAGCGATGTAAGTGAAGGGGACATCACGGCCACGCTTGTGCCGGGTGATGCCGCGGCCTTTCCCGCCCCGATGGACGGCGCATTCAGCCAAGTGGTGGCGCGCCGCGAGGAGACCGTGGCCGGTGGAAAGGTGAACCTATACAAGGTGCACTTCAAACTGCCGCTGTACCGCGACCGGGTGAAGGGCGATTACACCTATGACGTCGTCATCGAGGGGAAGGATGCTGCCGGGGTGTCGCTTCGCCAGTTGTTCCCCGGCCTGCTGGTCATCCGGGATGGCTTACCCAATACAGAGGTCCCTGCGCTGTCGCTGACTGATGTGGCGGCCGACAAGGATTTGCTGGTGGGTGAAGAGGGGCTGCTTCGCATCACGGCGCGCAACCCCAGCACCAGCCAGATGATGCGGGACATCAGGCTGCGCTTTGTGGACGATAAGGGGGAGATATTGCCCCTAGTCTCCGACACCCTGCGCCTGGATGTGCTAAGGCCCGGTGAGGAGCGGGCGTTGTCGCTGCCCATGCGGGTGATATCCACGGCGTCGGCGCTTCCCCACGCCGTGGCACTATCCTGGGAGGTACGCTATGGGGAGGACAAGACGGCCAGTGGCGCTGAGCGCTTTACATTGCCCGTGTATCAGGAGGCGCGGCTGCGCTTTGGCGAGCCTGCGCTGCCCCGCAGCGTCATGCAGGGAGATATCGCCACCTTTGGCATGAATATCATGAACATGGGCCGCGGTGCCCTGCATAATGTGTTGCTTACGTTTGATTTGCCGGGCCTCTCCGGCGGCGGCAGCCTGCTGGTGGGCAAACTGGACCCGGGCGAGAGCAAGCAGGCCTCCGCCAACCTGCGTGCCGCCATGGACGCCCTGGGCCCGGTGGACGGCCGGGTAGACATCACCTACGAGGATGCCTACGGCAAACAGTACAGCCAACAGGTGCCGCTCACCACCCAGGTGGAGGAGAAAAAAACCGTGGTATTTGAGCCGACGGAGGACAAAGATGAGCAGCAGGGTATACCGCTGCGCGAAATCGTCGCCTGGTCAGCGGCGGGCGTGCTGTTGTTGGCGCTGCTCGTACAATCCATCCTTTTGCGCCGCCGCATCCGCACCCTGGAGGAGCGCGGGCTGTAGGGGCGAGGGGTGAGCGGTTAGCAGTTAGGGGTGAAAAACGGGAGCCATCTGCGCAGCGTGTGCGCGAATGGCTCCCGTTTTAATGTGATTTTTCTGTTGACAGCAGGAAAATATTAACAGCTCATAAGCGTATAACTCCTAACCGCTAACCGCTAACTCCTAACCTCTCACTGCTGTACCGCTGCCTGGAACGCGTCCAGAAATGCCTGGTTGCTCCAGGTGCCGCAGGCGATAAGGTTGCTGCCGCGCACCGCCATTTGCAGCACGATGCCGTTCTGATATTGGATGAGCAGCGCCTGGTCGCTGCCGCGGCTGGCAGCGCCCTGCCAGGAGGCACTGCCCGTCAGCGTGCTCATCAGGCTGCTCACCTGGCCGGGGTCGGTCACGGTGCCCACGCCGGATAGCTGCAGGCCGACAACCTGGCCCTGCAAGGTGCTGCCCAGGCCCTCACCGCCCGTCAGCGCGCTGCCGCTATAGGACACGCGCTGGAATACACGGGTGCGGCCATCCACCTCCGCGGCCACGGCGGTGCCATGCATGCCGCTAACGGCATAGACGGCTGTGCCTTGGGGCGCTACGTTGCTGAGCACCTGCTGGCCTTGGTCCAGCGCGGGCTCTTCTGTATACACCTCCACGGTGCCCAGCTGGCCGCCCAGCAGCCCGCCATCAATGTGCGAAGGGTTGCTTAGCAGCCGGTAATAGCCGCCATTCACCCGAATCAGGGGGAAGTTGCCGCCCGAGCCATTGGCCCACACGCCCTTATAGGTGGGTACGCCGCCGGAGGAATCCAGCGTGATGCTGCCGCGGGGCAAATCCCACGCGCTGAGCACGCCGCCCGCGGGCAGATTGCCGGCGACCTGGGTGTTGATGAGGGAGGTCTGTGTATCCCGATGCAGGAACAGGTTGATCCCGATGGCCCCGATGCCCAGCACAAACACCAGTGAGCAGGCCAGCGTCAGCGCGCGCCGCAGGGGAAAGCCTGTCTGCCGGAGACTGGGCCTGTGCTCCCCGCTAATGATGCGCTCATAGAGGGCCTGGTCGGCCTTCAGGCCACCCAGCGCCTCGTTTGCGATGTCAGGCAGTTTGTTGAGCTTATCCACCTGTCGTCTCCTCCTCCAACATGACCTTTAACTTCTTTCGTCCGCGGGACAATTGGCTGGCGATGGTACCGGCCGGTACCTCCAGCATGGCAGCGATGTCCTCGATGCCATAGCCCTGATAATAGAACAGAATAAACACCTCGCGCACCTCGGGGGGCAGGCCGTGAATGGCCTGCATCAGCGCTTCCTTTTCCAGCCGGTTGTCGATGTCATCATGGGCGGGCAGTATTTCCAGCTTTTTACTGCCCAGGATAACCCGCCTGGCCCAGGCGCTGCGCCACAGGTCGCGGCATAGGTTGAGCGCTACCTTCAGCAGCCAGGATTTTTCACTCCCGGCTTTCAGCACAGGCTGGTTCTCCATCAGGCGGATGAACACATCCTGCGTGACATCCTCAGCTTTGCCGCGGTCGCCCAGGTAGAAATAGCTGACGCGCAGCACGTCATCCGCGTACTGCCGGTACAGCGCCTCAACCTGCGTGGCGTAGTCCTCACCGTGGCTCACTCGCCCCTCCATCTACCGTGTCCACTATATAACGCACGACCCTGCGGGATGTTTGCATACACCTTGCGATGATTTTCGCAAATGCATGGTCATCCGCCTCAGTATAGGCAGGTCCTTCATACCCGTCAAGGCGGGAGGTGGTGGTCTGCTTGCTCAAATACGGCGGGATGGGTATAATTATTTGGTAAAATGAAACCAAGTGGAGGATGTTTGGACAATGTCGGGAAAACGTCGGGGCGTATCCGTGTTCAGAACCCTGGGCTCTTTGATATTCGCGGGCGCGGTGGCTGTCGGCCTGCTTTATTTGGGCGATATGGTGCTCAAGCGCATGTTCAATGCGACGGCCATGTCCATGCCGTACTACATCGTTTTCGCGCTGGTGGCGCTGGCGGTGTTTGTGCTGATGGTGTTTCCGGCCAACCGCCCCGGGCGCAGCATCAAAAACTTTCTGCGCTGGCTGCTGATTATCGTCTTGTCGCTGGGCATCGCGGTGGGCGGCATCGTGTGGAACCTGCAAAACGAAATGATGTACCAGACCGCGCACTATGACGCCGCCGACGAAGCAAAAGTGAAGGCGATGGCAGGCATGGAGGAAATCACCGTGTCTGACCGTGCCAGGCAGACCTATCACGGCTGGCTGTGGAAGAACGCGCCCGACCGCGCCGGGCTGGTCATCTACTTCGGCGGCAATGGCGAGTTCGCGGCCAGCTCCATGAGCAGCATCGCGGGCACCGCGCAAGCCGGTCAGTTGTTCAACGGCTACAATGTGCTGATGGTGGATAACCCAGGCTATGGACAAAGCCAGGGACAGCCCGGCGACGACAACATCTACCGCATGGCCTTGGCCGTGTGGGACCATATGGCTGCCCGCCCGGATGTAGACCCGCAGCGCATTGTGCTGGCCGGGTGGAGCCTGGGCACCGGTCCTGCCGCGCGCTTGGCCGCCGAAAAGGAGCCCGCCGGCTTGGTTCTGATGGCACCCTTCTATGACGGCCGGGAGCTGATTAATGGCGTGATGGATGCCAACATTCTGCCCAACTTTCTGGAGTTCCTGGTGCGCAACAAGTATCAGAACAAGCTGTACGCCAGGGAGACAGAGGCCAAAACGCTGGTTATCGGCGCCAAGAATGACCGCATGATTCCGGTGGAGCAGGCACAGCGCCTGGCCAAGGAATACCCCAACGGCACCTATCTGGAGGTCGACGGCAGCCACAGCGACGCCCGCTTTGGCCCCAACGCTTTGATGGCGATTGCGCAGTTTTTGCAGCAGGCCGCGGTGAAATAGCTGAACGACTATCCATCGCAAAGGCGCGCTCCGCTTCGGGGCGCGCCTTTGCAGTTTCTATGAGTTATTCGCTGCTGCCAAGCACCAGATCGCTTGCTTCCCGGACGGAGAAGGCGTCAAAATACGCGTTTTCCATGGGAATCCACTCGCGGAAGAATCGCTGGGCCATACGTTCCCCATTGCGCACCAGTATGCGCTTGATTTGCTCATCCGGGGGTACATCCAGAAATACCTTGAGGTCGTAATGGTCGCGCAGGTCGGGATGAAGGCTGTAGGCCCCTTCGATGATGGAGAGCGGCGCCGGGCTTGCCTGCACCGGGGCCAGGCTGTCGCGCTGGCAGTCGTACACATGGTAGGTGAAGGGTACGCCCTGGGACAGGGGGATTAATACCTCCCGCAAAAAGCGCTCCCTGTCCACATTGCCGCCGGGCTCGGCCAGACGCTCCGGGGTGCGCATTGTTGGCTGCAAAAAGAAATCGTCCATGTGGTACACGGCAGCTTCCGGATACAGCTCCTTCAGGCGCTTGGCCAGGGTGCTCTTGCCGCCGGCGCATGGGCCGTCGATGGCCACCAGCGGGGCGGTCACGCCCATCAGCGCGTCAATGGCCTCCAGCAGGGGATGCATCAGCGTTCCTCCCGGAAGTAGTTGATGCCGCACCCTGCGGGCTGCTGGTTTTCCCTGCGCATGCGGATGGACGAAATGACCAGCACCAGGCACGTCACCACAAACGGCAGCATGGAGAAGATGGCGCCGGGAATGTCGATGACCTCCTTGGGGATGTACAGACGCAGCACGCTCAGCGCGCCGAATATCAAAGCACCTAAGATGGCCTTCAACGGGCTCCAGGAGGAGAAGATGACCAGCGCCAGCGCAATCCAGCCCTGCCCGCCCACGATGTTGGGCTGCCAGTTGCCCACCGCGGTGACCAGAGAAATATACGCACCGCCCAGCCCGCAGATGCCGCCGCCCAGCAGAATGTGAATGTACTTGTACCGGCTCACGTTGATGCCAACCGCGTCCGCGGCAGCCGGGTTTTCACCGACCGAGCGCAGGTTGAGGCCCTGGCGCGTGCGGTTGAAGTACAGGCTCATGCCGATGGCAATGAGGATGACCAGATACGTGAGGATGGAGTGGCTGAAGAGCAGCCGACCAATCACCGGGATATCGCTCAGCGCGCCCATATCCAGCGGCAAAAGTGCCCGCTTGACACCATCGGCCACCACAACGGACCCAGCGGGGTAATTCTCCTTGAGCGATTCGCCGATGAAGTTGGCCACACCCGTGCCAAAGATGGTGAGTGTCAGGCCGGTCACGTTTTGATTGGCCTTGAGGGTGACGGTAATAAAGGCGTACAGGGCTGCCCCCGCCATGCCCGCCAGGAAGGCGAACAGCAGGGCCAATACTGCGCTTTCCATCAGAAAGGCAGCCAGGAAGCCGATGATGGCCCCCAGGTACATCATGCCCTCCACACCCAAGTTGAGGTTGCCGCTTTTTTCAATCAGTATCTCGCCCAGTGTGCCATACAGCAGCGGCACGCTGGCCAGAATGGCGGCGTAGAGGAACGCCAGCAGTTGGTCTAAGAAAGTCATGCGCGGGCCTCCTTCCTCAGGGCAATGCGGTAGCGGATAAAGAACTCGCTGCCCAGCACGAAGAACAGAATCACACCCTGCAGGATATCGGACATGGAGGCGGGGATGCGATACTCGGTCTGCATCATGCTGCATCCCTTTTGCAGCACACTAAACAGGAAGGACACGATGAGGATGCCCACCGGTGACAGCCGCGCCAGCCAGGCGACCGAGACCGCCGTAAACCCACGCCCATTGGCGACAGCATCCGTCAGCTGGCGGTCTGGCCCTGCCACCTGCAGCATGCCCACCAGGCCGCAGATACCGGCGCTGAGGAACATGGTGCGCATCACGATTTTTTTGACCGGCATACCGGCATAGCGGGCGGTCATCTCGTTCTCGCCCACCACGGTCAGCTCATATCCTTGCTTGGTGTGGCGCAGGTAGATGAACAGGAAGGCCACCATCACCAGCATCACAATCCACCCGATGTGCACATTGCCCACACCGGGGAAGGGCACCTCGGGCAGGCGCGCCTGCTTGGCGAAGCGGGGCATGGCGGCAAAGCCGCCCTGTGGGTCGCGCCAGGGGCCTTCACGCAGGTAGGTGATGAAGTACATCACGATGTAGTTGAGCATCAGCGTAAACAGCGTCTCATTGGTGCCAAAGCGTGTCTTAAAGTACGCGGGCACCAGTCCCCACAAGCCGCCTGCCACAATGGCGGCCAGCGCCATCACGATGAGCAGCATCCAGCGGGGCAGACCGTTGTGAAAATAGGCAAAATAGCTGGCCGCGATTGCGCCCGCGCAGATTTGTCCTTCCCCACCGATGTTCCAGAAACGCATTTTGAAGGCCAGCGCCACGCCCAGCGTCGCCAGGCACAGGGGAATCATCAGCTTGAGCGTTTCCTTTTGCATACCGGCGCTGCCCAAAGCACCGCGCAGCATGGTGCCGTATACGCTGAAGGGGTTGAGCCCCAGGAATAGCAGCAACAGACCGCCGATCATCAAGGCGCCCAGCACCGCCAACAGGCGGTAGGCCCAGGTGCGTGCGGGGGTCAGCTCGCCCCGCTGCACCACATGCAGGCGGTCAAACAAGGCAGCGCGGTTAGGCATAGGCATCCTCCTTGTCGGTGGTCAGCCCTGTCATCTTCATGCCCAGCAGCTGCTTGGTGGCAAACTTGCTATCCACAATGGCGGTCAGCCGCCCTGAGGACAGCACGGCAATGCGGTCGCAAAGGCTTAGCAGCACGTCCAAATCCTCCCCGATAAACAGCACGCCAACGCCCTTTTGTTTTTGCTCGTTGAGCATGTCGTAGATGCGCATGCTGGCCCCGATATCCAACCCGCGCACCGGGTAGGCGGTAATCAGCACGCGGGGGGAGAGGTTGATTTCCCGCCCCAGCAGCACCTTTTGTACGTTGCCGCCGGATAATTTGCGCACCGGGATGGTCAGGCTGGGGGTCGCGATATCCAGCCGCTGCACCATCTCCCGCGCCTCCTCCCGGGCCTCCTTGCGGCTGAGGAAGGCGCCGCTTTGGTCGCGGTAGCTTTTGAGCAGCAGGTTGTCGGGGATGTTCATGCTGCCCACCAGCCCCATGCCCAGGCGGTCCTCGGGGATAAAGGCCAGGGACACGCCGCGCTGGATGATTTCCCGCGGGCTGAGCCCGTCGATGCGCTTACCATCCAGTAGGATGCTGCCACCCGATACCTCCTGCAGCCCGGCGATGGCCTCGCACAGCGCCTTCTGACCGGAACCGGCCACGCCCGCGATGCCCAGTATCTCGCCCGCCCGCAGGGTGAAACTGACGTTTTGCAGTTCCTGATGCCCATCGGTGCCGGTGACGCACAGCTGGTGAATATCAAGAATCGTATCGCCCACCCGCGCCGGTACGCGCTGGATGTTCAAATCCACCCGTCGGCCCACCATCATCTCGGTCAGTACAAAGCGGTCCGCCTGCGCGGTTTCGATGGTGCCCACATTCTTGCCCTTGTGCAGCACCGCCACGCGGTCGGAGATGTCCATCACCTCCTCCAGCTTGTGGGTGATGATGACGATGGCACGGCCTTCCTGCTTCATCACGCGGAGAATATCAAACAGCGCCTCAATCTCCTGCGGGGTTAGCACGGCGGTGGGTTCATCCAAAATGAGGATGTCCGCGCCGCGGGTAAGCACCTTGAGGATTTCCACCGTCTGCTTTTCCGACACCGACATGTTATACACTTTTTTGTTGAGGTCTGCCTTCAACCCGAGCTTTTCACACACCGCGTCGGGCGACAAGCCGCCCTTGGCGCTGTGCCCGAGCAGTATATTCTCCCTCGCGCTGAACAAATCCACCAGCTTGAAATGCTGGTGAATCATGCCGATGCCAAGCGATATGGCGTCCTTGGGCGAGCGGATGCTGACGGGCTTGCCGCCGATTAAAATGCTGCCGGCGTCCGGCTGATAGATGCCCGACAGCATATTCATCAGCGTGGTTTTGCCCGACCCATTCTCGCCCAGCAAGGCCAGGATTTCACCGTGATGGACATCCAGGTCGATGCTATCGTTGGCGATGACCGGGCCAAAGGCCTTGGTCAGCCCGCGCAGGGAGATGGCAGTGGATGGCTCTGTCATGGCACTTCCTCTCAACTGATTGATGGGTCGATTATGCAGAAGATGGCGCGAAAAATCAAGATATAGAAAGGGGCTGCCGAATGAAAGCGGCAGCCCCTAAGCAGGAAAAGTTATTTCACCTCTACGCCTTTGATGAGCAGGTTGGTCATCAGGCCGCCGGTGATGTCGCCGTCGGCCAGGCTCTCGCCTTCCTTGACGACCAGTTCATCGGTGTTGCTGTAGATGGGGCCGGTGAAGACGTCCCACTCGCCGGAGACAATCTTGGCGCGGGCTTCCTCAATCTTTTCAGCGGTGCCTTCGGCCACATTCTTGGTCAAGGGGGAGATGTCCACCATGTTCTCCTTCAGCCCCAGGAAGTAGTTGACCGGCTGCCATTTGCCCTCAATGAGGTCCTGCACCTCGGCGGTGTAGACGCTGGACCAATGCCAGATGGGGGCGGTGAGGTGGGCGTTGGGGGCTTCGACGGACATGTCGGTGTTGTAGCCGCAGCCAAACTTGGCGGCTTCCTCAGCGGCGATTTGGGGCATGGCGCTGTCCACGTGCTGGGCGATGACGTCGCAGTCCAGCGACAGCAGGGCTTCGGCGGTCTGCTTCTCCAGCGTGGGGTCGCCCCAGGAGTTGATGTACTTCACATAGACCACAGCGTCCGGGTTGACGGACTGGATGCCCAGGGCAAAGGCGTTGATGCCGCCGTTGACCTCGGCGTTATCCGGCCATGCGGCCACATAACCCACCTTGTTGGTGGTGGTCTTCAGGCCGGCGGCGATACCGGCCAGATAACGGGCCTGATAGATGCGGCCAAAGTAGTTGTTGAAGTTGACGCCGTTGTTCTTGTAGCCCGAGCAATGGGAGAAAACGACCTCAGGGTATTCCTCGGCCAGCTCTTCCATGTAGTTCATATAGCCCCAGGAGTTGCCGAAAATGATGTGGCAGCCGGCGTCCACCAGCTCGCGCAGGGCATTCTCGCACTCAGAGTTCTCGGGCACGTTGAACTTGTACAGAATCTGCTCGTCGGTCAGGGCAAGCGTGGTCTTCATGCCTTCGATGCCGTTGTAATGGGCGCCGGTGAAACCGTCATCCTTGGGGCCGATGAACACGGCGCCAACCTTGAGTTCTTCCAGTTTGACAGGCGGGATGGCCGAGGCAGTTTCAGCCATGGCGGGCAGCAGGGCCAGGGTGAGCACCAGGGTCAGGATGATGGACCACGCTTTTTTAATCATAGTTTCCTCCAGACGATTATTTATTGCTGAACGGTGTCTTGGAACCGGATGTGCCCATCTCGTATTTCCTCAATCACCGCCAGTGACAGCAGGGGAATGCCCATCGCGCGGATTTTCTGTCCGCCGGGCTGGAATCCTTTTTCAATCGCGATACCCACGCCAATAAGCTGCGCCTGGGCACGCTTCAGAATGGCAATCAGCCCGCGCAGGGCTTCGCCGTTGGCCAGGAAATCATCCACAATCAGCACCTTGGCGCCTGCTGGGATGTAGCGCAGGTCCACCCGGATGTGGCATTCGTGCCCATGGGTGAAACTGTAGATTTTTTCCTCCGCCATGTCGCCGCTTTGATTGGCTGCGGGGGCTTTTTTGGCAAACACCACGGGTATGTCGCCCAACGCGTGCGCAGTAGCCAGGGCCAGGGCAATGCCCGAGGCCTCCACCGTCAGCACCAGGTCGGGCTTATCCCCGGCATAGCGCTGGGCAAAAGCTTGGCCCATCTCAAACAGCAGCCCGGTATCCAGCCGGTGGTTGAGGAAACTGTCAACCTTGACAATTTCACTGCCGATGCCACGGCCCTGGCTGCGGATTGCGTCGATGAGCGCCTGCATCTTACCCTCCAAAACACGAACATTAAAATGAAAACCAATTTGATTATACAGTTTTTAGGGCGCACTTGCAACAGGCAAAGTGGACATTGGATGTGAATGTTTGGGACAAATTGCGTTTCTCGCTATCCCGATATATAATGGACAACATCAATATTGGGAGGTTGACAGGCTGATGGCAGGAGGCCGCCGCTACAGACCAAGAAGGCGAACCGTATTCCGTGGAAGTACCGCGTTGCAGCGGCTGCTTCTGGTGGTCGC
>CALNAU010000236.1 GCA_937874275.1 uncultured Clostridia bacterium | reverse complement strand
CAGCGTGACATGGTAAACGGAGTCCAAAGTTGCGAACTTGATTTGACAGTACCCCAACTATTGCTACAAGCACAAAAGCACAAACCCCGAAAGCGGCTTAAATCAAGCACTTTCGGGCAAACAAAAAACCACCTATCCGACAAAATTTCTTTTATCAATAGATGGTATTTGATTTGGTGCCGGTGGCCGGACTCGAACCGGCACGCCCTTATGAGGCGGGGGATTTTAAGTCCCATGCGTCTGCCATTCCGCCACACCGGCAATAGGAGCATTATAGCACGCGGCATGAGGCCGCACAAGGAAAGAGTAGCGGATATTGAGCCTAAAATTAGCACAAGTAAGGAAGCTCATGTGCATCAACATGAACCGCACTCGCTGTACCGGGCACTACACCTTTTTGAGCTTCCACTTCCCACCTTCAAAACGCGTGTAGAAGAAGTACAGGCGCACAAAGATTTCGCTCAAGCCCAGCAGCCAGGTCATGGGCAGGCCCATGTGGAACACGTGGACCGCCAGCAGCGTGAGTAGCGGGCGCAGCACGCTGACGCTGATCATCATGCGGGATGCCACATACAGGTTATCCCCCGCGCCGCGCAGGCAGCCGGAGAGCACCACCGCGCTCATCTGCGCGGGTTGCATGAAGGCCACCACCAGCAGCGTTTGCGCCGCGATGGTGATGACCGTCGCCGCGCCCGGCGTGCCGGCGCTGATGAACAGGCTGGCCAGCGGGTAGCGCAGCAGCGCCACAAAGGCCGCGATAATCAGGGAAAATGCCAGCGCCAGCCGCTGGGTGATTTTGCCGTAGAGCAGGCTCAAATCGCTGCGGCCCGCGCCCATGTTCTGCCCCACCAAGGAGGTGCCGGCCACGGCCAGGCCATCGGCAAAGTTGAAAGTGAGGCCCAGCAGCTGCATGCTGATGTTGTGGGCGGCGAACACCGTGACGCCCATGCCGTAGATGATACGGCTATAGATAAAGAAGCCAAAGCGCATGCTCAACTGCTCCACCATGGCATTGCCGCCCACCTTGACGATGCCGCGCAGGCTCTCGCCGTGAGGGCGCCAATCATCGTGGCGGGATAAATGCAGGTAGCTGTCCTTGCCGCGCGTCACCGCCATGAGGGATAGCACCATGGCCGCCGTAAGGCCGATGACGCTGGCGATGGCGGCGCCCGCCACCTCCAGCCGGGGGAAGCCCAGGCGGCCGCCGATGAGCAGGTAGTTAAAAAAGATGTTGACCAGGTTGGATATCACGTTGACACGCATGGTGAGCTTGGTATTGCCCACGCCGCGCATGGCCGCGTTGATGCACATGGAGATGGCCGTCACAGGCAGGCCGAAGGCCATGATTTTGAAATAGACGATGGCATCGTGCAGCACGATGGCATCGTCCGGCGTATTGGTGTTGCCGCCGGCCAGGCGCATCAGCGGCTCCGCCAGCAATACCACCGTCACCATGATGACCAGCGATAGCGCCAGCACCAGCATGATGGCGTTGCGCAGCGTGGCGTTGGCGGCCTCGCGCCGCTCCTCCCCCTTGCGGCGGGCAACGATGGCTGTGACGCCCACGTTGAGGGCAAAGAAAACAGCCAGCATAATCATACGCGGCTGTGTGGGCAGGGAGACCCCCGCGATGGCATTCTTGCCCAGCGTGCCCACCATAATGGTATCCGCTGAGCTGATGAGGCTGACCAGCACCATCTCCGCTACCGCAGGCAGCGCGATGCGCGATACCTCCTGATAGGCGGAACGGTCGTCCGGCAGCGGGCCGATGCGGTGCTCCTTACTGACTAAGGATTCAGCAGAAAAAAAGCGCTTGATCAAAGCGTGCAACTCGTTTTGCCTCCATCTGCGCCTTGCGCGATATGATATATACAATTGTAGCGTATTTTATTGCATGGCGCAAGGCAAGCATGCAAGGCCGCCGGGCGGAATACCCGGCGGCATCAAGGCGAAAGAAGCGATTATTGCCCGAACGGCGTGCCGCACTCCGGGCAGAACTTAGGCGGGTTGACCCCTTCAGCCGCCTGCCAGCCGCAGTTGCCGCAGCGGGAAGCCTCCAGCTTCCTGGCGCCGCATTCGCCGCAGAACTTGCCCTGGTTGCTGGCGCCGCAGGCGCACACCCAAGCGCCCTGCTGCGCCGCTGGGGCAGGCTGCACGGGCTGAGCCACGGGAGCGGAGGCTGCTGCCGGATCCGGCTTCAGCGCACGGCGCAGCTCATCAGCCTGGCGCTCATAATCCCGGTAGGCATCGGTATAGGGGCTGTCCGGCCGCTCGTCGGTTAATTCAAACGAAATCTGGTCGAAATAGGGGGAGTTGACGCGGATGAGGATGTCAAACTGATAGGTGCAATCATACCTGGGCGGGTCGTAGCTGACGCGCTTGCCATCAGGCGATTCCTGATACAGCTCCCGCTTGTCCTCCTCCACGCTGAGCTCGGTATCGATTACCTGAGACAGGTCCAGGATATCCGGGTTGCTGCCGCGCCAGTCGTTCTGACGGGTAACGAAGAAGCGCTGGCCACGCTCGTCGATATAAACCTTGGTGGCGTTACCCAGCACGCGGGTAGGCTGAATGGCCGCCACGGCCTGCTTGTTCTGCTCCCGGTAGGCCAGGTGCTGCCGAATCTCCTCGACGGAGGAGGTGCGCCTGTCCGTCATCCAGGGAGAAAGGTTCCTCGCGCAGTCCTTGCACAGGTTGCCGTCGGACAGCTTGCGGTTGCCCAACAGGCCTATCTTTTCGTTACAGATATCACAATATTTCTTATCAAACAGTCCCATGGCTGCTCCTCCTCTATCGTGCGGATTGCTATATTTTTATGCCTGTATTCTGACATAACTTGCCGATGTTGTAAAGATGCCCGCTCGCTTTACACGGGCGGGGCATCACTGGCAAATTCGGCAAGTGCTATTGGCTGGGGATATTCTCCAGAAAGTCATTCATCTGCCTATCCGGCCCCACGGTGGTGTGCACCAGGCCGAAGCGGTAGCTGCTGTAGCGGCTCTTGCGGCCATACACCTCAAAGCCGAATTGGTGCTGGCTGCGGTGCTTCTGGTAGGCATCCTGGGCTACCTCAAAGCCGGTTTTGCCGTCAAAGGCGGACAGGGGGGCGTCCCAATCCATCTCCAAGGCGCCCTCCTTAGCCAGGTGGAGGTACAACTTTTTCACCTGCCAGGTGCCGTATTGCTCGTAGATGTCCACATAGTTTTCCGGGTTGGCGGCGTAGTCCACCGCGGCGCGGGCCACATCTGCACACAGCTGGTGCGCGCCGTGCCCATACTCGCCCCGCTTGTCGTGGGTGACCACCGCCTCGGGCTGATGCTTGCGGTACAGCTCCACCACGAAGGAGCGCACCTTGCGGGTGCCCCACAGCTTGTACGCGGCACTCATGGAGCGGAAGTATTTATCGGCGAAGGAGCCAAACACTGGGTAATCCTTCACCCCGCAGGTCCACAGGCTATCGAGCAGTTCGCTGCGGCGGCGCGTGCTGGGCGTGGTCATGGTGGCGACCAGCACCTTTTTATCAAGCTGCCCGGCGTAGTGGGGCAGCGTGCCCCCAAACATGACCACCTCGTCGTCCGGGTGGGCGGCCAGCACCAGCATATCGCACTTATCCACGGTAGGCCGCCAGCGCTGCACCCAGCTGGGCACATCACCGGCCCCCAGCACATAGATTTCGGCCAGGCGCGCGCGCCCCTTGGGCTGCAGGCGCACCGCTGCATACCCCGCTTCCAGCGGCACATACTCGTGGGCGAAGCCCTCCTGCGGCAGAGTAGCCACTTCCTGCCACAGCCCGCCCTGGGATTCTCCCTCCACGGTGTAACCCTCCGGCCGCTGCGTCCAGCACAGGTACAGGCCGTGGATGGGCTGCTCCGCCTTGATGGTCAGTGCGCCTGAGCCCGCCCAGTGGGTGGTGTAATCCCGGTCGGTCAGCGCGCGCACCGCCTTGGCGCTGCCCGGCGAAAAGCTGCTGCCGGCGGTGATATCCTCCGCCAGCGCGGGCAGGCACAGCAGCAGCACAAGCCCGGTCAGCCACAACAGGCGCCTCACTTGTGGAATACCTTCACGTCGTCCGACGTGCCGATGCCGATGATATCGGGCTGGTTGCGGGTGTTGGTATAGCCGTTGTAGGTGGGCTCCTTCATCACCAAGGTGCCCATGAACACCATGGCCGAGGTTTGCCCGCCATCCAGGTTAAAGGCTAGGGTGCAGCCGCGCTCCTTCATCACACCGGCCACAAACTTGAGGCTGGCACCGAAGCTGCGCTTGGTGCGGCCCTCCACCATCACGCCCACATAATGGCCGGGCTCAATCATCCCAATGGCGCTGCGGGGCTGGGCCGAGGTGAAGAACTTCTCCAGCCGGGCGTCGATCACCCCATCGCGGATGAGGATGGGCCCGAAGGAGAATACATCATAGGCACCGCGGTCGAGGTACGCCTGCCCGGTGAATTCGCCGGGGTGGTGCACCTCGATGCGCCCATCGGTGTACAGGGACATTTCGTCCAGCGGCGGCTGAGCCTCCACCATCTTTTTGTAGGTCTTTTCCTGCACTATCTGCCCATCGCGGATGATGATGCCGGGGTAGCGCTTATCCTCCATGCGCCAGGTCCACAAATCGCCATTCTGGGCGTAGACCACGCGGTTTTTCTGGGCGATGTATTCGGGGCGCGTCTTCTTTTTGCCGGGCTTCTCGGGGGACTCCTGGAAGGAGCGCAGCAGCATGCCGTCCTTGGCCTTGATGTCGGACACAAACCATACCGTACCCCTGCCCTCCACCTTGCCCTTGAAGCGCTCAATCTCGATATGCAGGGTGCGCGACACATAGACCCAGCGCCCGGCCTTGACATCGGCGTGGACAAACTCCTCCTGCGCGCTGTCTGCCGGCAGGTAGCCGTCCTCCGTCAGCGGTGGATAGGCGATGGGGGCCTGCTCCTCCGCGCGCGCCAAAGGCACCTGCCCCGCGCCGCACAACAGCACAATCGCCGCGACCAAAACCAATGTCCTGTGCCAACCCATTCGCATACCAGCCCTCCGTCTCTTCGATGCAGCCATTATCGCACGATTGCCCACACCGAACAATACATTTGACCTTTTTGTTACATGCCGTGCAGAACAAAAAATGCATATCAAAAAACCTGCTGGCGCAGGTGGAGATGAACGGGTCAAACTTGGTAGATGTGCCTTATGGCGCGGCCTGCTGGCCATTGCCCTTCCGGGGCAGGGGCTTATAGGAGGGGGGCAGGTGCTTCATCAGCAGCTTGGCCACCGTGCCGGTGACAGCGCCTGTCACCAGTGCCACCAACACCAGAATGGCCATGTAATAGACCAGCTGCGGCAATTGCAGGATGAACATCGCCACCGACACCTGGGCCACATTGTGCGCCACAGCGCCCGCCACGCCGGCGCCGATAGGGCTGACACCGCGCACGACAAAGATCAGCAAAATCATCACGGCCAGGCTCAGCACACCGCCCGCCAGGCTGTAGGGCAGCGCCATGAAACCGCCAAACATGAAGGCGCTCAAGAACACCTTGACCAGCATCAGCTGGATGGAGATGGTGATGCCAAGCCAGTACAGGCTGAGCAGCAGCACGGAGTTGGCCAGGCCCACCTTGATGCCCGGCACCCCGCCGATGGGAATCAGGGATTCTACGTACCCCAACACCAGCATCACCGCCACAAACAGGGCTGACAGCGCCAGGCGGTTGGTCTTGCCGGTCATGGGCATGTCTCCTTTTCAGAATCAAACATGAAAACAGTCATAAATCGGTTATTGCGATATCACGCGGATGAAAAAGCCATCGCCGCTGAACAGATGCGCCAGGGTGCTTTGCTCAATCAGCTTGGTAACCCCCTCGGTGGGCACGATGGTGGAAATCAGCGGCACCAGCAGCAGCGCCAGGTACACAAACACCACGCCGCGCGCCAGGCCAAAGGCCCCGCCGGCCAGCCAGTCCATCTGCTTGAGGATGGGAAAATCCGCCACGTGGCGAATGAGGCTGATGATGAACGTGAGCACCACATACGCCGCGGCGAATACCAGCAGGTAGCTGAGCACCTGCACAGCCGCCGCAATGATGGTGCCCGACACATAGCCGTTGACGGTGGTGACGCCCGTGGGCTCAAAGGCGCGGGTGCTGAGGTTCTGCTGCAATACGTCGGCCAGGGGCTGGGGCAGCTTGACCGAGCGCAGGATGGTATCGATGGTGCTCTGGGTGATGCCGGCCACCTGGGAGGAGGCCAGGTCATAATCCCCCACGCGCACCACCGCATCCGTATAGGTGGACAGCATGGTGGTCAGCCCGGTGTTAGCCATGAACAGGCCTGCCACCCGCGGGCCGAACATGAACGCGGCGCCGATAGACAGCAGGGCAGCGGCCAGATTGGCCACCGTCTGGATGAACCCATGGTAGAAGCCATAAATCACGCTGATGCCCACCACCAGCAGGATGGCTATGTCAACGAAGTTCATGCGGCCTCCTTCCTATCAGGGCAGCGTGACGGCCCATACATCATCGCCGCAGTTGACCAGGGCCACCCCGTTGCTCAGGCGGCCGATGTAGCCGGTGATGCGGTCGGGGATGGTGGTCTGCAGCGCGGAAAAACGCTGGGCGGACAAATCCGCCCGGTAGAGGATTTCGCCGGAAAAGGCAAACAGCGTGTTGCCCCAGATGCCGGCGCCCACGCAGGTATCGGGCAGGGTGTAGCGGCTGTCCCGGTTGGTACCCGACAGCACGCGCAGCTCGGTCATCTGCTGCACATCGCCCACTTCCATCTCGGGGGCAAACAGCATCGTGGCATCGCCGCCGCCAGTGACGCTGTCAATCAGCCGCCAGCCATAGACCAGCTGTTTGGCAAACGGATCCTGCGTGCCGCGGCTGTCAAAGCGCTTGATGTCGCGGGTATTGATGACGTGCAGCTTCTGCCCGGAGTAGAGCACCGCGTAGGTAATTTCCTCGCCCAGCTCCAGCTCTCCCGTGTTCATCGCGCCCACGCGGTACATGTTCATCACCGTCATGGGCGCCACGCCCATGATGTCCAGCGCCGTTGTCCACAGGTATTCGCCGTTTTCAAAGAACCCCAGGTCAAGTATCATCTTGTCCTCGTAGGCGACGGATTCGCTGTCCACGTTGAGGCCGTTGACATCCTTGATCACCAGCGAGGGGCTGATGCTGTCGCCCACCACGGCGGCCACATACTGGGTGCCCGCCTTGGCGAACTGTATGTTGTCGGTCAGCCGGTCGTTGAAGGTGACGCGGCCGTTGCGATCCAGAATATGCAGGTGGGAACCGACCCAGGCCACCACCAGGCGGTCGGACACGGCAAAGCCGGCATTGGAGCCCAGCACATATTTCCACAGCTCGGTGCCGTTGGAACTCAGACAAAAGATGGTGCCGCCGTCATAGTACAGCAGCCGGTCGCCAAAGGGCGTCACCTGTTGGGAGACCACGGGGCGTAATTTGCGCGCGCTTAACCGCCTGGGCCCGCCGCCAAAGGCGCCGGCCAGGTATAGAATCAGCACGATGACGACCAAAATGGCACCAATCAGTGCCACCATCTTTGTGTTGTTGCGCTCACCGCGGGAAAAGCTCTCCATCCTGCCTCCGCAAGCGGCTGTCAGCCGCTTCATGATTATAAGGGCGCGGCCTTATTCCGTCAAACCACGCATGATAGGAATGGGCTGCCGCGGCGAAGCTTGGCCGCGGCAGCCCGGTTGGTCGTTCAGTCGTTCCCCTTCACGGTATGCGTCAGGCGTGCCGGTCTGTTCTGCGTCGGCGCTCAGCCTGCTTCCTGGCCGTTTCCTCGGGGCCCTGGGGCTGGCCTTGCTGCGGGGCGCTCTGGCCCGTCTGCGGGGCGTTTTGCCCAGGCTGCGTGGTGGGCGGTGTATTGGCGGTTGTGCCCGGCGCGGTGGGCGGTGTCTGGCCCGGCTGCGTGGGCGGGCGATACGTGGTCGTGCCCTGCGCGCTTGGCGGCGTCT
>CALNAU010000235.1 GCA_937874275.1 uncultured Clostridia bacterium | reverse complement strand
CCCGGGAACGAAGTGAGAGGCGGATGGCCCACCGTTCCTTCCCGTCAAGAAACCAAAGGTTTATTGACGGCCTGGGGCGGGCACAATGTGCCCGCCCGCTGCGCTAAAGGAGATATTCACTTATATGAAGCAATCCCTCACCCCACGCTTTCTGGCCGTCAGCGGCCTGACCGCGGCGCTGTATGTGGCGCTGACGGCGCTGTTTGCGCCCATCAGCTTTTCGGCGGTGCAGTTTCGCGTGTCGGAAGCATTGACGCTGCTGCCCGTGCTGACCCCAGCCGCGGCGCCCGGCCTGTTTCTGGGCTGCCTCATCAGCAACCTGGTGCTGGGCGCGCCCTGGCAGGATGTGGTGTTTGGCTCGCTGGCCACGGGGCTGGCCGCCTACGCCACGCTGTTGCTGCGCCGCCAACTGTGGCTGGCTGCCTTCATGCCGGTGCTGTTCAACGGGTTCATCGTGGGCGGCATGCTGTCCAAGGTATATGGCCTGCCCTTCTGGGCTACCGCCGGCACCGTCGCCCTGGGCGAGGCCGCCGTGTGTTATATGCTGGGCGTCCCGCTGGTGGGCTTGCTGAAAAAACGGTTCGGGGAGGAACTGGACAGGCTGCAATAGCTTTGTATCACGCCCGGCTCAGGTCGCGCACCGCACGGCGAAGCCACAGGGTGGTCCGCCAGTGATGGTACTTTGTCCATATCAATCCCGTTATCCTTTGCATGCCGTCCTCCTTATGGTGCTGTCGCGCCGCATTCTTGCGTTCAGGGCCTCTACTTATCATGACGCGCGGCAGGTACAAAAAGTTGCGGTCGTTTGTAACAAAAACCAGCCCTTGCGGAACGCTGCGCAAGGGCATTTTCGCGCCCCACTCCAAGCGACCGGTTTTCATTTGACCGGACGTCCCGCGCACCCGCGGGCTTCCTTGACAAATGGCCTATGGCAACCGTATACTGTTGGCAGAGCGGCAAACCGCGTCCCAGCGGTTTTTTATCATGCTGCCCCATCTCAGCAAGCAAATCACAGGAGGGTAACACATGGCAATTCGAGCAACTATTGACGGCAACGGAGCAGTCAGCCACATCGCGTACGCGTTCAGCGACGTCGCGGCAATCTACCCCATTACCCCGTCATCCACCATGGCGGAGTATGTGGATGAATGGGCTGCCAACGGCCGCAAGAACCTCTTTGGACAGACTGTCCATGTGGCCGAAATGCAGTCCGAAGCCGGCGCGGCCGGCGCGGTGCACGGCTCTTTGGCCGGCGGCGCCCTCACCACCACCTACACAGCCTCCCAGGGGCTGCTGTTGATGATCCCCAACATGTACAAAATCGCCGGCGAGCTGCTGCCCTGCGTGTTCCACGTATCGGCCCGCGCGCTGGCTTCCCACGCGCTGAGCATCTTCGGCGACCAGGCCGACGTCATGGCCTGCCGCCAGACCGGTTTCGCCCTGCTGGCGTCCGGCTCCGTGCAGGAGGCGCAGGACATGGCGCTGGTGGCTCACCTGGCCACCCTCAAGTCCTCCATCCCGTTCCTGCACTTCTTTGACGGCTTTCGCACCAGCCACGAAGTGCAGAAGATTGAAGAGATTCAGTACGAAGAAATTGCCAAGCTGGTAGACTGGGATGCCGTCAAGGCCTTCCGCGCCCGCGCCCTGAATCCGGAGCATCCGCACCAGGCGGGCACCGCGCAGAACCCGGACGTCTACTTCCAGAACCGTGAAGCCCCCAACAAGTATTACACCGCTGTCCCCGGCATCGTCGAAGAGGTCATGAAGCAGGTGACCGGCCTGACCGGCCGCAAGTACAACCTGTTTGACTACGAAGGCGCCGAAGACGCCGAAGACGTCATCATCCTGATGGGCTCGGGCGCCGAAGCCGTGCACGAGACCATGACCGCCCTCAACAAGGAAGGCAAGAAATACGGCGTGCTCAAAGTTCGCCTGTACCGCCCCTTCAGCGCGGAGCACTTCCTCAAGGCCCTGCCCAAGACCGTGAAGCGCCTGACGGTGCTGGACCGCACCAAGGAGCCCGGCGCGCTGGGCGAGCCCCTGTACCAGGATGTGACCACCGTGCTGTTGGAGAATGGCCGCGAGGACATCACCGTGGTCGGCGGCCGTTACGGCATGGGCTCCAAGGAGTTCAACCCCACCATGGTCAAGGCTGTGTACGAGAACATGGAAAGCGCCAACCCCAAGAACCACTTCACCGTGGGCATTGAGGACGACGTAACCAACCTGTCGCTGCCCCTGGGCAAGCGCTACAATGCCGCCCCCGAAGGCACCGTAAGCTGCAAGTTCTACGGCCTGGGCTCTGACGGCACCGTCGGCGCCAACAAGAACAGCATCAAGATTATCGGTGATCATACCGATCTGTACGCGCAGGGCTACTTCGCCTACGACTCCAAGAAGTCGGGCGGCCTGACGGTCAGCCACCTGCGCTTTGGCAAGAAGCCCATCCAGTCCACCTACCAGATTGATTTCGCGGACTTTGTGGCCTGCCACAACCCCGCCTACGTCACCGCCTACGACATGGTGGAGACCCTGCGCGACGGCGGCGTATTCCTGCTCAACAGCCCTTGGACGGCTGAGGAAATGGACGAGCGCCTGCCCGCCACCATGAAGCGCCAGCTGGCCGAAAAGAAAGCCCGCTTCTACAACATCGACGCCATTCATCTGGCCGAGCAGGTGGGCATGGGCAACCGCATCAACACCATCATGCAGGCCGCCTTCTTCAAACTGGCCAACGTCATCCCCTACGAGGATGCCGATGACTACATGAAGGAATACGCCGAGCACACCTACGGCCGCAAGGGCGAAGCCATCGTCAAGAAAAACTGGGACGCCATTGACATCGCCATCTCTGGCCTGAAGGAAATCCCCGTGCCCGCCGAGTGGGCCAACGCCACCACCGGCGCCGAGCCCAACAAGGTGGAAGCCAACGAGTACTTCGACAGCTTCATTAAGCCCATCCTGGCGCAGGAAGGTGACAAGCTGCCCGTCTCGGCCTTCTCGCCCGACGGCACCGTGCCCACCGGCACCACCAAGTACGAGAAGCGCGGCATCGCCGTTAACGTGCCCGAGTGGCAGATTGAAAACTGCATTCAGTGCAACCAGTGCTCGCTCGTGTGCCCGCACGCGGTCATCCGCCCCTTCCTGGTCAAGGAAGGCGCCGAGCGCCCCGAATCCTTTGAGACCAAGAAGGCACTGGGCAAGGAGTTTGCCGGATACGACTACCGCATCCAGGTGAGCCCGCTGGATTGCACCGGCTGCGGCAACTGCGCCGAAGTGTGCCCCGCCAAGCAAAAGGCCCTGGTGATGAAGCCGCTGGACGGCCAGGTAGAAGCCCAGAAGGCCAACGCCGAGTTCTCCACCACCATCCCCGAGTTTGACGGCCCCGTCAACAAGAACACCATCAAGGGCAGCCAGTTCCTCAAGCCCCTGTTCGAGTTCTCCGGCGCCTGCGCCGGCTGCGGCGAGACCCCGTACGTCAAGCTGATGACCCAGCTGTTCGGCGATCGCATGATCATCGCCAACGCCACGGGCTGTAGCTCCATCTACGGCGGCTCCTCCCCCACGGTGCCCTACACCACCAACGACAAGGGCCATGGCCCCGCCTGGGCCAACAGCCTATTTGAGGACAACGCCGAGTTCGGCTTTGGCATCAACCTGGCCTACAACCAGCGCCGCGCCAAGATGGCCGAGGTGGTTGAGCAGGCCATCAACGGCGACTGGGCCAATGACGCCGCCAAGGAAGCCGGCCGCGAGTGGCTGGATACCATGCACGACGCCGAGGGCAGCAAGGCTGCCAGCGAAAAGCTGCTGAAAGCCCTTGAAGCCTGCGACCAGTCCAACGAGGGCTGCAAGCACATCCTGGACAACAAGGACGTGCTGGTCAAGAAGTCCATCTGGATTCTGGGCGGCGACGGCTGGGCGTACGACATCGGGTACGGCGGACTGGATCACGTCATCGCGCAGAACCAGGATGTCAATATCCTGGTGCTGGATACCGAAGTGTACTCCAACACCGGCGGCCAGGCCTCCAAGTCCACGCCCACCGGCTCGGTTGCGAAGTTCGCCGCCGCCGGCAAACGCACCAAGAAGAAGGACCTGGGCATGATGGCCATGAGCTACGGCTACGTGTACGTGGCGCAGGTCGCCATGAGCGCTAACCCCGTGCAGCTGCTCAAGGCCATGAACGAGGCCGAAGCCTACAACGGCCCCTCGCTCATCATCGCCTACAGCCCCTGCATCAACCACGGCATCAACATGAGCTTCTCCCAGGCGCAGATCCGCAAGGCGGTGGCTGCCGGCTACTGGCCGCTGTACCGCTACAACCCGCTGCTGGCCGATGAGGGCAAGAACCCCCTGACGCTGGATAGCAAGGATCCGACCGAGAGCTATCAGGACTTCATCAAGAGCGAGGTGCGCTACACCAGCCTGATGAACTCCTTCCCGAAGGCGGCGGACGAACTGTTCGCCCGCGCCGAGGAAGAGGCCAAGGAGCGCCTGACCAAGCTGAAGAAGCTGGCCGCGGACTGATAACAACCGACTACAGCTTGGGGCCCTGCGCGATGCGCAGGGCCCTTTAACATGGGTTGGTGATGATTTGCCATTTCGGGTTAAATCCCAAACAGCTGCATGATAGCCCCCGGCCACAGCAGGTGCAGAATGACCAGCGCCACGCTGATGGCAGCCATGGTCTTGTGCACCTTGAACACCTGCTTGTTTTTGCGCTGCCAGTGGATGATGCCCAGGATGGCCGTCACCGCGAACCCGGCATAGGCAATGACCCCTGTGTGCAGCCGGAACTGATACTTGAGCAATATCTCATACCCATGCCACAGCGCCACGACCGCCAGCACAATGCCCAGCGGCTTGTGCACCCGGCGCAGCAGTTTCAAAAAGTTCAAAAAGCGCTTGTCCTTGGTTTTCACCGTCCAGCTGTTGAGCGTGCGCAGCCAATAGGGCGCGGTGACGATGATCAGCAGCGCCAGCGTAATGTAACCCAGTGTTCTGTAATCCATACCATTCCTCCTCGCGTATATGGTAAAAAGAAAGCGCCGGCAGCAGCTTGCTGTCGGCGCGTCAAGACAATGTTATTCGGTAACCAGCTTGCCAATTTCCTTGACGTTTTCCAGTTTGGCCACGCCGTGGGGGGATTTTTCCTTGATTTCGGCGGTCAAATCCTTGCCGGCTTCAAAGCCGTTGTGGGCGCCGTCCTTCCAGAAGGCGCTGTCGGTCACGTCGTAGATGATGCCGTCAACCGCCACATAGGCACGCGCGCCATCCTTGCCGTTGAACTTGGCCAGTTCTTCCAACGTAAGCTCCAACGCTGCTTCCTCAGCGGGGGCTGCTTCGGTGGCCTCGGCCGCGGGGGCATCTGTCGCGGCGGGGGCTTCCGTGGCAGCGGGCGCTTCGGTTACAACCGGCGCCGGGGTGGCCGTCGACTCAGGGGCCTTTTGGGTGCAGGCTACCAATACCAGCGCGGCTACCAGCAACAGAGCGGTTATCATCAGTTTCTTTTTCATGGTGTAATCTCCTTTGATTTACTCGCAGGCGATTGAATGCCTTACTTTCCAACTATACCCAGCAAAACGCCGGGCAACACGGCCACCATGAAAAAAAGTCAAACAAATGGGAAATGAGGGGCCCTATCAGCCGAACAACGCGCGATAGTCGTTGCGCGCCTTGCGGATGACCTCCAGCGCGACCTCCCTGTCCTGTACCTCGCCGGGCGCCGTCTGCTTGCCCTCCAGGGACTTATACACCTGGAAGAAGTGAATCATCTCGTCAAACACGTGGGGCGGCAACTCCTTAATGCTGTGGTAGCTGTTATAGGTCGGGTCGCTGAAGGGGATACCGATGACCTTGTCGTCATTGCGCCCGGAATCCAACATGCGAATCACGCCGATGGGGTAACAGCGCACCAACGTCATTGGGTCAATGGGCTCGGTGCACAGCACCAGCACGTCCAGCGGATCCAGGTCATCGCCATAGGTGCGCGGGATGAAGCCGTAGTTGGCCGGGTAGTGGGTGGAGGTGTGCAAGATGCGGTCGAGCATCAGCACGCCTGTCTGCTTATCCAGCTCATACTTGTTCTTGGACCCCTTGGGGATCTCAATCACCGCCATGAAGTCCTCTTCAGTGATTCTTTCCGGCCTGATGTCATGCCAGATGTTGCCGCTCATTGCGTCCTTTCCTCCTTGACCCTTCTTATCATACACCGCAATTATAGCAGGCTGTGGGATGGGTGTCCATGCGGCATATGGGCATAATGCCTTGTTTTTCAAGCGAATCCGGGTCTCCCCTATCCGTCCATCTGTGTGCGGCGTTTAGCGTTCCCGTCCCGGGGTAGGATTTTTCTGAATGGGCAATCCCCATGAGAAAGGAGTACCGCATGAAGAAATTTCTGTCAGCCGCGCTGGCCATGGTCCTGTTAATCGGCCTGATGCCTGCCCTTGGCGCTGCGGAAGCCCCCACGTCTGGTCCTCCCGTGTTTGATGTAACCACCACGGTTGTGCCGGACACCCTGTCCGTCTATCAAAATGAGGCGGTTACCTTTACCGCCACCACGACCTATACAAGCAACAAGAATGAGAACCAACTGCTGCACTTTGTCAGCGACAGCTGGCTGGGTGCCGAAGTGCTTACACCCGCCGCCCAGACCATCGCCCCAACGGTAGAAGGTGAGCCCGCTGCCGCGCCAAACGAGCGCAGCGAGGTGTTTGTCTCCCAGGCTACTGTGTTTGTCTCAGACCAGCCCGGTGACTATGATGTGCTGGTCAAATACACCATTACTTTACAGCACGACCAATCCGGCCAACGCACCTACCAGACGGTCAGTTCTTCGGCACTGGTGACCATCACCGTGATGCCCGGCACCGTCGAGGAGCCACCCGTCGAAGAAGTTATCCCGGAGGGCCAGGCGCTTAACCACGGGCAAATTGTTTCCGCTTGGGCACACTGGAAGCAGACCAAGGGCAACAAGAACTTCGCTGCCGGCGGCCCCGGTGTCTACCGCTCGCTCGTTTGGTACAAAACACAGGTAGAGGACAAAACCTTCTACACAAAGCAGGAGGTTTGGGATTATCTGGAGAGCATCTACGAGCCCATGCCCAGCAACCGTAAAAACAACAACGGCAAGGGCAACAACGGCAACAATGGCAACGAGAACAATGGAAATAACGGCAATCCCGGCAACAACGGGAACCCCGGTAATAATGGCAAAGGCAATTAAACAGCGATCTTAACGCGACAATCAGGGACTGGCTCACCGCCGGTCCCTTTGCTTGGGCAGCAGCCAGCCGATGGCATGTGTGTGTCCGTTGCCCAGGAAACAACACACGAAAGGCCGCCCTATTGACGGAGGCGGCCTTTGTGGGGTATGTGGGGGCGTTACTTCGCGCCCTTCACCATATCAGCCAGCTGGGCAAAGCCCTGGGCATCGTTGACAGCCATATCGGCCAGCATCTTGCGGTTCACTTCCACCTGCAGCTTTTTGAGACCGTTGATCAGCGTGGAGTAGTTGAGGCCGTTGATGTGGGCGGCCGCGTTGATGCGGGTGATCCACAGGCGGCGGAAATCGCGCTTGCGCAGCTTGCGCCCGATGTAGGCGTAGCGCAGCGAGCGGCGCACCTGCTCGCTGGCGGCGCGGTACTGCTTGGACTTGCTGCCATAGTAGCCCTTGGCCAGCTTCAGGTACTTGCGGCATTTTGGCGTTCACATCCCTCGTTACGAATATTGATCAAAGCCCGCTTTTTTGAACTCGTTCCATAGACATTTTGCCCCATTCTTCGACGTGTTGCTAACCTGTGAAATGTGGACATCGCCAGCCATAGTTAGGGCCTGCTGAATAACCCTCAACACGTTGAAAACACTGGATAAATCGCATGATTCATGGTATACTGAACACATAAAAAGCCAGTCAAAATAAGGCGTTTGGGGTGTCTGATGTACAGAAAACGGGACAAAGCGCAGCTCTCAATGGATGA
>CALNAU010000234.1 GCA_937874275.1 uncultured Clostridia bacterium | reverse complement strand
GCGACAAGGGCATCTTCAACATCGAGGGCGGCTGCTATGCCAAGTGCATCAACCTGTCCCAGGAGAACGAGCCCGATATCTGGAACGCCATCCGCTTTGGCGCGCTGGTGGAAAACGTGGTGATGGACCCCGATACCCGCAAGCTGGATTTTGATGATGACAGCCTGACGGAGAACACCCGCGTGGGCTACCCGGTGGACTTCATCCCCAACACGCAGATTCCGGGTGTGGGCGACCACCCCAAGACCGTCATCTTCCTGACGGCGGACGCCTTTGGCGTATTGCCCCCCGTGAGCAAGCTGACCCGCGACGCCGCCATGTACCACTATGTCAGCGGCTACACGGCCAAGCTGGCCGGCACCGAGCGCGGCGTGACCGAGCCCCAGGCCACCTTCTCCACCTGCTTTGGCGCGCCCTTCCTGCCGCTGCCCGCCGCCCGCTACGCGGAGTTGCTGGGCCAGCGCATTGATACCTATGGCGCCAACGTCTACCTGGTCAACACCGGCTGGGCCGGCGGCAGCTACGGCAAGGGCGGCAACCGCATGAAGCTGCCCCTCACCCGTGCCATGGTGACCGCGTGCCTCAACGGCGAGCTGGAGAAGAGCGAGTTTGTGCTGGACCCGGTGTTCAACGTGCTGGTGCCCACCACCTGCCCCGGCGTGCCCGATGAGGTACTGGTGCCCGAAAAGATGTGGCAGGACAAGGCCGAATATCAGAAGACCGCCAAGATGCTGGCCGAGCTGTTCCGCAAGAACTTTGCCAAGTATGACAACATGCCCAAGGAAGTCGTAGAGGCAGGCCCCAAGGCCTGACCGGCAACACAGCCACACAAAATCACCGGCGCGCGGGCTTACCCCTGCGCGCCGTATTTGATTGGCATTGTGCACTGCGGTACTTTTTTCGCATTGTGGTACAGATTACTTCATGCTATAATGCATGCGAAAATATATAGCATGTACAAACGTGAAGGAGGACCCTATGCACAAGAGAATACTTGCCCTGTTGGCCGCCCTGGTGATGATGGTAGCTGCCCTGCCTGCCATGGCAACGGAACTGACTGACGAACAAAAGATTGAGCAGCTGGCCAATACCGTCCAAGTCTATATCGACAGCAGCGAATTCACCACCTTTGAGTATGACAGCCAGAAGGAACAGTTTGCCGGCCTGTTTGAGCTGGACTCGACGTTGGGTGAGTGCGATGTGTATATCGATATCTACTATGACATGGTGGCCGTGAATGCCGTGCCCTCCCTGCGCGTGCCCGAGGAATACCGCGCCAACGTCGCCGTATTCATCAACATGGCCAACTACCGCGAATACTACTCCTACTTCCGCATGGACCCGGAAACAGGCTACGTCTACAGCCGCGGCATGCAGCTGGTGGAGTATGCCTTCCCCACCACGGATGAGATTGACGTGCTGCTGACCATGGCCGTGCTGACGTTGGATGATTATGGCAACGGCCTCAGCAAAGTGGCCATGGGCGCCGACCCGGTGGAGACCTTCAACGCCACTGTGGAGGAAATCAAGGCCAAGGACGCCGACTGATTCCCGTCTTCTACCCATTCGCCGCCCGTCGGGCGGCTTTTTGTATCAATTAGAAAAACTGCCGGGCTTCTCATCTGCCCGGCAGCATGTATGCGATGAATTGCTTACCGCCCCGCCAAATCCTCGCCCAGCCAGTAGCGCTTGAGCGGGCCGAAGCTGGCGAAGGCCACCACGGCGGTAATCAGCGTCTCGGGCAGCATGTAGGAGCCGTTGTACAGCAGCGACCACATGGGCGCGGCATAGCCGAGCTCGTTGGGCCACAAGGCCTCCCAGATGAGCCAACCGGAGAGGAAGTGGCACAGGAACCGCAGCGCGAAGGTGACCACGATGCCCAGCACCACCGCCAGGCGGTTGTCCTTCACCCTGCCCTTGAACATGGCCGCCAGGCCGATGGCGGTGAAGGCCAGCACATAGTCCAGCAGCGCGATGAGCAGCATCTCGCCGGGGTTGCGGCCATAGCCCACATTTTTGAGCCCCAGGAACATTTGCAGCAGCGCGTAGACGAACGCGGAAAACAAGCCCCAGCGTGTGCCGTGCCGCCAGGCGATAAACACCAGCGGCAGCATGGAGCAGATGGTGATGCTGCCGCCCAGCGCCCAGGGGCCCTGGAAGGACAGCACACTCAGTACGGTACCGATGGCAATGAGGATGGCGCTCTCCACCATCCGACGGGTTGTCAGGGTCATGCAAACTCCTCCTTTGTGTTCGCCGCGATAGAAAAAACCGCTTTGCCGGATAAGCAAAACGGTTGCAATGCGATTGCTTTCCTACGCCGGCATTATCCGGATCAGGTTCAAGGGTCCCGGGATTGCTCCCAATCTCAGCCGGCCGTGGCCAGCACCCCTGCCGCAAGCAATTGCGGCGTGTTCATGATAGTGCCTGCCGCCTCGGTTGTCAAGCGCGCTGTCTTTTTGCGGTGCATTCGCCAAAACAGGTGGATGCTGGCTCATCAGGTGGGTATAATCAAAGTGTCGTTCATCCTTCTCATAAACACCGGAGGGCATAAGGCCGTACAGGCTGTTGCATGCAGCGATGGCGAATGACTACCCCTGACACCTCGTCCCCCATGCGTGTGCGCGCCGGTGTCTGCCGTGCATGGGTTTTCGGTAGCAGCGCCGGGGCCGGTGTGGTATGATAGACCTGTGGCCGGCCTGACGATACCCGCCGGCCCATCGGAGGAACAATGTCCTGGTTTCAGAAAAAAACCAAGCCGCTGCCGCCCGACACCATGAGTGCCCTGGACCTGGTGCACGAAGCCCGGGTGTCTGATGACCCGGTATATGCCCATACTTGCCTCAAGCGGGCCGAGGTGCTGGCGCCGGACAGCCTGGAGGTGCAGCGCGCGCTGCTGCTGCTGGGCCGCCTGCACGAGCGGGACCGCCGCCCTGCCGACTATTCCCTCATCAAGTGCTACCTGCTGCACGGCTTTGAGCACCCGGAAAAGCACACCGAGGAAGAGCTGGAGCGCATGGCGCGCGAGCTGTTTGACGACAAGCGTTTGCACAGCTGCCTGGCCCTGGCGCCGGACGCCAATGCCTTTCTGGAGGGCTATCTGGGTGACCTGTCGGACGAGTATATGCGCATTTTCATCGCCGGTGAAAGCGGGCACGCACCGCGCGTGTTCGGCCTGTCTATCAAACACCAGATGGCCAACTACCTGGCCCGCCCGGCGGCGGACGTCATCCGCAACGCGCTGTCCAGCCCCTATCTGGATGCCGGGCAGCAGCGCATGGTGGCCCGCGCCTTCTACAAGGCTTTTTACCGGCAGATGAACGGCGATACCAAGGCGCTGGATGGCCTGCTGGGGGCCGAAGTATGCCGGGCGCTGGCCTGACAGGCGAGCACCGCGAAGGAAACCGCATGATTAAAAAACTACTCTCGGTTGTGCTGGCGTTGATTCTGATGGCCTCCTTCTACCTGTACGCCCTGCTGCGCGAGGATGAAGAGACCAAGCAGACCGACCGCTGGGTGGTGGCCAAGGAGGACGCGGCGCTCAGCGCCCGCGGCCCGCTGCAAAGCACCGACCCCCAAGCACTGGCCGACGCCATGGGCGTCACGCTGCCGCTGCCCCCCACGCTGATCAGCGCCGGTGTCACCGATGACAGCCACCACGGCTACTACGCCCGCCGTCTGACGGCCACCAATGGCCACAGCACGGTATGGGGTGTGCGCCCCGCTTCGGCATCGCCGCTTATCCGGCCGGCGGGCGTATCCTTTGGGCAGTCGGACAAAACGCTGATGGGCTACCCGCTGCTGGTGGGGCAGGATGCCCAGTATACGTACCATTATCTGACCACCGATCAGGCAGCTTTTGTGCTGCGCATCCCCACCTCGGGCGACCAGGATGCCCTGCAGGGCTTTGCCATCGCCCAGCCCAACTAACCGACCGAGAGGACCAGCAATGCCCAAAAAACACGGAACACTATACAACATCCGCAGGTTTTTGCCCTACTACAAGCCGCATCTGCGCGTGCTGACGTTCGACCTGATGTGCGCGGTGCTGACCACCGCGTGCGAGCTGATTTTCCCGCTGATCGTAAGCGCCATTACAGACCAGGCTATCGCCTCCCCCGCCAGCATCACCGTGCCCTTCGTGCTGCGCCCTGCGCTGCTGTATGTGGCGCTGCGGCTGGTGGACGCGGGGGCGTATTATTATATGCAGTCCCGCGGGCACATCATGGGCGCCCGCATCGAGACGGACATGCGCACCGACCTGTTCAGCCACCTGCAGCAGCTGTCCTTCTCCTATTACAACAACGCCAAAATCGGCCAGCTGATGAGCCGCATGACCAGCGACCTGTTTGACGTGACGGAGTTCTCCCACCACTGCCCGGAGGAGTTTCTCATCGCGCTGGTCAAGATATCCATCTCCTTCATCATCCTGCTGGGGGTCAACGTACCGCTGACGCTGATGATTTTCCTGATGCTGCCCTTCCTGCTGTACGCCACCTACAAGTTTAACCGCCGCATCCGCCAGACGTTTGCCGCCGGGCGCTGGCAGTTGGGCGAAATCAACGCCCAGACTGAGGACAGCCTGCTGGGCATGCGCGTGGTGCAGAGCTTTGCCAACGAGGACATCGAAAACGAAAAGTTCGGCGAGGGCAACCAGAAATTCCTCCGCCTGAAAATCAAGCAATACCGGGTGATGGCGGGCTTTCACATCACCACCCGCCTGCTGGACGGCATCACCAACATCATCGTGGTGGTGGTGGGCGCGCTGTTCCTGGGGCAGGGGCACATCACGGCCGGCCAATACCTGAGTTACCTGCTGTACGTCAACATGCTGCTGGCCGCCATCCGCCGGCTGGTGGAGTTTACCGAGCAATTCCAGCGCGGCATGACGGGCATCGAGCGCTTTCAAGAAGTCATGGACGCGCCGCTTGAAATCACCGACACGCCGGGCGCCGTACCGCTGGAAGATGTGAAGGGCGATATCACCTTTGACAACGTCAGCTTCCACTACGCGGACGCGGAGGATAGCCCGGTGCTGGACAACCTGACGCTGACGGTGCCCGCCGGCCAGAATGTAGCGCTGGTGGGGCCCAGCGGCTCGGGCAAGACCACGCTGTGCAACCTCATACCCCGCTTTTATGATGTAAGCCAGGGCCGCATCCTCATCGACGGGCAGGATATCAAGGGGCTGACGCTCAAAAGCCTGCGCGGCAACATCGGCATGGTGCAGCAGGATGTGTACCTGTTCTCGGGCACCGTGTTTGACAACATTGCCTATGGCCGCCCGGGGGCGGACCACGACCAGGTGGAGGCCGCCGCGCGGCGTGCCGGGGCGCACGAATTTATTATGGAACTGCCCGACGGCTACGACACGCATGTGGGCGAGCGCGGGGTAAAATTATCCGGTGGGCAAAAACAGCGCATCTCCATCGCGCGGGTATTCCTCAAGGATCCGCCCATTTTGCTGCTGGACGAGGCTACCAGCGCCCTGGACAACGAGTCCGAGCGCCTGGTGCAGCAATCCCTGGAGGTGCTGACCCGCGGGCGCACCACGCTGACCATCGCCCACCGGCTGACCACCATCCGCGGCGCGGATGTCATCTGGGTGCTGACCGAGAATGGGCTCGAGGAGCATGGCACCCATGAGGAACTGATGCGCAAGGGCGGTCTGTACAGCCGCCTGTACCAGATGTACGCGTCGGGCGTGGAAGCACCGTCGCAGGAGGCTGTGCTGGCCTGACCTATTGCACCCGGCCTGGGGTCGATACATGAATGGAGGCAACGAATGGACTTAATGTTTCTCGGCGCGGCGCGGGAGGTAACCGGCAGCCGCTATCTGCTGCGCACCCTGGGCAAAAACATTTTGGTCGATTGCGGCATGGAGCAGGGCCGCGAAACCTATGAGAACCAGGAGCTGCCCATCTCCGCCCAGGGCGTGGATTGCGTGGTGCTTACCCACGCCCACATCGACCACAGCGGCATGCTACCCAAGCTATACGCCGACGGCTTCCGGGGCAACATCTTTGCCACGCCGGCCACCGCCGCGCTGTGCGATATCATGCTGCGGGATTCCGCCCACATTCAGGAGCAGGAGGCCGAGTGGCGCAACCGCAAAGCCGAGCGCTCGGGCGAGCCGCCGTATGAGCCCATTTACACCACCGCCGATGCCGAGGGCACGCTGGCGCTATTTGTGACCGTGCCCTACAGCAAGCCGCAGCAGATATTGGACCATGTGTCCCTCACCTTCACCGACGCGGGGCATCTGCTGGGCTCGGCGTCCGCCACGCTGGACGTGACGGAGGAGGGCAACAGCCGGGCCGTGGTCTTCTCCGGCGACATCGGCAACGTGCACCAGCCCATCCTCAACGACCCGCAGTACCTGACGCGGGCTGATTATGTGGTGATGGAGTCCACCTACGGCGATCGCTTGCATGGCGAGCGGCCGGACTACATCGGCAACCTGGTGGATGTGCTGCAAACCACCTTTGACAAGGGCGGCAATGTGGTCATCCCCTCCTTCGCGGTGGGCCGCACGCAGGAAATCCTCTACTTCCTGCGCGAAATCAAGCATCGCGGCCTGGTGCGCGGGCACGAGGGTTTCCCCGTCTATATGGATAGCCCGCTGGCCATCAAGGCGACCGGCATCTTCAACACCAGTGCCGAAAACAACTTTGACCAGGAGATGCGCGACCTGCTGCAAAGCGGCGTCAACCCGCTGAGCTTTGAAGACCTCAAGCTGTGCGTCACCGCTGACGAGTCCAAGGCCATCAACTTTGAGAAGCGCCCCTGCGTCATCATATCGGCCTCGGGCATGGCGGAGGCAGGCCGCATCCGCCACCACCTCAAGCACAACCTATGGCGGCCCAACGCCACCATCCTGTTTGTGGGCTATCAGAGCGTGGGCACACTGGGCCGCTCGCTGCTGGACGGGGCCAAGAAGGTGCGCCTGTTCAACGAGGACATTGAGGTGCACGCCCGCATGCACGCCCTGCGGGCCATCTCCGGCCACGCGGACGCCGATATCCTGCAAAAGTGGGCGCAGAGCTTCCAGCCCCGCCCCACGCGCATCTTTGTCTGCCATGGCGAGGACAGCGTGGCCGAGGTATTCGCCAAGCGCCTGGCCGCCCTGGGCCTGACCACCACGGTGCCCTATAACGGCGATGGGTGGGACCTGCTGCGCGATCAGCAGTCGGTATCCGGCAGCCGCGCGCTGGTCACCAAGAAGGAGCGCAAAGCCGCCAAAAAGGCGCAGCGCCGCCAGACCGAGGCCGACTCCGCCCTGCAAAGTGCCTTTGACCGCCTGCGCAACCTGGTCAACGAGGCGGATGGCTTCAGCAACGGTCTCAAGCGCAAGCTGGCCGACCAGCTCAACAAGCTGATCAAGAAGTGGTAACCACGCCTCAGCGTGTGATGCAAAAGGAGAGTACACCCATGAACTTTCAATCCCTCAGCGCGCCTCTGCCCCAGGATATTGAGAGCTATATCGCCTCCGGCCAGTGGGCCATCGCCCGCGACATGATTGAGACCCGGCTGACGCTGGATTTGCCCGAGATGCTGCGCGAGCGGCTCATCATGACGCGCTGGTTTCTGGACAACCTGGCGGCCGACTACCCCCTCAATGAGACCGAGCTGCTGGAGGCCATCCGCCGGGAGATACCGGACTATTCAGACGACGACTTCCGCCAGCTGCGCAACCTGGGCTGGCTGGACAGCCGCCGCATCGAAGGCCGCCGCATGTACTTTGAGGATACGGTGCCCAGCCTGCTGAAGGCCAATCCGGAATTCGCCGCCCGCGCGGGCAAGCCCCTCAGCCCCAGCCGTCCCCTGCTGGACGAGGCCATGGCGATCATGAAGCGCGACGGCCACCTTAACATGGAGATGCGCCTGACGACCACACTGCGCATCAAGGATGAGGCCTTCCGCCCCGGCGCCTGGCGCGTGCACCTGCCCATCCCCTCGCCCGCCCCGCAACAGCAGGATGTGGTGGTGGAGGATGTGCAGCCCAAGCCCCGGCACATCGCCCGGGAGAGCGTGCCCCAGCGTACCGCGTATTTCGAAGAGACCTTAAGCGAGAACCGGCCCTTCACGGCCACCACCCGCTATGTGCAGCGTCTGGTGTACTGCGACCCGCTCAGCCAGGACAACCAGCGCGTCATCTACCCACATGCCAAAGCCCCCACCAAGGAGGACCTGGAGCCCCAACTGCCCCACCTGGCCTTCACCCCCTACCTGACGGCGCTGGCCAAGGAGCTGGTGGGCGATGAGGTGATCCCTGTGCGGCAGGCCAAGCGCTTCTACGACTTCATCACCGGCAAGGTGCTGTACAGCTATGTGCGCCCCTATCAGCTGATAGAGCATGGCGCGGAATACGCCGCCGTCAACCTGCGGGGCGACTGCGGCATCCAGGCGTTGCTGTTCATCGCCCTCTGCCGCATCACGGGCATCCCTGCCCGCTGGCAAAGCGGCCTGTATGCCGCCCCCGGCGACGAGGGCAGCCACGACTGGGCCTGGTTCTACACCGAAACCTGGGGCTGGCTGCCAGCCGACTGCAGCTTTGGCGGCGCGGGCCGCCGCGGCGGCAACGCCGAGCGGCGCGAATTCTACTTCGGCAACCTGGACCCCTACCGCGCGGTGTTCAACCACGCGTATATGGGCGCCTTTGAGCCGGAGCAGACCTACGTGCGCCACGACCCCTACGACAACCAGCGCGGCGAGGTGGAGAACGACGAGCGCGGCCTGCTGGGCAGCGAATACACCACCAAGCACAGTGTCGAGGTGAAGTTACTGTAAAGCAAGTTACTTATTAGTGAATATCGTCGACACGACGGGAAGCTTTGCGATTACGCTTCATCGAAAAGTTTATCCAAAACATGTAAAAGATTACGTTGTATCGTAATCTTTCTTGCATTTAATGCTGCCCAAAAGCGATAACATGGCATGAGCAGCATGGCCGCTCAATCTATCCGAATATATGGCCTGATTTGCGCCAACCGCCTGTCCCCGATGCCGGGGACATTTTTCAAATCCTCCGGGTAGAAGAAGGGCGAGCGCTCGCGCGCCTCAATAATCTGCTGTGCCAGGTACGGGCCAATGCCGGGCAGCTGCTGCAGCTCCTCTATGGTCGCGGTGTTAATGGAAATGCCGCCCGGCTGCTGCGTAGCGGTGGGCCGTGCGGATGGCAGCGGGGCGAGCGCCATCATCTGCCGCTGCGGTGTATCAAAAAGCCCTGCCGCCAGGGCCAGGCAGAGCACCGCGATGACGGTACAGGCTGCCAGCAGCAGGCGGGGCAGGGCTTGTTTGATGCACATAGGGGCAATCAGCAGGTCTTGACGATTTTCTGGCCGGCGGCGGTGTCCTCCACCGTGTAGCCCATCTCGTTGAGCTGGGCGCGCAGGGCGTCGGACTGTGCCCAGTTTTTCTGCTGGCGGGCCTGCACGCGCTGATCGGCCAGCGCCTGCACATCCTCCGGCAGCTCGCCGGGTTTCTTGGCCAGCAGGCCCAGAATATCCGTCAGCTGGTACAGCGCGTCCAGCGCGTGCTGAACGGCCTTTTTGCTGGTATCGGTGGTCACGCTGGTGTTGGCCGCGTAAACCAGGTCAAACAGCGCGCCCATGGCTTCCGCGGTGTTGAGGTCGTCATCCATGGCGTCCTCAAAGCGCTTGCGGCAATCATCCACCTCGGCCATGAAGGCGCGGTCGGCGTCCGCGGGCTCACCCTCAAGGGCTGATTGCTGCATGAACAGCAGGTTGTCCCGCGCGGTGTACAGGCGCGTCAGGCTGGCGTGCGCCTGGTCGATGCTGTCGCGGCTGAAGTTGAGCGGGCTGCGGTACTGCGCCGACAGCATGAACATGCGCACATCCTCGGCGTCATACTCCTTGAGGATATCGCGCACGGTGAAGAAGTTGCCCAAAGACTTGGACATCTTTTCATTGTCGATGTTGAGGAAGCCGTTGTGCATCCAGTATTTCACGAAGGGGTGGCCGGTGGCGCCCTCCGACTGGGCAATCTCGTTCTCGTGGTGCGGGAACAGCAAATCGCGCCCGCCGGAGTGGATATCCAGCGTGTCGCCCAGGTAGGCCATGCTCATGGCGCTGCACTCGATGTGCCAACCGGGCCTGCCGCGGCCCCAGGGGCTGTCCCAGGCAGGCTCGCCGGGCTTTTCTGCCTTCCAGAGGGCGAAGTCGGCCGGGGCCTCCTTCTCGTCCTCCACGTCCACGCGCGCGCCCGCATCCAAATCGTCCACATCCTGGCCGCTGAGCTTGCCATAGTCCGGGAAGGCGCCGGTGCGGTAGTATACCGTGCCGTTGCTCTCATAGGCCATTCCCTTGTCAATCAGTTGCTGCACCAAGGCGATGATCTGGGGGATGTGCTCGGTGGCCCTGGGATGCACCGTGGCCGGACGGATGCCCAGCGCGCCCGCGTCCTTGTAGTATTCCTGGATGAAGCGGTCGCCCAATTCCTTGACGGTGATGCCTTCCTCGTTGGCGCGGCGGATCATCTTGTCATCGATGTCCGTAAAGTTCTGCACCAGGGTCACCTTGTAGCCCTTGTACTCCATGTAGCGGCGCAGCACGTCAAAGATGATAAAGGGCCGCGCGTTGCCGATGTGGAAAAAATCGTACACGGTGGGGCCGCAGGAATAAATGCCCACCTGCCCTGGCTTGACCGGCACAAACTCCTCTTTTTTGCGGCTCTGGCTGTTGTAAATCTGCATAAGTCCTCCTATATCGCGATGATGGTAGTTGTTTGTTCGGGTTGGGCTGCGCGCCTGGCCTGCTGCACAAAATGCTCCTGCGCGCTGAAGGGCGGCTGCTCATCCTGTATGCGCTCGTACTCGTCGTTCTCGCACAGGCGCCAGCTTTGCAGGGTATCGCGCCACTGCTCTTCAAAGATGGCGACGATGCGCCGGGCGATGCCCGGGTCCTTCACAGGGGCGGTCAGCTCCACCCGCTTGTCCAGGTTGCGTGTCATCAGGTCGGCCGATGAGATAAACACCTCGGGCATGCCGCCGTTGCGGAAGATGTACAGCCTGGAATGCTCTAAAAACCGGCCAACGGTGGAGTGCACCTGGATGTTGCGGTGGCGGGCCAGGCGCAGACAGCATATCCCCCGCACCAGCAGCCGCACCGGCACGCCGGCATCCGCCGCGGTGTAGGTGGCCTCTATCATCTCCGGGTCCGACAGGCTGTTCATCTTGGCGTCAAAGCCTGCGGGCAGCCCTTCCTCTGCATTCTCCGCCTCCACGCGCAGGCGGTCAATGAAGGCGCTCTTCATGGCGTAGGGCGAGGCAATCAAATCGCGCATGGGGAAGGTGTAGTTGTAGCCGGTGATGATGTTGAAAAACGCGCTGGCGTCCTCCCCAATCTGGCGGTCACAGGTCAAAATGCCCATGTCGGTGTACTGACGGGCGGTGGCGTCGTTGTAGTTGCCGGTGCCCACATGCACATACTGGCGCAGGCCATCCGACTCGCGGCGCACCACCAGCGTGATTTTGGAGTGGGTCTTCCACCGCGGCACCCCGTACAGCACATGGCAGCCGGCCGCCTCCAGCGTTTTGCACCAGTTGATGTTGTTCTCCTCATCAAAGCGGGCGCGCACCTCCACCAGCACGGTTACCTGCTTGCCCAGCTGCGCCGCGCGGGCCAGGCTGGGCACCAGCGTGCTCTTGGAGGACACGCGGTACAACGTCTGCTTGATGGCCAGCACATGGGCATCCTCCGCCGCCTCGCGGATGAAGCGCAGCACCGGGTCAAAGCTGTCGTAGGGGTGATGCAAAAACAGGTCGCCGCCCCGGATGGTGCGGAAGATGCTCTCCCGCGCGTACAGCCGCGGGTCGGTGGCCGGCTTGTACGGCTCATAGCGCAGGCTGTCAAAGCCGGGCAGGCCGTGCAGCTCGCGCATTAGGAATCGTAAATCCAGCGGGCCATCCACCTCCAGCACAATGCGGGCGGGTGCCTCCAGCGCCTTTTGCAGGCGGCGCATGATGCTGGGGTTGTGCCGCCGGGGCACTTCCAGGCGCACAATCTTGCCGTAGCTGCGGCGCTTGATGGCCTTGCGCATCTCATCCACCAGGCTGTTGACGCTCTCGATGTCGATGACAAAATCGGTGTTGCGCGTGATGCGAAACGGCATCGAGCCGATGGGGTCCATGTAGGGGAACAGGCGGCCCAGGTGCATGACAATCAGGTCTTCCAGCAGCAGGCCGCTGACTGGGCCATCCCCCTGGGGCAGCAGCACCACGCGCTTGAGCGCCGCGGGCACCGGCACCAGGCTCAGCTGCGGCAGACCGCCCTTGTCGGACTGCAGCAGCACTGCGATGTAGATGCGCGTGGCCGCCAGCAGCGGGAAGGGGTGGCTGGGGTTGATGGTGCGCGGGGTAAGCACGGGCATTACCTGGGTGTCAAAGTAGCCTGTCAGCCAGGTGCGCTGCACATCGCTCAACTCATCCGGCGACAGGATGCGCAGCCCGTTGTCGGCCAGCAAGGGCACAACCTGGTCATTGTAAATGACGTACTGGCGCGCCACTTGCTTGAGCACCATGCGCCGGATGGCGCGCACCTGCTGCAAAGGGGTCAGCCCGGCCGGGTCGTTGATGCGCAGGCCGGCATCAATCTTGCGCTCCAGCTTGCCCACGCGCACCATAAAAAACTCGTCCAGGTTGCTGGACACGATGGCCAGAAATTTGGCCCGCTCCAGTGGCGGGTTGTGCGGCCGCTCGGCCTCCAGCATCACCCGGCTGTTAAAGCGCAGCCAGCTGAGCTCCCGGTTGACAAAGCGTTTTCGGTCCGTCATGTCGTCCCCTGTCAGGTGATTCGGGCCGTCAGCTTGATCAGCGTCAGCTGCGGCCGGTTGAACAGGCGAAAGGGCATCCACCAGGGATAGGCACCCGAAACACCCAGACCCGGGCTGATGTATTCGGGCACCGCGTAGACCATGGCCAAGCCGGACACCTCTCGGTCGCCCGGCAGCCAGCCGCGCAGGCCCACCTCGCCGCTGGGCACATACACCGGCCCTATCAGCGGCAGGCGCCACTGGCCGTTGTTCCAGTGCCCGGCCAGGATGAGCGACACCGTGCCCGGAAAGTTGACCGCCTTTCGCTGCAGGCGCTCACCCTCGTGCAGGCCGGATACCGCCGTGGCGTCCAGCGGCACATGGCTGAGCAAAATGTAGCAGTCATCGGGCTTCATTTCCTTGCGCGCCTCGTCCGCGCTGGCCAAAACATCTATCTGGTACTCTACCGCCCGCAGCGCGGCCGCGCCATCGGGTGTATCGGCCCCGCCGGCCACCAATTCGGCGCGGCGTTCCTCCAGCGCAAAGGCCGCGGCGCGCAGGTCGGTGGTGTACAGGCTGGCCGGGCTGAACCACACATTGCGCCCCTCGTAAACCACCTTGTAGGGGCTGTCCAGGTAGATGGCCCCAGCCTCCTCGGCTTGGCGGATAAAGTCTGCCTTCACCTCGCCCGTGCCCACATGCCGGCTGCGGATGGCCTCCGGATCGTCATCGCCGGCAATCAGAAACACAGGCACATCGGTGGGCAGCTGCGCCAGCAAATCCAGCAGCGGCTGCACATCCCCGCTGCGGCCCACCATGTCGCCCGTCAGGCACACGGCGCGGTAGTTCTCCAGCCGGATCAGCTGGCGGATGCGCTGCTGCGCCTCGCCAAAGCGGGCGGCGTGCAAATCGCTGAGGTGCAGGATGGGAAAGCCCTCATACGCCGATGCCATGCCGGCCACCGTCACCGGCTGGTGCAGCAGCGTGGCATGGCCATTGTTGACGTGGTTGAGCCCAAACACCAACGCCAACACAAAGAAAAGAAGAAGGATATTCATCAGGCAGCCGGGATGCCGCTTCCTGCGCGGCGCAAACAGCAGCCTGTCCCGTTTCCTGCCCATTCACCTTCCCCTTCCTTAGTCAACGCATTATATCACAGGGCATAAGCCGGTGCAATGCGATACGCCCTGGCGCAGGCGCATTGAAAACCAACGCGCACAAGGTTTCCCGAGACGCCGCTATGCCATCCTGCATACCTTATACAAAAAAGGCGAGATAAATACAGCCATGTCACCCACATATTCGTCCAACAAGCCTGCTGATGCACAATATGGCAAGGCAAGGCGCCCCTTGACGCCTGCTTGTGGACGCATACCCTTTGTGCTATACTGAATATAGGGAAACAACATGTGGGCGGCACCATAGCCAGCCATTGAGAACCAGGCAAAGGGGGACATTGCCTTGCAATACAAACCTCCAAGCGATGCGGACCGGCATGCCTTTCATCAGGGGCATAGCCATACCGCCTATCAAATGCTGGGCGCGCACCCGGTCCGGCATAACGGGGAGGACATGTGGCACTTCGCCGTCTGGGCGCCCAATGCCCGCGCGGTATCGCTGACGGGCGAGTTTTGTCTTTGGGACACCCTGCGCTACCCCATGGAAAAGCAGCACGGTGGCACGTGGGAGCTGCGCCTGCCGGATAGACTATTTACCACGGCGGCAGACCCGGAGCGCTTCAACTACCCGGATGCCGATAAAAAGCTGCGCAGCTATAAATATGCCGTCTATGGCGAGGATGGCGTGGTGCACCTGAAGGCCGACCCCTACGCCTTTCAGAGCGAGCTGCGCCCCAACACGGCCAGCATGCTGTGCGATTTGTCAGGCTACAAGTGGGGCGATGCCGACTGGATGCGCAAGCGCGCCAGCTGGAACCCCTACCGCAGCCCCATCAACATCTACGAGATGCACCTGGGCAGCTGGCGGCGGGACGAGGACGGCGAGATGCTCACCTACGAGCAGATTGCGGACCAGCTGATCCCCTACATCCACGAAATGGGCTACACACATGTGGAGCTGCTGCCGGTGATGGAGCACCCACTGGACATGTCCTGGGGCTATCAGGTGACGGGCTATTACGCGCCCACCGCCCGGCATGGCAAGCCGCAGGACTTTATGCGCTTTGTCGACCGCCTGCACCAGGCGGATATCGGCGTCATTCTGGACTGGGTGCCGGCGCACTTCCCCCGCGATGAGATTGGCCTGCGCCGGTTTGACGGCACCCCCTGCTATGAGCATGTGGATCCCCGACGCGCCGAGATGCCCCAGTGGGGCACCATGCTGTTTGACTACGCGCGGGGCGAGGTGTGCAGCTTCCTCATCAGCAACGCGTGCTTCTGGCTGAACTACTACCACGCCGATGGCCTGCGCTGTGACGCGGTCAGCTCCATGCTGTATCACGACTTCGGGCGCGAGGCGGGCGACTGGTCGCCCAACCGCTACGGCGGCAATGAAAACCTGGAGGCCATCGCCTTCCTGCGCCGCCTCAACGAGGTCATTTACCGGGAGCATCCGGGCGCCATGACCATCGCCGAGGAATCCAGCGCCTTCCCCATGGTGACCCAGCCCACCTACCTGGGCGGCCTGGGCTTTGGCTTCAAGTGGAACATGGGCTGGATGAACGACATGCTCAGCTACATCAAGGTGGACCCGTACTTCCGCGGCGGCAGCCACCAGAAGCTGACCTTCTCGCTGCACTACGCGTTCAGCGAAAACTATATCCTGCCCTTCTCCCACGATGAGGTGGTGCACGGCAAGCACTCCATGCTCGACAAGCAGCCGGGCGACCTCTGGCAGAAATTCGCCGGCCTGCGGGCGCTGTACGGCTATACCATGGCCCACCCCGGCAAAAAGCTGCTGTTCATGGGCAGCGAGTTTGGCCACTATATCGAGTGGAAGGATGACGACCAGCTGGATTGGTTCCTGCTGGTCTATGAGCGGCATCCGGACATGCAGCGCTATGTGAAGACGCTCAACCGCTTCTACCTGGATCACCCCGCCTTCTGGGAGGTGGAGGACGGCTGGGACGGCTTCCAGTGGCTGGAGGCCAATGACACGCAAAACAGCATCGTCATATTCATGCGGTGGGACAAGGCCGGGCGCGGCATCGTCAGCATGACCAACTACACGCCGGTGTATCATGAGCACTACCGCTTCGGCCTGCCGGCCAAGGGAAAAATCCAGGAGATTTTGAACTCCGACGCCAAGGAGTTTGGCGGCTCCGGCCAGGCCAACGCCAAGGCCCTGCCCACGCTACCCATCCCCCATCACGAGTTTCCCTGCTGCGTGGACGTATGCGTCCCGCCGCTGGCAACTGTATATTTCACATTCACCCGGCAAGAACAACAACCAAAACGCAAGGAGGAATAGCCTATGCCACGGAAGAAAAAATGTGTTGCCATGTTACTGGCCGGCGGCCAAGGCAGCCGGCTGGGCGTCCTGACCCACCAAACCGCCAAACCTGCCATTCCCTTCGGAGGAAAATATCGCATCATCGATTTTCCCCTGAGCAACTGCGCCAATTCGGGCATTGACGTGGTGGGCGTGCTGACGCAGTGGCAGCCGCTGGAGCTCAACGCCTATATCGGCTCCGGTAGCCCCTGGGATTTGGATCTTTCCTCCGGCGGTGTGTATGTGCTGCCCCCGTATATGAAGGCGGGCGCGGGCGAGTGGTACTCCGGTACCGCCAACGCCATCTACCAGAACCTGGCCTTCATCGAGCAGTTCAACCCGGACTATGTGCTCATCCTGTCGGGTGACCATATCTATAAAATGGATTATGCCGACATGCTGGCCCACCACATCCAGAAGGAGGCCGCCGTCACCATCGCGGTGCGGCAGGTGCCCTGGGAGGAGTGCAGCCGCTTTGGCATCATGAATACCGATACGCAGGGCAACATCATCGAGTTTGAGGAGAAGCCCGCCAACCCCAAGTCCAACAACGCCTCCATGGGCGTGTATGTATTTACCTGGCCAAAGCTGCGCGAGCGGCTCATCGCCGATGAGCGCGACCCCAACAGCAACAACGACTTCGGCAAAAACATCATCCCCACCATGCTGGACGATGGCGAGCGCCTGACAGCCTACAACTTCAACGGCTATTGGAAGGACGTGGGCACCATCGAGAGCCTGTGGGACGCCAACATGGACCTGCTGCAGACGCCGGTGCCCATCGACCTGCATGATCGCAGTTGGCGCATCTACGCCCGCAACATCGGCATGCCGCCCCACTACATCTCCCCCACGGGCGAGGTATCGGGCAGCCTGGTCACCGAGGGCTGCCTCATCCACGGCAGCGTGAGGGGCAGCGTGCTCTCCGCCGGCGTGGTGGTGGAGGAAGGCGCCCAGGTCATCGACAGCGTCATCATGCCTTCGGCCCGCATCGCCAAGGGGGCCAAGGTCATCCGCAGCATCATCGCGGAGGAGGCCGTCATTGAGGCCGACTGCGAGGTAGGCGAGGAAACGGGCGATATCACCCTGATTGGAAACGGCACCGTGGTCAAGGCAGGCGACAAGGTGCCTGCCGGTCAGCAGGTTAGCCGGGAGGGGAGCGAAGTATGAAAAGGGACATTGTCGGGCTGATCTATACGGGCGAGCGCATTGACCAGCTGCGCGATTTGACGCGCATCCGCTCGGTGGCGGCGCTGCCGGTGCTGGGCCGGTATCGCATGATTGACTTCATGCTGTCCAGCATGATTCATTCGGAGATTCACAACATCGGCATCATCATGCAAAAGAACTACCATTCCCTGATGGACCACCTGGGCAGCGGCCGGGAGTGGGATTTGCATGGCAAGCGCAACGGCATGACCATCCTTCCGCCCTACATGTCCACCGATAACGTGGGCGTGTATGAGGGGCTGCTGGATGCCTTGCGCAGCAACATCGGTTTCCTGCGGCGCAGCAAGGAGCGCTACATTGCCGTGACCGACAGCCACTTCCTCTATTCCGTCCCCTACGAGAAGATGCTGGCCCACCATATCGACCAGGGGGCCGACCTGACGCTGCTGTACACCAAGGAGCGGGGTGTCCGCCGCAACGGCGCCGGGCGCTACCTGGAAATTGATGACGAGGGCACCGTGCGCCAGATGGAGTGCGATCCCTCCATCCCCCGGTATGAGAACACCTACATGGCCTGCTTCCTGGTGCGGCGCGAGCTGCTCATTGACATGGTGGACCGCGCGGTATCCGCCGGCTACCACCACTTCACCCGCGAGCTGATTACCAACATTCTGCGCGACAAAACCTACAAAATCAGCGGTTTTGAGTGCCCGGGAAGCGTGTGGATGATGGATTCGGTGGAGAGCTATTTCAAGGCCAATATGGATTTCCTCAGCGCGGAGAACCGCGCGCGCATCTTTGACATGGACAAGCCCGTGTGGACCAAGCTGCGCGACGAAATGCCCACCCACTACAAGGAGGGCGCGGACGTCAGCAACTCGCTGATTGCGGACGGCTGCATCATAGAGGGTAAGGTGGAAAACGCCATCCTCTTCCGCGGGGTGCAGGTCAAGCCCGGCGCCAGCGTGAAAAACTGCATCGTCATGCAGGATGGCATCATCCAGCGCAATGTGGAACTGGCCTACTGCATCCTGGACAAACAGGTGACCGTGCGCGAAAACACGCGCATGATGGGCCCCTCCGGCTATCCCCTGGTGGTGCCCAAAGGCTTGACAATCTGAACGCGAACCTGTAACTTTTTCCAGGACGACAATCGGAAGGAGTGATTCCTGTGCGGATATTGTTCGTTGCCAGCGAGTGTGTGCCCTTTATCAAGACCGGTGGTCTGGCCGACGTGGTGGGCTCCCTGGCGCCGGTGCTGGCGCAAAAGGGGCATGACGTGCGCGTCATCCTGCCCAAGTACGCGGCCATTGCCGAAAAATATGAGAACCAGATGCACCATGTGATCGATTTTGAGGTGCAGTTGGGGTGGCGCAGGCAGTACTGCGGCATCGAATCCCTGGAAATGGACGGCGTAACCTACTACTTTGTGGACAACCGGTACTACTTTGGCCGCAACTACATCTACGGCCTGGGCGGCGATGAGTACGAGCGCTTTGCGTTCTTTGCCCGCGCCGTGCTCAACTGCCTGCCGCTGATTCCCTTTGAGCCGGACATCATCCATGCCCACGACTGGCAGGCGGGCATGGTTCCGGCGCTGCTGCGCATCCAGTATTCCCACCTGCCGGCTTATGCCTCCATCAAAACGGTGATGACCATCCACAACCTGCAATATCAGGGCATATTCGGCATCCGCGATGTGCAGGATGTGCTGCACCTGCCCGACAGCGTGTTCACCGATGACAAGTTGGAGTGCCATGGCGCGGCCAACTACCTCAAGGCCGGCCTGGTCTACGCGGACGAGGTCACCACCGTCAGCCCCAGCTATGCCGAGGAAATTCAGACCGGCTACTATGGCGAGCGGCTGGATGGCCTGCTGCGCGCCAAGCGCGATCACCTGACCGGCGTGCTCAACGGCATTGATACCGTGGAGTACGACCCATCCACCGACCCCAGCATCGCCCAGCGCTATTCTGTGGAGGACATGTCCGGCAAGGCCGCCAACAAGCGCGCCCTGCAGGAGCAGCTTGGCCTGGAGGTGCGCCCCGATGTGCCCATCATTGGCATGGTGAGCCGCCTGTCTAACCAGAAAGGGCTGGATTTGGTGGACTATGTCATCGCCGACATCATGCGAGAGGACGTGCAGCTGGTGGTACTGGGCATGGGCGACAGCCGCTATGTCAACCTGTTCAGCTGGGCGGAGCAGAACTACCCCGGCCGAGTGGCCGCCCGCTTTGCCATGGATCACGACCTGGCGCACCGCATCTACGCGGGCAGCGATATCTTCCTGATGCCCTCCCAGTTCGAGCCCTGCGGCCTCAGCCAGATGATCAGCCTGCGCTACGGCACCGTGCCCGTGGTGCGCGAAACCGGCGGGCTGCGGGATACTGTGCTCAGCTACAACGACTACACAGGCGCCGGCAATGGCTTCACCTTCTTCAACTACAACGCCCACGACATGCTGCACACGTTGCAGCGGGCGCTGCACTACTACCACGACCGCAAGGACGTCTGGAAGACCCTGCGCGAGCGCGGCATGAGCGGCGACTACAGCTGGCGCCACTCGGCGGAGATGTACATCTCGCTGTACCAAAGCATTCTGCCCGGCGAGCAGCGCTTCACCCAGCCTGTCCAGGGCGACCCGCACGAAGCCGTCCCCCAGGCCCCCGCCAAAAAGCCCGCTGCCAAGAAGGCTGCTTCCAAGAAGGAAGCGAAGGCTAACGATCCGCATGAGCCCAAGGAAAAGCCCGCCAAAGCGTCTGCCAAACCCGCGGCCAAGAAGACAACCGCCAAGGCCGCGCCCAAGGCCGGTGACCCGCACGAGCCCACAGCAGCAGCCGCCAAAGCCCCAGCAAAAAAGACAACGACGAAGAAGGCTGCCGCCAAATCCACCGACCCGCATGAAGCGGCACCCGCCCCCAAGAAGCCAGCCAAGAAATAATCTATATCATGTTCACATCGGCCGCCCCTGAGGGGCGGCTTTTTGTATCCTGCAAAGGCATAACCGCTTTGTCAACGATGCCAAGGACAAGAGCCCGCCGAATTGGTGGGCTCTCAGACTGTCAAAGAAGTATATTCAGGGAGGTATCCGAGGGCGGAGCCCACTGATTGGAATCCGCCCCAGCGACATGCGCTGTGGGGCGAAAGGCCTGGCAAAGCCAGGGTATCCTTGCCATCCACCGCCCGGGAACGAAGTGAGAGGCGGATGGCCCCTCGTTCCTTCCCGTCAAACAACCAAAGGTTGTTTGACGACCAAAGAGCCCGCCGGTTGGCGGGCTCTTGTGGAATCATGTCTGGAAACTCAATCGTCCTCTTCCTCTTCACGGACAGCGGACTCGATGATCTTCTTGGCCACATCCTGCGGTACTTCCTCATAGCGCTCAAACGCCATGGTGAAGCTGCCGCGCGCTTGGGTGCGGCTGCGCAAATCGGTGGCGTACTTGAACATCTCGCTCATGGGAATCTCGGCCACCACCTGCTGCATGCCGTTCACCTGGTTCATGCCCATGATGCGGCCGCGGCGGGTGCTGACATCGCCCATGATGTCGCCCATGTACTCATCCGGCACCAGCACCTCCACGTGCATGATGGGCTCCAGCAGCACGGGGCTGGCATCGGTACAGCCCTTCTTGTAGGCGATGCGGGCCGCGGTTTTGAACGCCATTTCGGAGGAGTCCACCGCGTGGGAGGAGCCATCGTACAGCTTGGCGCGCAGGCCTACCATGGGGTAGCCCGCCAGCACGCCCTTGACGATGTTCTCACGCAGGCCCTTTTCCACCGAGGGGATGAAGTTGCGCGGCACCGCGCCGCCAACCACCGCGTCCACAAACTCGAAGTCGATGTTGGTGTCGCCGATGGGGGAGAACTCAATCCACACGTCGCCGAACTGGCCATGGCCGCCGGACTGTTTCTTATGGCGTCCCTGGGCGGAGACGGTCTTGCGGATGGTTTCACGGTAGGGCACCTTGGGGTCCTGCAGCACGGCGTTGGCGCCGAACTTGCTGGCCAGCTTGGAGCGGATGACGTCCAGGTGCAAATCGCCTTGGCCGGAGAGCACGGTTTCGGTGGTCTCGGTGTTTTTCTCGGTCTTGATGGACGGGTCTTCCTCCATCAGCTTGTTGATGCCGGAGAACACCTTGTCTTCCTCGCCCTGCTTGGCGGCATACACGGCTTTGGAGAAGCCGGGCACCGGGTACTCCAGCTCGGCATAGCGGATAGGGGCGGACGGGTCGCACAGCGTATCACCGGTGGAGGTGATGGCCAGCTTGCTCAGCGCGCCGATATCGCCCGCGTTGAGCTGCTGAACGGCCGTCTGCTTCTTGCCGCGCAGCATGAACAGGCCGCCGGACTTCTCGTTCTTTTCCTGATTGGCGTTGTACAGCGCGGTATTGGCGTTGAGCACGCCGCTCATCACGCGCACCAGCGACAGCTTGCCCACAAAGGGGTCGGCAATGGTCTTGAACACAAAGGCCGAGAAAGGTGCTTCGTTCTTGCACTCGCGGGTCTCGGGCTCATCGGTCTTGGGGTTGATGCCCTCGGCCACCGTGCCCGACGGCCAGTTGAGGTAGTTCTCCATGACGTCAAGCAGCGGGGCAATGCCAACGCCGGTCACCGCGCTGCAGCACACCACCGGCACGATGCGGCCGGATTTCATGCCCGCCCGGAAGCCCTCCAGGGTTTCCTCGTGGCTCAGCTCGCCCTGCTCAAAATACTTCTCCAGCAGCTCATCAATGGCCTCGGCGGAAGCCTCGGTGATGGCGGCCACGTCTTCCTCCAGCTCGCCCTGCATGTCGGCGGGCACGGGCACTTCCTTGAGCGCCTTGCCGGCGCCATCATAGGCCTTGCCCTCCAGCACGTTGACCACACCCTTGAAGCCGGCGCCGGCGCCAATGGGCACCACCAGCGGCACCACGGATGAGCCGTACTTGTCGCGCAGCTGGGTCAGCACCTTTTGAAAATCGGCGTGCTCGCGGTCCATCTGGTTGACGATGAACATGCGGCTGAGGTTCTGCTTCTCCGCCATGTCCCAGGCCTTTTCGGCGCCGACGGTGATGCCGTTGACAGCGTTGAGCACGATGCCCACCGTCTGCACCACGCGCACCGGGCCCATGACCTCGCCCACAAAATCAAAATAACCGGGAACGTCAATCAGGTTAATCTTGGTGCCCTTCCACTCAACGGGCGCTGCGGCGGCGTTGATGGATATGCCGCGCTTGTTTTCTTCGGCGTCAAAGTCGGTGGTGGTGTTGCCATCCTCTACCCGGCCCTGGCGGTCAATATGTCCCGCAGCGAAAAGCATCGACTCCGTCAGAGTCGTCTTGCCCTCGCTGCCATGTCCCAGCAAGGCGATGTTGCGAATGTCCTTTGGTTGATAGTCAGCCATGTCCAAACCCCCTCAAAATAATAAAAAGCTATTGCGTCTACGTAACGGACATTATTTTACCACAATGCGGGGTTCTTCACAAGTACGCGGACGCCATCTCTCTCGTCTTTCATATATCAAATCATGGGCAGCAGCCACTGCCCTCACTGATCAGCCCCGCCACAGCCATTCGCGTCCATCCGCGCCGTCAACTCCTCCAGCGTTTCCATGGTCCAAATGACCTGCTCGGGCACCACCACGTCGGAGGGCACGCCGCGCGCCACACAATTCACAAAGTGCTCCATCTCGTGCAGAAAGGCGGATGTTGGCGACACGTTGATGCTGGTTTCCAGCGCATCCTTGCGCTCATGCCATACCAGCCTGCGCTCGCCCCCGCCCCGCTCGTACGCCACCAGACGGTCCTCGTTAAAGCACACTACGGCCTCCTCAAAATATACCCGGAAGCCCATTTTAAAGGGCAGCGGCGCGTCATACCAGCTGGCCTCGGCACAGGCAGTCAAGTCCGGGTACTCATAGTTGACCCTCAGGTACTCGTCATACCCCGCCTGCGCCCTTCCCCCATGCTGCACATGGCCGATGCGCGGCTTGCCAAACAGGCTGATGAGGAAATACAGGTCGTGGATGTGCAGGTCAAACGGTATCAGCCCGCTCTTCTCCCGCTCAAACAGCCAGCCGGTGCTGGACCAGGCGGGCCGCTCGCTTAAGCGGTGCAGCTCCATATCCAACACCCGCCCATAGCGGCCGCTGCGCACCAGCTCGGTCAGCGCCATGTACTCCTCCCAAAACAGCAGCAAATGCGCCACATACAGATGCACGCCCTGCTTGCGGGCCAGGTCAAACAACGCCTCGGCCTCCCGCGCGCTCAGGCATAGGGGCTTTTCACAGATGCAGTGCTTGCCCGCAAGCAGTGCCTGGCGCACCTGCTGGGTGTGCAGGTGGGTGGGCGTGCATACGAGCACCATATCCGCCTGCGATTCCCGCAGCATCTTCGCGTAGTCGGCGTAATAGGTAGCCCCCAGCGCCTCAATTTCCGCCTGCGCATCCGCGTTCAGGGTGCA
>CALNAU010000233.1 GCA_937874275.1 uncultured Clostridia bacterium | reverse complement strand
TGTTTGAAGGAACGACCATAGCGCGAATCGCTTTTTTCAGCAGGCCCTATGTAAACTGGGTATGTTCAATTCACTTTCCTCCCTGACGAGCGTTAATACGCGCCAACATAGCGGCATTGTACCACAGCCAACGGTTTCCACATAGGTTTACCCCGGCGCAGTTGTATGAAACGGCGCTGTACTGCATCATACAACGAAACAACAGGACCTGTGCCCCGCAGTTTGCCGCGGTGCACAGGTCCGTTAGTTCTCGTTTTCGTGTAGCCGCTACTCGCTCGCCTTGAAGTTGTAGACGGGCTTTATGCGGTGCACAATCTGGGCAGTGGGTTCGATGTGGCGTATGATATCTGCCCCATCCTTATAGGCCATCGGCGCCTCGTCCAGGGTTTTGTGCGATACGCTGGTGGTGTAGATACCGTCCATCTGCTGATGAAACTCCGCAAGAGAAAGCGCGTTGAATGCTTCCTTGCGGCTCATCAGGCGGCCGGCCCCATGGGGTGCCGAGTGGTTCCAATCCTCGTTGCCCAAACCGCGGCAGATGAGCGAGCCATCGCGCATGTTGATGGGGATAAGCAGCCGTTCGCCCTCCCGGGCAGAAACAGCACCTTTACGAAGAATGCGGCTATCCATGTCGATGTAGTTGTGGATGGTGGTAAAGCAGTCGATGGCTGTCAGCCCCATATCCTCCAGAATCACTTCCACCATCGCCTGCCGGTTGATAGAGGCAAACTGTTGTACCAACTGCATATCGTGCAGGTAATCCTCTAACAGCGGGCCTTCTACCCAGGCCATGTCCTTGGCGACAGGGGCGTTTTTCAGTTGCTCTTGCTTGGCGCGCTTCAATGTATCCGCGATTTCCTTCTCGCGTCCCTGTGCTTTGAGACGCTCAATCAGCGCCAGCTGTGTCTCCCGGTCCACGCCGCACAGCTTGTCAAAGCCCTTGTTCTGGTAAAACATGGCCACCTCATGGCCCAAGTGACGGCTGCCCGAGTGTACGACCAGCCATAAACGGCCTAATTCATCCCGCCCCACTTCGATGAAATGATTGCCTCCACCCAGCGTGCCGATGGAGCGGCGCGCGCGCGTCAGGTCAACCTCGGATGCGCAGCGAAGAGCGCTTAGGTCGATGCGTTCGTTGTAGTGGTGCGGCGCCTTTCGAATGGCGCGGCCGGAGGGAATGTTTTGCCGTATGGCCGCATCCAGCCGGGGGAGATCGATTTCACTCGCAGACAGCTCCACGGCTTCCATGCCGCAGCCGATGTCCACGCCCACCATGCCGGGGACCACTTTGTCATGAATGGTCATGGTGGTGCCTATGGTGCAGCCCATACCGGCATGTACGTCCGGCATGATGCGAATACGGGCACCCGCAAACTCCGCCATATCGCACAGCGCGCGAATCTGTTCCGCGGCGGTTTTATCCACAGTGTCCGAGAAGACGCGCGCGGTATTGTGTGTGCCAACAATACTAATCATGGAATCCTCTTTCTTCAGGCGACAATGCGGGCATACCGTTCAGCGTCCAGCACCTGCCGCATGATCATGTATGGGTTCAGGTTATCCTGCAATATCATTTCAAACAGCCGCGGATTGCACCCGCTGACCAGGGCGGTGCCCACCTCATTCATGGTGACAGGCATCTGCTGCGCGCGGCTTGCTACGTTCCAGTATACCAGCTTGGGCAGCTGATAGCCGTGTTGGGCATACAGCGCCTTGGCGTATTGGAAGTTGGTCAGCGAAGCATCCTGTGTACATACGTCAAACTCCATGTCCGATATGATGTACAACGTATCGGGCAGCTCGTTTTGTTTGGCACCTTTGGTGATGGCGGCCTCCAACAGCACCTCAAACGTTTTTTGGATGTTGGTGTTGGCTACCTCGTTGTGCGAAGCGGCGTAGCGTACCTGCTCATACAAGTCGGTTCCTTTGATTTCCACCAGCTTTGGGTTCTCGGAAAAGGTAAGGAAGCAATTGCCGAAAGCGCCTTGATTGTGCTGCGCGAAGTACAGGCCAAGCGACAGGGCCACGTTGATTGGTTCCGGGCTTTGCCCTGTGTACATGGAGCCGGAGCCATCTACCACCGCCAGCGCATTGCCCTCGCGGGTATAGTCAGGCATGGCCTCCCAGGCGGTTTGTGCACTCAAACGCTCCTGCGCGCTGGGCGCATTGTGTCCCAACAGGGGCCGGATCACCTGATATGGCATCAGGGTTTGTGTGTGCATGCGCAGGTCGCCGCTTTGTACACCTTTGAGGTAGGCGCTGTATCGATCCTCATCATTGCGCCAGAAGGCGTTTCGGTATTTGTACAGTGCCTGGGAGGGTACTTGTTGGTAGTCAAAGGTGTACCTCTTCTCGCGCAAATTGTTTTCGATGATGGATATTCGTGCGCGCAGGGCGGTGAGTAACCTGCGGTAAGCAGCATCGGTCATATGCAGGTGCCGTGCCATTTCGCGGCCCAACTGGCGGGTTGTCCGGCTGCTGGCGTTAGCGCTGGGCATCCATTTGCCCAGCAGCGATACCGGGGCATCTTCGGATGCGAGGGCCTGTTGATCCAGGGTGAGCTGTTCGCGCAGCAGGCGCAGCATATCCTCACGCACCGGGGTGTCCAGCAAAAGGAACAGGTCATCATAACGGCCGTATTCCGGGATATGATGCAGGTTTTTGCGGATGCTGCCGGGCTCCGCTGCCGCCAGCGCCTCCAGGATTGTACGGAAGATACGGCGCTCGCCCAATCCACCGCGCACATCCCGCGCATAAAGCAGGATTCTGATGGCATCGTCACGGTTCTCCGCCCAGGCGCGTTGAAAGCGCTTCATGATTTCGGCATCCGATGCGTTTCGCAGGCCACCGATGGCTGCAAACAAATCCAGGCAGGCACTCATGCTGCTATGGAATGTCATGGCGCCGTTTTCGGTGTGGGTCAGGTTGGTGGCGGTTTTCAGTGCATTTTTCATGGGTGACCTCCTGTTCTTTGTGTAGTCAAGGTGCTTACTCAAGACAAGTTGCTCAGCTTGTGTCAATCGTGTTGCTGTTTGCGCCTTAAGGCCGGCAGTGTCGAGGCGTTTTTGGGTTATCAAGCCCGGGTGTGCAACGCACGAGCGAGATGGTTGTTGCGGTGAACGCCTCCGCTGCCGGGAGCATCAAGGCGCATATTGCGAATTACGATTAGAAGTCGTATGCAATGATTGCTGTCAGCGCCTTCAAATGGATGGCGGGCGACGAGGCAAAACTCGGTGTATGACGCCGATGCACTGAATGCTATTTGCCTTTACAGGCTTTGCTGTGTATGCCTCCTCCGGAGAATACGCGGGATGAACCATCCATGTGCGCTTTGTTCTCCAGCCCTCAACATGTTATGATGAGGAAGCAATCGACCATCCAGGAACAGCATAAGGGAGCATCCATCGTTCATCAAATGAAAAAGGTTGCGACCTTGTTCTTGCCGCAGGAGGAAATATGGCCGGGTACAGCGAGCGAATCAAGCGGATTGACAGCGCACGGGCCTCTGTGCGGGATTTTTTCATCTACGGCTTCCGCACCAGGCAAGACATCACCAATCGCAGCGGGCGCAGCTATGACAACGATCGCCGCCGCCTGGAGAGTTGGTTGGGCGATGCCGTGCGCTGGAATTATGGCCCGGGCGGAAAGCGCGTCTTTGTGTCGATGGATGCGGGGATGCTGGCACGCAATCCTCTGCATCAAGCCTGGAAGTCCAAATCCTTTACAGACAACGACATCATCCTGCATTTTTTCCTGCTGGATTGACCTGCCCCCCGATCCTT
>CALNAU010000232.1 GCA_937874275.1 uncultured Clostridia bacterium | reverse complement strand
GCGGGCTGCGGGTTCACCGCGTGGGTGCCGGCCGGGAAGCTGCGCTCCTCCATGCTGGCCACATCCTGTGAGCCATCGGCGTTCTTGTAGTAGATGCGCACCACCGCGTCTGCAATGGGCAGCGGCTGATAGTAAAACACAATTTCCGCCGGGTTGGCGCCGTTCTGGTCAACGGTGACCTGCTGGGGCGCCACGCTATTCGGGTCATAGGTCGGGTTGAGGTCCGCGGGCTGCGGGTTCACCGCGTGGGTGCCGGCCGGGAAGCTGCGCTCCTCCATGCTGGCCACATCCTGTGAGCCATCGGCATTTTTGTAGTAAATGCGCACTGTCGCATCCGCAATCGGCTGCGGCTCTTCGGGCACGGGGGTGGGCAGCGCGGTGGGGGGCTGGGGCTGATCAGTCTGGGCAGACACAAACAGCGTGTACGTCATCAGCACATTGCCGGCCGCGTCAAACGCCTGCACAGGCACGGCGTTCTCCGGTGCCGGCGCGGTGCCCGCGTCGTTGCGAATCAGGTTGCCGATGGGCTGGTCATTGGGGATGGAAAACCCGCCCAGGTATTGGCCAAAGTTGTCATTGATATGCAAGATGGCGTTTTTCGCCACGGCGTCGGCATCCGCATACAGCCAGTAGCTGTTGGGATACTCCGCGTAGGGCACCAGCACGGCCTGCTGCGTCTTGGCCATGCCGTCATCCCCCGTCCAGCTGAGGGTAAAGCTGACAGGGTCCAGCGGCGGCTGCGGCTCCGCCAGGGAAACCAGCGGGCCCAGCAGCATCAGCAGCGCCAGGGCGAGAGCGGCTGTGCGCCGGATAGGATTTTTGTAAATGGCATGCTTCATCATGATGCCTCCTTGTTGTTTGCTCAAGGGTCCAATTCGTTAAGATTGTATTACGAAAATGTTGTATTGTCAATCTGTCCTCCCCTTGATACAACGGGCTTCGCGCCTTGTTTTATGCAGCGTCCTCCCTATGAAAACCTATGGATGTATGCTATACTGAACTATGCGCATGAAGCGCAAACACAATAAAGGAAGCGTGGGCGGCCTGCCCGCGCAATGGGGTAATGAGTACATCAAAATTTGCTATTTTTATTGACCTGGAGAACTGCGGCGCCAAGGTGGAAACCCTGAACAACGTGTTGGAGAAGGTGAAGATCCGCGGCGATTTCCTGCTGGGCAAGGTCTATGGGTATTCGGACCGTTTCAATTCCCTGAAGGAAGTGCTGCTGAGCAACACCTTCACCGTGGTTCCCTCCCTGCGCTACGGCGTGGCGCAAAAAAACAACGCCGACATTTTGCTGGTGCTGGACGCCATGGAAGTGGCCTACACCAACCCGTTGATTGACAGCTTTTGCATCGTATCCGGCGACAGCGACTATGTGCCGCTGGTGGGCAAACTCAAAAGCATGGGTAAGTTTGTGCTGGGCATCTCGCGCAGCGAGGTGGCCAGCAATATTTTTATCAATGCCTGCAACGAGTTCCAGTTTCTGGAGTCGGTGGCGGTGCGCCGCACACCCCAGCCCAAGCGCAAGAAGACCGACGATGCCCAGGGCGACGACCTGGCGCTGCTCAAGCAGATTGAGAGCATTCTGGACGAGCAGGTGGACGAGGACGAGATGTTTGCCAGCGAGCTCAAGGGCGTGCTGCTGCGCCTGCGTCCGGACTTCAACGAGAAGAGCTACGGCACGGCCACCTTTGGCAAGCTGCTGACCAAGCTGGCGGACAAGTACGGCATCATCAAGGTGCGCAACGACAACTATAACGTGATGGTCTCCCTGCTGGAGAGTGAAAACGGTGAGGCCGACAAGCCGGACGCCCTCATCAACCAGGACAACTGGGTGCAGCTGTTCAAAGAGCAGCTTGATCACTACAAGGCCGATGGCTTTGAGCGCATCAACCCCAGCATCCTCAAGGCCGACATCCAGGGCCTGTACCCGGATTTTGCCGAGAAGAACATCGGCTTCAAGCGGTTCAGCGACGTGCTGAAGGCCCTGGAAAAGGAAAAGGCGCTGGCGCTGGAGATGGACGCCCAGAAGAACATGCTGATCAAGATGCTGTGAGGTAGAACCCATGAATCTTGTCTACTCGGTCGTCATTCCCTGCTACAACGAGGAAGCCGTCATCACGGAGAGCTACCGCAGGCTGAGCGACGTGATGCGCGGCATGCAGGAGCCCTATGAGCTGGTGTTTGTCAACGACGGCTCCCGGGACAAAACCGCGGAGATGCTCAACGACCTGGCCGCGCAGGACAGCAATGTGCGCGTCATCCACTTTGCCCGCAACGGCGGCCACCAGATTGCCGTCACCGCCGGGCTGGATTATGCCACGGGGCAGGCCATTGTCATCATCGACGCCGATTTGCAGGACCCGCCGGAGGTCATCCCCCAGATGGCCGAGAGGTGGCTCGAAGGCGCGCAGGTGGTCTACGGCCAGCGCCGCAGCCGCGCCGGGGAAAGCGCCTTCAAGCTAAAAACGGCAGAGCTTTATTACCGGCTGATGCAGCGCCTGACCAACAACGCCTTCCCGCGGGACACGGGTGACTTTCGCCTGGTGGATGAGCGGGTGGCCGATGTCATCCGCGGCATGCCGGAACATGCCCGCTACCTGCGCGGCATGTTCGCCTGGGCCGGCTTCAAGCAAGAGCCCCTGCTGTACGACCGGGACAAGCGCTTCGCAGGCGAAACGCACTACTCCCTCAAAAAGATGCTCAAACTGGCCGCGGACGGCGTGATGAGCTTTTCGGATAAGCCGCTCAAGCTGCCGCTGTGGGTTGGCTTGTTCTGGCTGGGGCTGGGGGCGCTGGTCGCCTTCATCCTGCTGATTCTGGCCATCGCCGGCAGGCCGGGCGGCCTGTGGTGGATGGCCAGCCTGATGGCCGTGCTGGGCGGCAGCGTGCTGACCAGCCTGGGCATCATGGGCGCCTACCTGGCGCGCATCTACGATGAGGCCAAGGACCGCCCACTGTATATCGTCGCCGAGACCCGTGGCTTCCCCGAGGAAATCTGACCGCACGCAGGAGGAACCATCATGACCATCACCAAGCAGCACACCATCGCCCAGGTGCTTGAGGCCAACCGCCAGACCGCGCGCGTGTTCATGCAGTTTGGCATGTTCTGCCTCAGCTGCCCCCACGCCACGGCGGAGACATTGGAAGAAGCCGGCGCTGCCCACGGCATCGACGTGGACGAACTGGTGCGCCAATTGAACGCTGCCCCGGCGCAGGAAGCATAACGAATCTCAGCCCCATGCCGGGCATGGCATCCGCCGGCTGCGCCGATTGGCCAGCGGGCGGTGTTTTTGACAGCGAAAGAACATCACGCAAACGAGGATACGCATGAAGCGCATTGTGCTCACAGGCGGCGGCACCGCCGGACACGTCACCCCGCACCTGGCCCTGCTGCCCCATTTGCTGGAGAAGGGCTACGAGGTGCACTACATCGGCACCAAGGACGGCATTGAGCGGCAGATCATGTCCGGCCAGCCCGTCACCTACCACGCCATCCACACCGGCAAGCTGCGCCGCTACTTTGACTGGAAGAACTTCTCCGACCCCCTGCGCGTGCTGCAAGGGGCGCATGAGGCCAGCCGATTGATGAAGGCGCTGAAGCCCGACGTGGTGTTCAGCAAGGGCGGGTTTGTGGCTGTGCCGGTGGTGTGGGGCGCCTGGCGGCGCGGCGTGCCCGTCATCGCCCATGAGAGCGACCTGACGCCCGGCCTGGCCAACCGCATCAGCACACGATTTGCCAAAAAGGTGGCGGCCACCTTTCCGGAATGCGCCGATGCACTGGGCGATAAGGGCGTGCTGACCGGCACGCCGCTGCGGCCACAGTTGTTCTCAGGAAACCGCGAACAGGGGCTGCGAATGGCCGGGTTTTCGGGCGAAAAGCCCGTGCTGCTCATGATGGGCGGCAGCCAGGGCGCGCAGAGCGTCAACAAAATACTGCGCGAGGCCCTGCCCCACATTCTGCCCATGATGGACGTGTTCCACCTGTGCGGCCAGGGAAACCTGGACACTGCGCTGACGGACATGCCGGGATATTTCCAGATTGAGTTTATAAACGAGGATTTGCCCCACGCATTGGCCAGCGCCGACCTGGTGTTGAGCCGCGCCGGAGCCAACGCGCTGTGCGAGTTTCAGGCGCTTAAAAAGCCCACGCTGCTCATCCCCCTGCCGCGCAGCGCCAGCCGCGGCGACCAGATATTGAACGCGCAAAGCTACGAAAAACGCGGGCTGGCCCATGTGCTGTTGCAGGAGGACATGACTGCCGAATCACTCATCGCCGCGCTGAAGAAGCTGCTGGAGCAGGCCCCCACCCTGCGCGCCGCGTTGGAACAAGCCCCGGCAGCGGATGGTACGGAGGCCGTGCTGGCGTTGATTGAGCAGGTGCAAAAGCCATAAGCTGATTTCATCCGTATGTGAATATGTGAAAAGGAACCATGGCCGGTTGGCCATGGTTCCTATTGTATGGGTGAACGGCAGAAGGGTTCGGTTTACACGATTGCGCCCAGCGCCGCTTCCAGCGCGGCCTTGCCGTGCGCATAGGTCAGCGCCCCCTGCAGGTAGGCGGTGTAGGGTGGGCGGATGGGGGCGTCGCAGCTGAGCTCGATGGAGGCGCCGGGCACAAAGGTGCCGGCCGCCATGATGACCTGATCGGTGTAGCCGGGCATATCCCAGGGCTCGGGCGCCGCGAAACTGTCCACCGGAGAAGCCGCCTGGATGCCCCGGCAGAAGGCAATCAGGGGCTCGGACGCACCAAAGCGGATGGCCTGAATCACATCCGCGCGGGGGGCGTCAAAGGCAGGGGTGGTCTCATACCCCAGGTCGGCGAACACACGCGCCGCCAGCACCGCGGATTTGAGCGCCTGGGCCACCGTGTGCGGCGCCATGAACAGTCCCTGGTAAAACAACCGGTAACCGGGCGCGTAGCTGCCCACCTCCAGCCCGATGCCGGGCGCGGTGAGGCGCGCGGCGATGCGCTCAATGGCGGCCTTTGTGCCCGCGAGGTACCCGCCGGTTGGCGCCAAACCGCCGCCCAGGTTCTTAATCAGGCTGCCCACCACCACGTCCGCCCCGTAGAACGTGGGCTCATCCTCCGTGGTGAAGGCGCCGTAACAATTGTCCACAAACAGATAAATATCGGGCCGCGCCTGCTTGACCGCGTCAAACAGCGCCGCCATGTCCCGGGGCCGCAGGCTGTTGCGCCAGGCATAGCCCCGGCTGCGCTGCACCAGCACCACACGGGTATCGGGCTGTAGGGCGGCCAGCACGGCCTCCACATCGATGCCGCCATCGCCCCCCGGCGGCACCATGCCATAGGTGACGCCCGTCTCGGCCAGGGAGCCGGGCACAGGGCCGTTTAGCCCGATGACATCGGCCAACGTGTCATAGGGGTTACCGCAGGCGCTGAGCAGGTGGTCGCCCGGCCGCAGCAGACCGGATAAACCCAGGCTCAGCGCGTGGGTGCCGCTGGCAATCTGGGGGCGGAAGATGGCGCTTTCCGTCTGGAACAGGTCGGCCACGATGGCCTCCAGCGTATCCCGGCCGATGTCGCCATAGCCATACCCCTCGCTGCCGGCAAAGTGCCGGGCGGCCACCCGATGGCGCTGAAACAGCTCCAATACCCGCTTGGTGTTGTGCAGTTCCCGCCAGTCTATCCCCTCAAATACAGGCGCGCAGGCAGCTTCGGCCCGCGCGATACGCTCGGCAATGGTCATTTTTCCTCCATATCCAGGCGCACCTGCTGGGGCAGCGCCTCCTCCATGCCCTCGGGGGCCAGCCAGCGGATGCGCCCATCCGGCCGAAACCAGGTAAGCTGCCGCTTGGCGTAGTTGCGCGTACGTCGCTTGATAAGCGCCACCGCCTCCCCAATATCAGCCTGTCCGGTCAGGCAGGGAACCAATTCCTTGTAACCCAGGCCTTGCATGCTCTGCATGTCAGCAGTCAAGCCCCGGCGCAGCAGGTTACCCACCTCATCCAACAGCCCCTGGGCCAACATCTGGTCCACCCGGCTGTCGATGCGCTGATACAACGCCTGCCGCGGCCAATCCGGCGCGTACAGCAAAAAGCGGTAGGGCTCCTGGCCCTCGGGCACACGCTGGGCCGAAAACGGCTCGCCCGTCACGGCCCACACCTCCAGCGCGCGAATCACGCGCCGGGTGTCGTTGATGTGCAGCCTGTCGGCGCTGACCGGGTCCACCCGGCGCAGCTGGTCGTGCAGGGCCTGCTTTCCCTCAGCTGCCAGCATTGCCTCGTATCTGCCGCGCACCGCGTCGTCCCGCGGGGTATTGCCCAGCGTCAGCCCCTGGCTGAGCGCCCGCAGGTATAACCCGGTGCCGCCAACCAATACCGGCATGTGTCCCCTGTCCAGAATGCCCTGAATGGCCGCCAGCGCCCCCTCGCGGTACTCCGCCACGCTGTAGGGCTGCGCCGGGTCGGCCACATCCAGCATGTGGTGGGGAATGCGGGCCTGCTCGGCCGCCGTCGGCTTGGCGGTGCCAATGTCCATACCGCGGTATACCTGCATGGAATCCATGCAGACAACCTCGATGGGATGGTGCGCGGCCAGGCTCAGCGACAGCGCCGTCTTGCCCCCCGCGGTGGGCCCTACCAGGCCAATGACGGCAGGCTTATCCATCAGCCGGGGATGCGCTGGAAGCGCTTCTCAAGCTCCGTGCGGGTCAGCTGCATCATCAGCGGCCGCCCATGCGGGCAGGTGGGGGTCACATTGCCATCCAGCACCCCGCGCACCAGCGCGATGAGCGCTTCGTCGGGCAGCCGCTCGCCCCCCTTGACCGCCTGCTTGCAGGACGCCATGATGATTTTCTCCACCCGCTTGTCATCGCTCAGCGCCCCGGTGGCGGCCAATTCGTCCAGCGCCTCGCGGAAGCTGCTCTCGGCCTGGGGCTGGCCCAGCATCATGGGCACGGTGCGCAGGCGCACCGTCTGCTCGCCAAAGTCCTCCGCGTCAAAGCCGGCCTGACTTAACAGCTCGCGGTGCTCCACAAAGCTGCCATACTCTCGGTAGCTCAATTCCACCGCCTGGGGCAGCAGCAGCGTCTGGGCGATGGCGCCGGTGTCGTATGCCTTCATCAGGCGGTCAAACATCAGCCGCTCGTGCATGGCATGCTGATCGCACAGGCAGATGGTGTCGCCCGACTCGTAGAGGATATAGGTGTTGAACGCCGCACCGATCAGCCGCACGGGGGTGAGCGCCAATTCCGGCACATGTTCGGCGGCGTGCAGCTGCTCGGGCTCGGCCAAAGGCACCTGCACTTCCTCCAAGGCAGGCACGTTGGCGGGGCGCTGCTCCAATACCGCGCCCTGCTCCCACGCGGGGGAGCGCACGCTGAATCGCTGGGGCGGGATGGGTGCCGGGATGGGCTGCGGCATGGCGGCCGGCTGGCTGTCCGCGGGCTCGCTGCGGCTGATTCTGGCCTCCGCCCCTGCCGGCTGCGCGGGCGGCACAAACAGCGGCGGCGGGGTCACCTGGGCCGCCCCCAGGCTCAAGACATCCTGCACCAGGTTGCGCACGGCCTCGGCCACGCCGCGCTCGTCCTGAAAACGCACCTCCCATTTGTTGGGGTGCACGTTGACATCCACCGTCTCATAGGGCAGCGTCAGGTACAGCGCGCACACGGGGAAACGGCCTATCATCACCCGCTGGCGGCAAGCCTCCTCCACCGCCTGGGAGAGCAGCTGGCTCTTCATCGCCCGGCCATTGAGGAAAAACAGCTGCTGGCTGCGGTTGCCGCGGGCGGCCTCGCCTACGCCCACAAAGCCGCTGAGCAGCAGCCCGCGCTCGCCCCCCTCCACGCGGGTCAGCAGGCGCAGGGTGTTGATGCCCCACACGCTCATCAGCGCGGTCTCCTGCTTGCCGTCGCCGGGGCTGAAGAACACGGGCTTGCCCTCGGCCACAAAGCGGAAGGAGATTTCCGGATGCGAGAGAATCAGCCGCTGCATCAGGTCGGCCACCTGCTGGGCCTCCTGGGCGGGTTTTTTTATGAACTTGCGGCGCACCGGCGCGTTAAAAAACAAATCCTTCACCCAGATGGTGGTGCCCTCGGCGCAGGCGGCGGGGCGGATGTCCGTAATCTGGCCCCCGTCGTTTTGCACCTGCATGCCGCTTTGCGCGCCGCGCACGCGCGTGGCCAGCGTCACTTTGGCCACCGCCGCGATGGAGGCCAGCGCCTCCCCCCGGAAGCCCAGGGTGCCGATGCGCTGCAGGTCTTCCTGCGTGCGCAGCTTGCTGGTGGCATGGCGCTCAAAGGCCATGCGCAGCTCGCTGTCCCCAATGCCGCTGCCGTTGTCCACCACACGCACCAGCGTCAGGCCGCCGTCACGGATATCCACCGTAATGGCCGTGGCGCCGGCATCCATGCTGTTCTCCACCAGCTCCTTGACCACGGCCGCAGGCCGCTCCACCACTTCGCCTGCTGCGATATGCCCCACCACCTCGGGGCTCAATTTGATGATTTTTCGTATGTCTGTCATAGCTTTCGTGCCTTTTCCCGCAGTAAAAACAGGGCGTTGAGGGCGTCCATGGGGCTCATGGCCAGCACATCCATGCGGCTGAGCTCCTCCACCAGCTCGGTCTTGCCCACCTCAAACAGCTGGGTCTGCTGCTTTCGTCCGGCGCGGCCCTTCTCCAAAATGCCCCGGCCGATGGCGTTCTGGTTGAAGTCGTTAGCCTCCAGCCTCGCCTGTATCTCCATCGCGCGCGCCACCACCGAGCGGGGCACCCCGGCCAAATGGGCCACATAGGTGCCAAAGCTCTTGTCAGCGCCGCCGCGCACAATCTTGCGCAGGAAGATGACCTCTTCCCCCAGCTCCTGCACGCTGACGCAGTAGTTCATCACGCCCTCCAGGCTGCCCTCCAGCTGCGACAGCTCGTGGTAGTGGGTGGCAAACAGCGTGATGGCGCCGCACTTTTTCTTATCGGCCAAATGCTCCACCGCGGCCCACGCGATGGCCAGGCCGTCAAAGGTGCCGGTTCCGCGGCCAATCTCGTCCAGTATCACCAGCGAGCGGGGCGTGGCATTGCGCAGGATGTAGCTCAGCTCGCTCATCTCCACCATGAAGGTGCTCTGCCCGCCGGCCAGGTCGTCCGCGGCGCCGATGCGGGTGTAGATGTTGTCCGTCAGCGGGATGTCCGCCTCCTGCGCGGGCACAAAGCTGCCGATGTGCGCCATCAGCACAATGAGCGCCGTCTGCCGCATGTAGGTGGACTTGCCCGCCATGTTGGGCCCGGTCAGGATGAGCATACGCTGGCTGTCGGTGTCCATGTCGGTGTCGTTGGGCACAAAGGTCTGCTCGCGCAAAGTCCTCTCCACCACCGGGTGGCGGCCATCGCGGATGTGCAGGCGGCCTTCCTGATTGATGGTCGGACACACATAGTTGTTTTCCCGGGCTACGCGCGCCAGGCTCAACAGCGCGTCCAGCGTTTTGAAGCCCAGCGCCGTGCTCTGCAGCCGGGGCAGGTGATGCAGCAGCCGGGCGCGCACGCCGTCAAACAGCTCGCCCTCCAGCCGCAGGCTCTCGCCTTGGGCGCCGGTCACCTTTCGTTCCAGCTCGCGCAGCTCCTCGGTGGTATAGCGCTCGGCGTTGGCCAGGGTTTGCCTTCGCACATAGTGCTCGGGCACCATGGCGTAGTTGGACTTGGTCACCTCAATGTGGTAGCCAAACACGCGGTTATACTGCACCTTGAGGTTTTTAATGCCGGTGGCTTCCCGCTCGCGGGCCTCCAGATCCATCAGCCACTGCTTGCCCTGGGTGGCCGCGGCACGCCATTCGTCGAGCTCCTTGCTGTAGCCGGGCCGGATGACCCCGCCATCGGTCAGGTTGACCGGCGGTTCCGGGTCGATGGCATTTTCCAGCAAATCGGCCAGCTCGCTCAAAGGGTCCAGCAGCGAGGCCGCGGCGCGGATGCCGGGGGCTTCCATCGCGTCCAGCAGGCTGAGGGTATCGGGCACCTGGCGCAGCGAACGCAGCAGCGACAAACCGTCGCGGGCGTTGACCGTCTTATACGCAACACGCGACAACAGGCGCTCCATGTCATAGACCAGGCCCAGCTTCTCCAGCAGCGCCTCGCACAGCACCGGCTCCTCCCACAGGGCGCGCACGGCGTCCAGCCGCTCGCGAATGCGGTCGATATCAAGCAGCGGCTGCTCCACCCAGCTGCGCAGCAAGCGTCCGCCCATGGCGGTTGCCGTCTTATCAAGCAGCCACAGCAGCGAGCCCCAGGCGTTCTGGCTGCGAAGGCCCTGGGTCAGCTCCAAATTGCGGCGGGTGTTCATGTCAAGGGGCATGGCATCACCCGGCGCCTGCACCTTAAGGCTGACAATGTGCTTGAGGTCAGTCATCTGGGTGTCCATCAGGTAGTGCAGCAAAGCCCCCGCGGCCGAGGCCGCGGGCTGCATGGCGGCATCCAGCCCCAGCGCCTCCAGCGTGCCCACCTCAAAGTGGCTCAACAGACGCTCCCGCGCGCCGCCCAGGCCGAAGGCTGATTGGGGATAGGCCTGCAGATAGGCGTCCGTCAGGCCTTGCAGGCGGTCGGCCGCGTTGGTGATAATCTCGCTGGGCCGCCTGGCCGACAGCACCCGCGCCAGATCGCGCGACGCGTCCTCCAGCGCGGTGACGTACAGCTCTCCCGTGGTCACATCGCAGAAGGCCAGCCCCGCGCGCCTGCCCGTCAGGTACACCGCGCACAGGAAGTTGTTATCCCGCTCATGCAGGCTGCCGTAATCGCTCACCGTGCCCGGCGTCACCACGCGAATCACCTCGCGCTTCACCAGCCCTTTGGCCTGCGCCGGGTCCTCCGTCTGCTCACAGATGGCCACCTTGTGCCCGCGCTCAATCAGGCGGGCGATGTATGCATCCGCCGCGTGATAGGGCACACCGCACATGGGCGCGCGCTCCTTGAGGCCGCAGTCGCGCCCGGTGAGGGTCAGCTCCAGCTCCCGGCTGGCCAGCAGCGCGTCATCAAAGAACATCTCGTAGAAGTCCCCCAGGCGATAGAACAATATCGCGTCCGGGTACTTCTGCTTGATTTCCATATACTGCTGCATCATCGGGGTCAGCTGGGCCAT
>CALNAU010000231.1 GCA_937874275.1 uncultured Clostridia bacterium | reverse complement strand
CGCTTGCGCGCGTCGGGCGGGTTATCGGGGTAGCGGTGGGCAAAGCCCTCCTCCAGCAGCCGGCGGAACAGGCCTTCGGCCGTCTCGCCCTCGGGCACCGGGTAGAAGGGCAGGTGCGTGCTGCCAAAGTCAAAATCCACCCGGCAGCGCCTGGCAATTTCCTGCGTGCGCTCCACCGCGTCGCCCAAATCGGGGAACAAGGCGCGCATCTGGGCCTCGCTTTTGACGTACAGCTCCTCGGTCTCCATGCGCATGCGCTGCACATCGTCCAGCGTTTTGCCGGTCTGGATGCACATCAGCACCTCCTGGGCGGGGGCATCCTCCCGGGCCAGGTAGTGGCAGTCGTTGGTTGTCACCAGCGGGATGCCGGTCTCGGCGGACAATCGCACCAGGCGCGGCAAAGCCACCTTTTCCTCGCGGATGCCGTGGTCCATCACCTCGATAAAGTAGTTGCCCTCGCCCATGATGTCCTGCATCATCAGGGCGTGCGCCCGCGCCTCATCATAGCGGCCATCCAGCAGCAGGCGGGGCAGTTCGCCCGACAGGCAGGCGCTCAGCGCAATCAGCCCCTCGTGGTGCTGGCGCAGCAGCGCGTAGTCGATGCGCGGCTTGTAATAAAACCCGCGGGTAAAGCCCTCGCTCACCAGCTTCATGAGGTTCTGATAGCCCTGGTTGTTTTCGCACAGCAAAATCAGGTGGCTGTACTCGCGCGCCATGGCCTGCTTTTCTGTCATATCCGGGCAGATGTACACCTCGCAGCCGATGACCGGGTGGATGCCCTCGCCCAGGCACGCCTGGTAGAAGTCCACCACGCCGTACATCGCCCCATGGTCGGTGATTGCGCAGGCATCCATGCCCATCCCCTTGACCTTTTTGACCAGGTCGCGGATGCGGCACGCGCCATCCAGCAGCGAGTACTCTGTATGCAGATGCAGGTGTGCGAAAGCCATGCTGTTCCTCCTTGACTCGTCCATTATATCCTATCGGGCAAGGGCGGGACAACCTTGTCTTGGGGCCGGCTTTGGTCTATACTGAGCCCGGAAAGGCAGGCACAGGCATGGAAAACAGCACGATTGCGGCGGTCGCCACCCCACCGGGCAAGGGGGGTATTTCCATTGTGCGCGTCAGCGGCCCGCGTGCGGAGGAGCTGCTGGGCCAGGTATTTCGCCCTGCGGGCAACCAGCCGGGCTTTCCCAGCCACCTGCTGCAATATGGTCATGCCATGCGCGGCGACGAGGTCATCGACGAGGGCATGGCTGTGCTGATGCGGGCGCCGCGCAGCTACACGCGCGAGGATGTGGCCGAAATACACCTGCATGGCGGTGAATATGTGACCGGTGCGCTGCTGTCGGCGCTGTGGGCGCTGGGCGCTGTGCCGGCCGAGCCTGGGGAGTTTACCAAGCGCGCCTTTTTGAACGGCCGGGTGGATTTAAGCCGGGCCGAGGCCGTGATGCAGCTGATTGAGGCATCGGGTGAGCAGGCGGCCCGCGCCGCTGTGCGCGATTTGCAGGGCGGCGCCAGCACCTTTATCCGCGGTGCGCAGCAGGAGTTGACGGACATCCTCTCGGGCGTGGCCGCGGCCCTGGACTATCCGGAGGAGATTGACGAGGCGGAGGCCTTGCTGGATCTTCTGCCCCGCACCCGTGCGCTGGCCGTGCGGCTGGCCGCCGCCTGCGATGAGCGCGCCGCCCGCATCCTGGAGCAGGGGTATGAGGTAGCCATCGTGGGGCGGCCGAATGTGGGCAAAAGTTCGCTGCTCAATACCCTGCTGGGCGAGGAGCGCGCCATCGTGACCGATGAGGCGGGCACCACGCGGGACATTGTGCGCGGCACGGCCTCCCTGGGCGGCGTGCGCGTCAACTTTTCCGACACCGCCGGCATCCGCGAGAGCGGCCACAAGGTGGAGCAGATTGGCATTCGCCTGGCCCGCGAGGCCATGCAGCGAGCCGACCTGGTGCTGGTGGTGCTCGACCAGGGCGAGCCCCTGGGCGCGGAGGACGCCGAGATTCTGGTGCTGGCGCAGACGCAGCCGCACCTGGTGGTGCTCAACAAGTCGGATTTGCCGCCGCGGGCGGATTTGCCCCAGGGCCTGCTCATCAGCAGCAGAACGGGGGAGGGCATCGACCGGCTCAAGCAGGCCATCGCGCAGCGGGCGGGCACCGTGGGCGAGGGGGAGTTGAGCCTGCTGCGCCACATGCAGCTGGCCCGCCGGGCATCAGACGCCCTGAGTGAAGCCGCCGACGCCATGGAGCGGCATGAGCCGCTGGACTTGGCGGCTGTTCACCTGCACGAGGCGCTTTATACGCTGGGCGAGGTAACGGGTGAACAGGTGACCGACCAGCTGCTCGACAAGGTGTTTTCCACATTCTGCGTAGGGAAGTGACGGCATGAGCAGGAACAGCGACGTGCTGCGGGGCATGCGGGACGCGGTGCCCGTGGGGCTGGGATACCTGGCGGTATCCTTTGCCTTTGGGCTGGCGGCCGCGCGCATGGGCATCCCGGCGCTGTCGGCCACGCTGATGTCGCTGAGCAACCTCACCAGCGCTGGCCAGTTTGCGGGCGTCGGCGTGATTTCGGCCGGCGGCGGGCTGGCGGAGCTGGCGCTCACGCAGCTGGTCATCAACGCGCGCTACTTTTTGATGAGCTGCGCGCTGTCCCAGCGCATCGCGCCGCACGCGCCGCTGTGGCAGCGGGCCGTGGTCAGCTTCGGCGTGACCGATGAGGTGTTTGCCCTGTCCATGGCGGCGCCCAAGCCGCTTTCACCCCACTACAGCTTTGGCATGATGGGGGTGTGCATCCCCAGCTGGACGCTGGGCACGGCGCTGGGCGCCACGCTGGGCGGCGTGCTGCCCGCCCCGCTGATGAACGCGCTGGGCATCGCGCTGTACGCCATGCTCACCGCGGCCATCGTGCCCCCCAGCCGGGATAACCGGCTGCTGCGGTTCATCATCGTGCTGTCCATGGCGGTCAGCGGTGCTGCGGCGGTGCTGCCGGTGCTGAGCACCATCCCCAAGGGCCTGCGCATCGTGCTGCTCACGGTGGTCATCACCGGGTGGGCCGCGCTGCGCCACCCGCTGGAGGAGGCGCCGGATGCATAACATCTACCTGATGATTATGGTGATGGCGCTGGTGACCTACTTTATCCGCGCGCTGCCCATTCTGCTGCTGCGCCGCCAGATCCGCAACCGGTTCATCAACTCCTTTTTGTATTATGTGCCCTATGTCACGCTGTCTGTGATGATATTCCCCGATGTGCTCACCTCCACCGGCATGCTGTGGTCGGCCCTGGCTGGCTTTGGCACGATGCTGGTGCTGTCCTTCATGAAAAAGAACATGTTCCTGGTGGCGCTGGCCTCCTGCCTGGTGGTTTTCCTCACCGAGACATTGGTCACTTAGGGGGAGCAAACATGATTCGACGCCTGCTGGTGCTGCTGATGGTGTTGCTGCTGGCGCTGCCGCCTGCCCATGCGCAGGAAATGGCCTTTGCCGATCTGCGCGACCTGGCGCCTGCGGGCACCTTTCTGCCCGAGGGGCAGGCCCCGCAGATAAGCGACTCCACCTATCGCAGCCGGGATATCGCCATCACCATCACCAAGCACCGCTACGAGAACTCGGACGTATTCGTGGCCGATATCTACGTGTCCTCGGTCAGCCACCTGCGGCGGGTGTTCAGCCACGGCCAGTGGAACAAAAACGCCCGGCGCGCCAAGACGCTGGTGCAGGACGCGGGGGCGATCCTGGCTATCACAGGGGACTATTCCGGCCTGCTGTCCCAGGGGCTGGTGGTTGGCAACGGACAGGTGCTGCGCAGCAGCGGCAACCGGCAGCGCGACAACTGCCTCATCTACCCGGACGGGCGCATGCAGACCTTCGCGCGCCGCGAACTGGATGTGGAGGAAGCCATTTTGCAGCCCATCTGGCAGAGCTTTCTGTTTGGCCCGGCGCTGCTGTCGGCGGATGGGCAGGCGATAGATAAATTCGACTCCAAAATCGGCGTGGCCAACCCGCGCAGCGTCATCGGCTACTTCGCGCCGGGGCATTATTGCTTTGTGCTGGCCGATGGCAGGCAAAAGAACAGCCGCGGCTTGGCGTTGGTGCCCCTCAGCCGCTTCATGGCGGACTTGGGCTGCGTGGCCGCCTACAACCTGGATGGCGGGCAGAGCGCGATGCTGTGGTTTAACGGACAGATGATCAACGCCCCCTATAAAGGCGGGCGTCCGCTGACCGACATGGTGTATATAGGAGAATAACAGATGAATAGGGTGTATTACCTCACGGGCGCGGCCGGTTGGCTGGGCAGCACAGTGCTGGACAAATTGCTGGCGCAGGGAAAAACCGTGCGCGCGCTGGTGCTTCCGGGGGACCCATTGGCAAAGGAACTGCCGGATGCGGCGCAGATTGTGGAGGGCGACGTGCGCTCGTGGGAGGACATGGATCGCTTCCTGGAGGCGGGCGAGCAGCGAGACCGCGTGGTCATCCATTGCGCGGCCATCATCTCCATGAGTATGACGCCGGTGCCCAAGGTGCACGATGTCAATGTGAACGGCACCCGCACCATGGTGGAGGCCAGCCTGGCCGCCGGGGTCAGCCGGTTTGTGTACATCAGCTCGGTGCACGCGCTGCCCGAGCGGCCCCATGGCGAGGTGGTAGTGGAGGGCACGCTGTTCACCCCCGAGCAGCAGGTGGGGGCCTACGCCAAATCCAAGGCCGAGGCCACGCAAATTGTGTTTGACGC
>CALNAU010000230.1 GCA_937874275.1 uncultured Clostridia bacterium | reverse complement strand
GCCTGGGCCATTGGCCGGCAGGGGTTCCCCTGGATGATTGGCACCGACAAAACCCCCTTTGACATCCGGTGGGCGCATACTTTGCACCTGAAGGAAACCGGCGCGCACTTTACCACGCGCTCTAACTACAACCCCCAGGACGTGCGTCAGGTGGCCGACTGGCTGGCTGCCCGGGCCAGCCGCCCGGTGAAGGACGCGATGATTGCCAGCTTTGATTTTGACACCAAGGCCTTCACCGTCACCCGCGATGAACCGGGTGCTGTGGTGGAGGCACAGGATGTCTACGAGGCAATCACCGCCAGCCTGAACGCGGGCCGCCTGCGCGACACCATCCGCCTGACGGCCAAGCCCGTGCTGCCGCAGGTGACCTCGGTGGAACTGCAAAACAGCTTCACGCGCCTGAGCGCGTTTACGACCGAGACCACCCGCGACGAGCTGCGCAACCGCAACATTCTGTTGGCGTCGCGCGCGGTGATGGGCACCACGGTGCTGCCAGGCGGCACCTTCTCCTTTAACCAGGTGGTGGGCGAGCGCACGGCAGAGAAGGGCTATCAGATGGCGCCGGCGATTGCTGGCGGCATCACATTTGATGAGATTGGCGGCGGCGTCTGCCAGGTATCCAGCACGCTGTTCAACGCGGTCGCCATGGCGGATATGACCATCGTCACCCGCTCGCCCCATGCCTGGCCCAGCAGCTATGTGGACAAGGGGCGGGATGCCACCGTCAACTGGCCCAACCTGGACTTTGCCTTTAAGAACAACAAGATGACGCCGGTGTTCATCGTCGCATCCTACGCCAACCGCAGCCTGACGGTAGAGGTCTACGGCATGCGGGCCGACCCCGCGGAGCGCATTGAGCTGGAGACCGAGCTGATGAACACAACGCAGCCGCCGGGTGAGGCCCTCTACCAGCGCAACCCGTCGCTGGCACCGGGCACGGAAAAGCAGCTCAAGGCCGCGCGCACCGGCTATGTGGTGGATACCTACCGCGTGTACCTGCGCGACGGGGTGCCCTACCGGCGGGAGAAGCTGGTCACCTCCGACTATCGCATGGTGCAGCAGGTGATTGAGTACAATTGAGGCGGCCATTGCCGTCCCACGAAAGGAGCGGGCCCATGCAAAAAGGAGAGAAGCGCAAGGCGGAGATTCTGCAGGTTGCCTCCACCCTGTTCGCGCAAAAGGGGTACCGAAAGACCACGCTCAACGACATCATCGGGGCGGTGGGCTGCTCCAAGGGCAGCTTTTATCATCACTTTGAGTCCAAGCTGCAAGTGCTTCAGGCCATTGCCGAGCAGCACATCCACAGCGATTGGACGGCCTACGCGGCGCAGAGCCTGCCTGCCGGCATCGCCAAGCTCAACCGCCTGCTGTACTACGCGTGCCCCTTCCGCCCCGGCGAGGAGCAGCATATCGCCGCCCAACTGGCCCTGGGCATGCAGCAGGAAGGGGCGGTGATCTCCGCCCATATCCGGGATGCCCGCAAGGCCGGGTTTTTTGCGGCATTGGTTGGGTTGCTGGGCGACATGAAGGAGATGGGCCTGGCCCACTATCACAACGAGTGCCTGCCGGAGCTGCTGTGGGACGCGCATGCGGCTTTTCTGGAGGCCATGATGCAGGAAAGCTGCCGCCTGGTGCTGTCGGGCGGCACGCCAAACAGCAGACTCATCGAGATGCTGCGCGCCGCGCGCTTCCAGTGGGAGCGGCTGATTGACCTGCCTTATGGCAGCGTGGAAATTATCCCGGCAGACGAGATGCTGGCGGTGCTGGGGGCGGCGTGCACGCGCGTGCAGGCCGAGGAAGAGCAGCTGCGCTTTGACGCGGGCTTTGCCGCGCCTTGTCAACAGCTGGGCAAACCAGTATAATGACAGGGATTTTTCGTTGGAGGTAACCCGTGAGAAGGTATCGACTGCTTCTGCTCCTGGTGTTGGCGGCGCTGCTGTGCGCCCCGGCATGGGCGCAGGAGGAGCCGCAGGAAACCGAGATTGCCCCGGCCTACCCCATCCCCGAACAGGTGCAGCGGGTGCTTGATATCGCCCGCAGTGAGCTGGGGTACGAGGAGGTGCGGGGCGTTACCAAGTACGGCGAATGGGTTGGCGACCCACAGGCCGAGTGGTGCGCCGAGTTTCTTTGCTGGGTGGTGGATCAGGCCGACCAGCAGCTGGGCACCCAGATGCTGCGCAGCCAGTTTCCCTACTACTCTGCCAACAACACCGGGCGCGATTGGTTTCTGGCGCAGGGCCGCTACATCGCCCGCAAGGGCATGGTCAACAACTGGGGCACCCAGTGGTACACCGGCAGTGACCAATCCATGGAGCGCAACAGCTACATCCCCCAGCCGGGCGACTGGGTTTTCTTCTCCTACGGCGCCACGGGGGATACCTCCCATGTGGCGATGGTGGAGGCCTGCTACCGCCAGACTGACGGCAGTGTGGTGGTACAGGTGATTGAGGGCAACAACCCAAGCGCCGTGGCCCGCGCACGCTACCCGCTGACGGATTGGCGCATTCAGGGCTACGGCACCGTGCGCGACCTGGCCGACATCGTGCTGCGCATGGGGCTGGAGGGGGAAAAGGTTCGTGCCCTGCAGCAGCGCCTTCACATGGTGCAGCTTTTGGGTGAGCAGGACATTACCGGCTTTTACAATCAGCGTACGTCTGACGCTGTGAAGGCCTTTCAGCAGACGCAGGACATGCCCACCACGGGCATTGCCAACCAGAAGACCCAGCTGGCGCTGGCCACCTACGCCGATCAATGGCTGATGGAGCACAGCAGCTTTTGGGTTGTGGATGAAGGCTCGCTGTAAGGCAGGAGGAACACCATGCAGGATATGCTGCTTGTACTGAACTTTGACAGCCGCTACGCCAGCGCGCTGGCCATGAAGCTGCGCGCTGAGCGCATTGATTGCCGCATCGTGCCGGGGGATACCCCGGTGGAGACGGTGATGGCTCAGGGGGCCATGGGCCTGGTGCTGGCAGGCGGCGTGACGGGCGAGCCGCCGGCCCAGCTGGACGGCCGCCTGCTGTCGGGCGGCATCCCCGTATTGGGCATGGGCGACGCGGCGCTGGCGCAGGCACAGCTGCTGGGCGCCGAGCTGGACGATATCCAGCAGGTGCGCGATGTGGCGACGGTCACCTTTTTGCCCTCGCCGGTCACCGAGGGGCTGGGGGAGAGCGAGCGCTACCTCAACGCCCTGCGCCCCATACAGCTCAGTGAGGACCTGCAGCCGTTGGCCACCACCGAGGGCTCGGTCATCGGCTTTGCCCACGGGCAGCTGCCGCTGTACGGATTTTCCTTTCAGATTGAGGCCAATGACCCGGACGGCATGGACATCCTGCTGCACTTCGCGCAGGAGGTATGCGGCTGCACGGCCTGGCTGACGGACAATGCCTTTATCTCGGCCGCGCGCGCCGAAATTGCCCACCTGGTGGGCGAGGGACAGGCGCTGTGCGTGCTGACGGGCGGGCTGGACAGCGGCGTGGCCGCCCTGCTGGCCCACCGCGCGCTGGGCGACCGGCTGCATGGCTTGTTTATTGATACCTGCCTGCTGCGCGAGAATGAGAAGGAGGATTTCCTCTATCATTACCGTGACGTACTGGGCATGGACATCCACGTAGTGGAGGCGCAGGAGCGGTTCTGCCAGGCGCTGGAGGGCATCACCGACCAGCAGGCAAAAACCGATGCCATCACCCGCCTGTACCGCGAGGTGGTGGAGGAGGCGGCGCGGGATATCCCTCACGACATGGTGGTGCTGGGCACCAGCGCCAACGATGTGCTGCGCACGGGCGACGCCTATGTCATCCCGCCCATGCAGACGGATAAACCGGTGATTGAGCCTCTGCGCGAGCTGTTCAAGGAAGAGATCCGCCGCATTGGCGAGGCGCTGGGCATGCCGCCGGACGTCTACCTGGCGCAGCCCTTCCCGGGTACCGGCCTGGCGCTGCGTGTGATGGGCGAGGCAACGCGCCGCCGCCTGGCGGTGTTGCGCAAGGCCGACGCCATGTTCCGCGAGGAGGTGCGCGAGGCCGGCCTGCACAAGAAGCTGTGGAAGTATTTCGCCGTGCTCTATCACCTCAACTATGAAAAGGGTGAGGGCGAGCTGGCCATCGCGCTGCGCGCGGTCACCATCAGCAATGTCGCGGGCGAGGTGCGCGCCATGCCCGCCCGCCTGCCCTACGACCTGCTTGAGCACTACACAGCCCGTGTGATGCAGGCATTCCCCGAGGTTCGCCGGGTCGTCAACGATATCACCCCAGGCAGCAGCTACTCCGAAATCGAGTGGCGCTAAACGCCTGCTAAGGAGCACTATGCGTCTTTCACACCCAACCGCGCCCTATCAGGGCATCCCGCCCCAGGATGTTTTTTTTGTGGCCAGCGACCGCTTCGTCCAGCTGGGCGTGGGCTATGTGGTGCCCTCGCTCAACCGCGAGATGTACCCCGAGCAGCCGCTGGAAATCTATGTGCATATTGAGGCGCAGCCTTCGGCGCGCGACCTGCTGCTGGGCGCCTTGCTGGGCCGGGCCGAACAGATTCGCGCCCAGTACCCCGGCATGCCGGGCCGCATCTACACGGAGCTGGCCGCCACCAACTGGGAGATGCTCAATTTTTACAACCGCAATGGCTTTGCCAACGCAGACGCGCAGGAGGAGCATGTCATGCCCGTCCCGCCGGGCGCCACGCAGACGCCCATGGGCTGCCAGTTTGCCTCGGCGCCGCTGGGCTCTATTCAGGAACAGGGCGCGTTTTTGCAGCGCCTTAACGCCTACCGCATGACGCCCATTGGCATCGACTTCCTGACGCTTCAGATGCAGCAGCCCTACTTCATGGCGCTGGGCTTCTACCGCGGGGGTCAGCCGCTGGCCGAGATGATGCTGACCGGCGCCGTGCCCGAGAGCTCGGCCCTGGTCATGATTTACACCCGGCAGGAATATCGCCGCCGCGGCATCGCCCGCTCGCTGATTCTATCGGCCGCGCAGCTGCTGCGCGAGCGCGGGGCACAGCAGATTGTCACGCAGGTGTACAGCCGCAGCCAGGCGCAGCTTGGCCTGGTCAAGTCCTTTGGCGCGACCCGCCGGCGCATCATCACCATCCTGCCGTCCATCGACATCAAGTAAGGCCATGCCCATTAGTGACGATACAAGGCCATTAAGGGATCATCATTGAAACGGATATTTTTGAATACAGACCATCGGCTCCGCTGGCCGTGGCAGTGCGCCGTGCTGTTCGCGTTGTTTTTTGTATTGGGCGCGTTGGCCGAGGTGGCGGTGCCCCATCTGTTCATCGCGGCCTGGCCGCATAATTTGGATGCGGCGTACCTGCTGAGCGATATCCTCATCAATGTGCTGCTTAGCGTGGCGCTGGTATTCGGGTTCCGCTGGGTGACCGGCCGCAGGGCGGCGGACATGGGCCTGCAGCCGCTGCATGGCGAGCGCACCTGGCAATTGGCTTTGGGGCTTGGCATAGGGGCCGGCGCCATCAGCCTGATGGCGGTGCTGCTCCACCTGACCGGAGATATATCCCTGCGTCCGGGCGGGCAGGCGGGCTACCTCTTGCTGCATGTGCTGTACTTTGTTTCCGTCAGCGTGGTGGAGGAGGTACTGACCCGCGGCGCATTGCAGCATGTCATCGCCGGTGCCGGGCACCCCTGGCTGGCGCTGGTCATCCCCTCGGTTTTCTTCGGCCTGCTGCACCTGGGCAACGAGTCGGTCACCGTGCTGGCTGTGGTCAACACCACGCTGGCAGGGTTGCTGCTGGCGCTGTATGTGCACCGGGACGGCAACCTGTGGCGGGCGATGGGCTTTCACTTCACGTGGAACTATTTCCTCAGCATCGTATATGGCATGACAGTCAGCGGCGCCGATTTTTCACAGGGGCAGTTCTTCAACACTGTGCTTCGGCGGCAATCGCTGTTTAACGGCGGCGCCTATGGCGTGGAGGGCGGATGGCTGGCGACAGCGGTGTTGCTGGCGTTGATTGTCTGGGAAGGGTTTTTCCTGCTCCGGGCTGGCACAGCAAACACGCGGCGCGGGCCATTGCCTGCGCCGGAAGAGTTGAATCAAGACCACCAAGGTGGTTGAACGGATTACGGCGCCTTGGCAACCGGGTGCCGCAGCACGGTTTTGAGCTTTTCGGGTGCTGTCCTGCGCGGATCGCTGAGATAGATTTCGTGATGCCTGCGGCCGCTGTCAAAGTCGTGCACGCAGCCATTCTCCTCAACAAATTTGGCCATGGCGCGCACGGTGGCGGGCTCCGCGTCGTAGGGGCCCAGGTGCATCACCTGCACACACAGGCCCTCCCGATAGCGCATCAAGCGCACGGCAGCGGTGTCCAGCGCGGGCTTTTTGCGGGCCAGCTTCTGCCGGGCTTGAGTCAGCACCTCCTGGGTGACAAACTCGGGTTGGCGAATCATGCTGGTCCACAGGAAGCCAGCCTTATCCTTGATTTCAAAGGCAGCCGAGATGGCGTCCAGGTTGCTCAGGTCCCACAGCCCCTCCAGGGGGAACACTGAATACTCGTAGTAGCCTTCGGGCTGGGTGCCGTCCATCTTGCTCATTTTGATGGCATAGCTCAAGCCGTATAGCGCCTCCACCGCGTGTTGATAGGCAGTGCTGGTGTTGGGGTCGCCCTGCCCGTCCACGGCCAGGAACAGCATGTCCGGCAGCTCGATGAGGTGTGGCGTGGTGCTTGGCGCGTAGAGTGCTTTGTCCTTCCTTAAGGGGGACGTTGCTTT
>CALNAU010000229.1 GCA_937874275.1 uncultured Clostridia bacterium | reverse complement strand
TTCGCGTGCACCGGGGCGACCTGGTGCTGGTGGTGCCGGCCGGCGCGCCCCAGGATGGGACTATGATGTTGATTGAGACGCCCCAGGGGCTGATGCTGCGCCAAATCAAGCTGCTGCCCCGCTTTCAGGCTATGCTGCAAAAGTACGACCGCGAGTTTGAAAGCGAAATCATCAACATCGCCGACCTAAAGGTGGTGGGCAAGTGCGTACGCCTGGAGGCTGAGCTGGCCGACGGCTGAACGCTCGGTTGCCCAACCATCACAACTCAACAAGCATGATTCGCTGTCCCCGCCGGGGGCGGCGTTTTTTGCGCATTCGGCACCAAACCGGGTAGCGCCTGCCCGCGCGGGTATAATCTTGGCAACCATAATCAAAGGAGGCGCATGATGGCGACGACGAAAAAACGCACCCAGGCCAAACAGGCTGACCCCGCCGGGCAGCTGGATACCCAGGGCAAGGCCAGCGTCAAGGCGGTGGAAAAACGCGCGCAGCAGATTGGCCGCGAGCAGCTGCCCACCCGGCCCGGCATTGAGCAGAACATGGACACCTCCCCCATCTATGACGACAGCTTTCCCGGCGCGCAGCGCCTGAAGGGCAAAATCGCGCTGCTGACCGGGGCCGACAGCGGCATCGGCCGCGCGGTGGCGCTGGCCTACGCCAAGGAAGGCGCCAAGGTAGCCATCCTGTACCTGAAAGAAACCCAGGATGCCAAGGAGACCCTGCGGTTGATAGAGGAGCTGGGCGGCGACGCCGTGGCCATCGCGGGCGACGTGGGCGACCCGGCCTTCTGCAAGCGGGCGGTCAACCGCGTGGTCAAGCAGCTGGGCGGGTTGGACATTCTGGTCAACAACGCGGCGGAGCAGCACCCCCAAAAGAGCATCCTGGACATTACCCCCAAACAGCTGGAGGCCACCTTCCGCACCAACATCTTCGGCATGTTCTACATGACGCAGGCCGCGCTCAAGCACATGAAGAAGGGCAGCTGCATCATCAACACCGGCTCGGTCACAGCCTATGAGGGCAACCAGCAGCTGATTGACTACGCGGCCACCAAGGGCGCCATCGCCACCTTCACGCGCTCGCTGGCGCAAAACCTGGCCGACAAGGGCATCCGCGTCAACCAGGTGGCCCCCGGCCCCATCTGGACGCCGCTGATTCCCTCCACCTTCGAGCCCGGCCACGTGGACACCTTTGGCCATAACACGCTGATGCAGCGCCCCGGCCAGCCGCTGGAGCTGGCGGAGGCCTATGTATTCCTGGCGTGGGAGCGCGCGTCCAGCTACATCACGGGTCAAACCATCCATATCAACGGCGGCCGCTTTGTCACCAACTGACCGACGCACGTTTCAGGAGGCCCGCCATGCCATGGAGTGAGCATGACTACCCCGATTCCCTGAAAAACCTGGACCCCATCGTCCGGCGCAAGGCCATCGACATCGCCAACGCCATGCTGGCCGAAGGCTATGAGGATGACGCGGCCATCCCCATCGCCACAGCGCAGGCCAAGAAATGGGCCGAGGATGCCGACGCCGCGGAGAAGCGCGCCCTGAAGCGCAAGGACATCACCGCCCATCCCCGGCAGTCCAAGAGCCGCGGCGCCATGCTGATTGAGCGGGATGTCACCGTGAACAAGGTAGAAGATGGCTGGGAGGTGCGCACCGTAGGCGCGCAGCGCGCCGATTCCCTGCACAAAACCAAACGGGAGGCCACCGCCCGCGCGCGGGAAATCGCGGAAAAGCGCGGCACGGATGTGCAAACCTGACGAGGAACAGGCATC
>CALNAU010000228.1 GCA_937874275.1 uncultured Clostridia bacterium | reverse complement strand
CGCATCGGCCAGCAAATCAAAATCGACCCGCAGGCACTCGCCCGGGCGGCCAACCTGCGCTGGGCCGATTTGACGCAGACGGCGTCAGACGCCGAAGCCGTCCAGCACCTCCACAATTTGTAACGGCACAAAGCCGGCATGGGCGGACACCCCATAGTTGGCCTCCATATAGCTCACCATCACCGTGATGTCCTTATACTCATAAATGAGCAGCAATGGCTGAAAGCCGTCCGGCTTGGGCAGCGTTTGCCCGGCGGTGACAAGGGTGCCGGCAATCATGTTGGCCGCCTCGCCCGACTGATTCACAAAGTTCGCCAGCAGCTGCGGCAGGCTCATCTGCATGCGGCGCTTGGCTACGTCGCCCAGCCCGCGGTACTGGCTGAAGGGCGCCATATCGGCCTGGGTGCGCAGGATATCCTCCACCGTGGGCATGTCATACACGCGCACCACCGGCTTGATACTCTCCATCTGCGCCAGCCAGCCGCGGAGCAGCTCGTCCGTGTTCATCATGCCGCCCACCATGGCCAGATAATTCTCATCCCCGGCCAGCGCCATCATATCATCAAGCAGCGGTTGGGCTTGTTCCTTGGCCCAGGCAACCAGCGCGTCATCGGCGGTATTCGCCTGCGCGGAAACGGTTACGCCCAGCAGCAACAGCATCGCCAGCAGCAGGGCCGGTATCCTGCGAGTCCAACTCATACAGTTCATCCTTTCGCGGGCAGGCATCAGCCTGTCTCTTCTATATACCCATCTTTTCCCACGGTGTCAGGCGGGCAGCATCAGAACCTCCACGCTGCCGGTGCGGGTATCCTCCAGCACAGCCTGCTGCCACAGGCAGCGTAGCTTGCCCTGTGCCGCGTCGCGGTGATGGTGGCCAAAGTACCAGCGCGTGTATTTGTCCGGCCGGTGGTATAGCTGGTCCAGCAGCAGGGCCGGGTGCGCGTGGCTGCCGGGTGCCAGCCCCAGATGGGTCCAATAGCCCGGCCTGGGCGGCCCGATGGGAAAGCCGAATTGCTCCAATATAAAGGCCCGCGGCCCATCGTGGGTGAGCACATAGTCCACCGCAGGGCCGTTGAGCAGGCGGTCCACCGCGCGCTGGGCCTCGTCCAGCGGCAGCAATTCCTGCGCAAACACATCCCGCCCCGGTTGGCGCAGCATATAGTCGATGGAGTAGCCGCCGGGGTAGAACCACAGCCGCCGCCCGCCCACATGGGCCACCTGCCCGGCAAAGGGGGCAAACAGGCCGCCGCCCAAATCCCACCCGCGGCAGTTGAAGCGGCGCACGATGGGCTGCCGCATAATCCAGCCATAGTTTTCATGGTTGCCCAGGCAGATGATTTTCTTATAGGGCAGCGCCCGCCACCAGCGCAGGGCCTCATCGTCCTCGGCCGCCCAGGGCGCGCCAAAGTCGCCGCAGTGTATCAGCGCGTCCCGCGGCGTCAGCTGCGCCTGCGGCAGAATCTGCCGCAGCTTGTCCAAATCAACTGCGCCATGTGTATCGCCGACGAACAGCAGCCGCATAGGCCCTCCTTCTATACAACCGAATAGCAGAGTGTATCAGGCAGTCGCATGGCCCAGCCAACGCAGCACCTCCGCCACGCCGGGCGCTACCGGGATGGTGCGCCCCCGCTCGGCGATGTCGCCCAGCTGATGGGCGTCTGACGAGTGGAGCACGCGGTAGCGGGATTCATCCAGACCGCCCGGCAGAGGCAGTTCGGGGCTGACCTCCAGCGCCGTGAACCGCGCCTCCGGCGGCAAAAAGCCCAGGGCCGTCAAAATCCCGTTCTCCCCCCGGTTGATGTGGGCGGGCACGGGCACGCCGCCCAGGGCGCGTGCCTGCGCGATGACCTCGTCCAGGCCGGCTGTCAGCGCCATGAGCAGCATTCTGGGCTCGGTGCCAACGACCTCATCGCGTTCATTCACCAGGCTCTGCTGCCCAAAGTAATCCGGGCGGTTGGGGATATCGGGCAATAACCCGTAGCACCAAGTGCCCATGCGCTGGGCCGCCGCCACATCGGCAAAGTAGCACAGCACATGCACCTCCTCCCGGGTACATACCTCCAACCCCGGCACCAGCAGCAGGCCCTCGCGCGCGGCGCAGGCGGCCACCGCGGGCAGGTTGCCCGCGCTCTGGTGATCGGTGACGGCAATCACATCCAGCCCCTTCAGCCGCGCCATGGCGCAGATGTTGGCGGGCGTCATATCCTCCTGCGCGCAGGGGGACAGGCAGCTGTGGATATGCAGGTCGTAGTGCAGCGCCACGGCTCAGGCCGGCAGGCCGGCTTGCGCCATGCGGGCGCAGATGTCGTACGCGGTGAGCGGGCTGGTGATGACGGCGATGCCCTCCTCCTGGGCTTTGCTGAGCGGAGCGCCCTCCATGCGGATGTCTTCGGGCAAAATGATGCAGGCCATCTCGTGCAGCGAGGCCACGGCCACCACATTGAGGTGGGTCTGCACGGTGACCCAGGCCATGCCCGGCTTGCCGCGCGCCATCACCCAGCTGAGCAAATCGCACACATAGCCCGCGCTGACATCGCGCGCCTCCGTTGACTGCTGCGTCAGCAGCGTTCCCTCCACCAGGGGCAGTAGCTCTGTCAGGGTCATGGGGCCTCCTATCAGCCGTTTCCGGCAAAAGATTCACGTCTTTCGACGATTGTACCCGCCGGGCCGCCGCAATGCAAGCGGACCGGGCAGCGCATAAAAAACGACTGCCGGGGCGGATGCCCCGACAGCCATGCATGGCTACCAGATGCGCTTTGCGCGCGTCGTGTTAGACCCTCTTGGCACCTGTGACCAGGCGGATGATCAGCAGCAGCACAACCGCGCCGACCAGGGCCACCAGGATGGAGGTGAAATTGATGCCGGTGACAGCACCCGCCGCGCCAAACTGGTTGTACAGGAATCCGCCGATGAAGGCACCGATGATGCCCACGATGATGTCACGAACGGACAGGCCAGTCTCCTTGTTGACCAGCAGGCCAGCCAGCCAGCCGGCGATGGCGCCAACGACGATCCAGATCAAAATAGTGGTCAAATCCATAAGAATAATCTCCTTCCATGTTCGGTCGCTTGGTTGCCTGCGATCCGATTCCTCATAGTTATACCCCCATTGTTACATCCTTAATCATTTCTGTTCGCAATTTGTTCATTTTTGAATATCGAATATTGATTATTGTCAATGTTTGATGCCCGGATTGGCTTTATACTGGGGGTGAAAAGAGAAAGTGGAGGGAATCAATGAGCGAGATGTTTTGCTACCAGTGCCAGGAAGCCTCGGGCAACCGCGGCTGTGACAAGGCGGGCGTGTGCGGAAAGATGCCGGACGTGGCCCGTGGGCAGGATTTCCTGATTTGGCTGACCAAGGGGCTGAGCGCCGCCGCAGTGCAGTCGCGCAAGGCGGGATTGCCCATTACCAGGGAAGTCAACCACCTGGTCACCGGCAGCCTGTTTATGACCATCACCAACGCAAACTTTGACCTGGACGCCATCCGGGCGCGCACCTACGAGGTGCTGTCCGCCCTGCGCGCCCTGCGCGCGCAGCTGCCCGCCGATGCCACCCTGCCCGAGGCCGCCCTGTGGGATAGCGGCGATGAGGCCGCCTGGGCAGAGAAGGAGCATGAGATTGGCGTGCTGTCCACCAAAAATGAGGATGTGCGCAGCCTGCGCGAGCTGGTGGTGTATGGCCTCAAGGGCCTGAGCGCCTACAGCAAGCACGCCAACGTGCTGCTGCGCGATGATGAGGAAGTGGACGCCTTCATCCAGCAGGCGCTGGCCGCCACGCTGGACGACAGCCTGAGCGCCGACCAATTGGTGCAGTTGGTGCTGGATACAGGCGCCGCGGGCGTGAAGGGCATGGCGCTGCTGGACGCCGCCAACACCGGCCGCTACGGCGACCCGGAAATCACCCAGGTGGACATCGGCGTGCGCAGCCGCCCAGGCATTCTGGTATCCGGCCACGACCTGCGCGACCTGGAGATGCTGCTGGAGCAAAGCCGCGACGCCGGGGTGGATATCTATACCCACTCGGAGATGCTGCCCGCCCAGTACTATCCCTTCTTTAAGCAGTACCAGCACTTTGCTGGCAACTACGGCAATGCCTGGTGGCAGCAAAAGGACGAGTTTGACAGCTTTAACGGCCCCATTCTGATGACCACCAACTGCATCGTGCCGCCCAAGGCCAGCTATCAGCATCGGCTGTTCACCACCGGCATGGCCGGCTGGCCGGGCTGCCCCCACATCCCCGGCGGCATCGGCGAGGAGAAGGACTTCTCCGCCGTCATCCGCATGGCCAAGGCCTGTCCGCCGCCCACGCAGATAGAGCAGGGCACCATCACCGGCGGCTTTGCCCACGCCCAGGTGTTCAAGCTGGCCGACAAGGTGGTGGACGCGGTCAAATCCGGCGCTATCCGCAAGTTTGTGGTGATGGCCGGGTGCGATGGCCGCCAGAAGGGCCGCAATTATTACACCGAGTTCGCCCAGGCGCTGCCTAAGGATACCGTGATTCTGACCGCCGGCTGCGCCAAGTACCGCTACAACAAACTCAACCTGGGCGACATCGGCGGCATCCCCCGGGTGCTGGACGCAGGGCAGTGCAACGACTCCTACTCCCTGGTGCTGATTGCGCTCAAGCTGGCCGAAATCTTCCGGTTAAACAGCGTCAACGACCTGCCCATCTTCTACAACATCGCCTGGTACGAGCAAAAGGCCGTCATCGTGCTGCTGGCGCTGCTGAGCCTGGGGGTGAAAAACATCCACCTGGGGCCCACGCTGCCCGCCTTCCTCAGCCCGGGCGTGGCCAAGGTGCTGGTAAAAAAATTGCACCTCTCGGGCATCAAAACCGTCGAAGAGGACTTGCAGTTAGCCTAATCAAACTATACAATAGAGGCAAGTGGTCGGGCGGCTGCATGGAAGGGAGGGGCTTGCATGGTTGATATCCGCCTCAAGCGCGCCTACGAGCCCGCGGAACCAACCGATGGGCAGCGCATCCTGGTAGACCGCCTGTGGCCACGGGGGCTGAGCCGCGAGGCCGCTCGCCTGGACGGCTGGGAGAAGGACCTGACCCCCACCACCGACCTGCGCCGCGCCTACCACGGCGGCAGGATGAGCTTTGACGAGTTTGCCGCCGCTTACCGCGCCGAGCTGACCGGGCGCGACAGCGCCCGCCAAGCCGCGGGCAGGCTGGCCGACGCCCTTCCCACACAACCCGTTACCCTGCTGTACGCCGCCCGTGACACCCAGCAAAACCACGCCTTGGTGCTGCGTGATTGGCTGTATGAGCAGATGAACCATACACGCCCTGGGGCCTGAGCCCCGGAAAGGAGAACCCATGAAAGCCATTGTTGATGAAAACGCCTGCATCGGCTGCGGCCTGTGCGAGGGCATTGCCCCCAACACCTTTGAGATGGATGGCAGCCTGGCCAAGGTGATCGAGGACCCAGTCAGCGACGAGGACGCCGCGCGCGAAGCCTGCGAAAGCTGCCCCGTCAGCGCCATCAGCCTGGAAGACTAACACCGCCCCACCCATAAAACCACCGGGGCTATCCCCTGGGGACAGCCCCCGGTTCTCCCTTGTTGTGAAAGGAGCACGCATGAGCCAACCCGATGCCTTGACAGGCTGCCTGCACTGCAGCCACAGCTGTGGCGGCCAGGGCTGCGTGGGCAATGTGCCCATGTTCAGCATGCTGGACGCGCACAGCCTCAATCAAATTTCCCAACTGGTGCGCCGCCGGGAGGTGGAGGCCAAGGGCACGCTGTTCAGCGCGGGCGACCCCATTCAGGGCATCTACATTGTGCGCTCAGGCTCGCTCAAGCTGGTGCGCTATGACGTGCAGGGGGAGGAGCGCATCCTGGACATCCTGCGCGCGGG
>CALNAU010000227.1 GCA_937874275.1 uncultured Clostridia bacterium | reverse complement strand
TCCGCGCCCGAGGAACAAAGGAAGCAATCGCCGGAGCTGGCGACGTCGCTGCGCAGGCACAGCATCATGATGCCCGACAGCATCTACCAGTGCTCGGGCATCCGCATCATGGGCACGCGCATCAAGTCGGTTATCTTTACCACCGACGTGGCCATCCTGGCCAACAACAATGCCCAGGCTGTGCTGTGCGTATACCCCTTCACGCCGCAGCTTAACATCACCACGGCTGTCATCAACATGGCGCGCTGCCCGGTGTTTGTGGGGGTGGGCGGCGGCAAGACCAGCGGCGGGCGCAGCATCCAGCTGGCGCTGCAGGCCGAGCTGCTGGGCGCCTACGGCGTGGTGGTCAACGCGCCCATGTCCAACACCATGATAACCCGACTGAGCGACACCGTGGATATCCCGGTCATCGCCACCGTCACCTGCGAGAAAGACGACTACATGGGCAAGGTGAAGGCCGGGGCGGGCATCCTCAACGTGTCCGCCGCCGCGCAGACCCCTGCACTGGTGCGTCTGCTGCGCCGGGAGCTGGGCCCGGATTACCCCATCATGGCCACCGGCGGCCCCAAGGACGAGACCATCCTGCAAACCATCGAGGCCGGTGCCAACGCCATCACCTATACCCCGCCCACCACCGGCGATATCTTCGAGGGCATCATGACCCGGTACAGGAGCAGGGAGTAGACGCCCCTTCATCCCGCACACATACCAAAGAGACACCCTCTGTCATGCGCAACATAAACTGCGGTTCAGAGGGTGTCTCCATTTTTTACGCTTCACGCGGCGTTGATCAGTGATTAATCCTTCCCCAAACTCAAATACGGCGCGCTGCCGGGCTGCATCTCAAAGGGATTCAGCCAGTTGATCATGCCGAAGGGCATTGTGGTGCCGCCGGGCACGGCGCCCTGGGGCAGCCGCATCGCATAGGCATTGGCATGCAGCTCCCGGTGCAGAATGGCGCAGGCCGTGGGCGCGCCCAGCCCACGCAGCGCCAGGTCCTTTACCACCAGGGTATCCCCGTCCCACTCGCAGTAGGCCATGCCCTCGCCACCGGGTGCTTCAAAGCGCAGCATGGGCGCCTCCCACGCGGCGGCAGCCTGCACCACATAGTCCAGCGCCTCGGTATCCCAGCGGGCGAACAGCCGGCTTTGTCCGAAGGCTGCGTCACGCAGACGCGTCCAGGCCGCGGCGTCCACCTGAAGCAGGCGGGCGTCCGCAGGGCAGGGCGGCAGCATGTCCGGCGTCAGGTGCAGCAGGTCGTAGGAGAACACGGTCTCATAGCCGCGCTTGCCATAGAAGCGGAACAAATCCTCCCCCGCCGGTACCAGCAGGGAGGCCACTTCGCCGCGCCCGCGGGTGATTGCCTCTGCCTCGCGTATCAGCGCGGTGCTGATGCCCTGCCCGCGGAAGCGCAAATCGGTGGCAATGGCAAAGAAATAGCGGGCGGGATAAGCCCGCCCGCCGCTGACCAGCTCGGTGGGCAGCATGCTGAGCATGCCGCGCAGATGGCCATCCTGCTCATCCAGCAGCAGGTTGTCATAGCGATTTCGCTTGGCGAAGTAGAAGTCCGTGGCCTCCGGGCTGTCGTGAAACGCCTCCATCCACAGGGCTTTCAGGAGGGGCAGGTCCTCCGGCCGGCTGAGGCGAATCACGCCTCCGCCTCCGCCTCCGGCGCCGCCTGCACCTCCTCGGCCGTATACTTGGCCACCAGGTAGATGGGGTCATAGCTCAGCTTGGCGCGGCGCAGACCCTCGTCGCCCGTGTCATCCTCGCGGTTGACAAACTTGTAGTTGGCGGCGAAATGCTCCACAAACTGCTGGTTGATGATTTGATAGGCGCCGGGCACTTCCTGAAACGCCTTCTCAAACTGCACCAGGTACACGTCGTCGTTGAGCGGGTCGCCAATAGAAAAAGCGATGATGCGGCCGCCTGCCCGGATAAAGCCGCCGTCCATCTTCAGCTCAAAATAGTGGCGGAATGTCTCCTCCAGCGCGCAGATTTCGTCATCCAGGCTCTCGGTGGAGCCGCCCGCGGCGGCGGACAGCTCGCGCCAGCGGTGCGCCATCTGGTGCACCTCGTCGATGTTGCTGCCGTCGATGGTCTCAAACTGCCAGTCGCGGTATTCCTTGACAAACTTGTTAATGTTGTTGCGCTTTTGCGATAGCTTTTTGCCCGACAGACTGATGAGCTTCTGTGATTCGTACACATAGTCATACGCGTGGCGGATGGGCGTAATCTCAAACTTGCCGGGGTACAGCGCCTCCAGGCGCAGGCGGTCCTCCTCCAGCAGGGTGTTAAAGCGCAGGGGTACGCCGCGCTCGCGGGCATCCTCCTGCATGGCCTCAATCACCGGCAGCAGCGGGCCTGTGCCCATGGGGAATACGTAGGTCGGGTTTTCACAGTTGGCCATCACGACGGCGTAGCCGCCAAAGCGCGCGGCCTGGATGTTGAGCACCTTGCGCCAGACAAACAGGTTGGTGAAGCTGTACTCCAGCGAGCCCCTGTGCCCCGCGCGGAAACACTCCTCCATCCAGTCGCGGTCGCTCAGTTCGATCAGTTTGAATTGAAGAGAGGAAATAACTGTCACACCTTTCAAGTATCCTTTTGCGGGACGCAGGTGCCATCGCCCTTGAGCAGATGACCCGCGGGCACGAAGCCGCGCACATTGCACAGCGGGTACACGCGCCCACCCCGTCCGATGATTGTACCCGGATTGAGTACCGCATTGCAACCAATCTCGGCAAAATCTCCGGCCAGGGCGCCCACCTTTTTGCGGCCGGTCTCGTAGCGCTGCCCGTCCACCTTGACCACCACCATGGTTTTGTCTCCCTTGACGTTGGAGGTGATGGAGCCCGCGCCGAAGTGTGCCTTGTGCCCCAGCACCGAGTCGCCGATGTAGTTGTAGTGGGGCACCTGCACGCCATCGAACAGCACGCAGTTTTTGAGCTCCGTCGAGTTGCCCACCACGGCGCCCTTGCCCACGATGGCGCTGCCGCGGATGAAGGCACAGTGGCGGATTTCGGCCCCCGTGTCCACAATCAAGGGGCCGGTCAGGCTGGCGGTGGGGGCCACCGCGGCGTCCCGCGCAATCCAGATATCCTGCCCGCGCTGCTCAAACACGGCCGGGTCCAGCGAGGGGCCCAGCTCGCGGATGAAGGCCTCGATGCCGCCCAGCACCTCCCAGGGATAGGTCTTGCCCTCAAACAGTTTGGCCGCGATGGTATGCGACAGGTCAAACAAATCCTTGATTTCTATCATATGGCCGCCTCCAAATACAATGTGTCCCCGGTATGAATCAGGAAACGATGAGGTTCTTTTGGCGCATGGCATCAATGATGCTGTCCACCGCGTCCAGGCAGGCATCGTGCGCCAACGCTTCGGACATCACGCGCAGCACAGGCTCGGTGCCACTCTTGCGCAGCAGCACGCGGCCGCTGTTGCCCAGCTTGTCCTCGGCGGCCTTCACGGCGGCCTGCACATCCGGGTCGTTCATCGCCTCATCCTTGTCAGTCACGCGCACATTTTTAAGCACCTGGGGATACATCCGGCAGGGCTCAGCCAGCTTGCTCAGCGGCATATCCCGGTCGATGATGGCCTGCATCAGCTTGATGGCCGTCAGCACACCGTCGCCGGTGGTGGCGTACTTGCTGAAGATGATGTGGCCGCTTTGCTCGCCGCCCAGCAGGTGGTCATGTTCGCGCATGCACTCGGACACATACTTGTCGCCAACGGCGGTCTGCTTGTAGCCGATGCCCGCCTCGTCCAGCGCCCGGTACAGGCCCAGGTTGCTCATGATGGTGGTGACCACCGTGTTGTCGGGCAGGTTGCCCCTGTCCTTCATGTGGCGGGCATAGATATAGATAATCTGGTCGCCGTTGACCACCTGGCCCTGGTCGTCCACCGCCAGGCAGCGGTCCGCGTCGCCGTCAAAGGCAAAGCCCACGTCCAGCTTATTGTCCAGCACATGCTTTTGCAGCTGTTCAATGTGAGTGGATCCGCAGTTTTCGTTGATGTTGATGCCGTCGGGCGCGCAATGGATGGGGAAGGTGGTGGCGCCCAATGCGTCAAACACGGATTTGGCAATCATCCAGGCGCTGCCGTTGGCGCAGTCCAGCCCCACGCGCATGCCCTTGTAGCTGTTGCGCGCCAGCGAAATCAGGTAGCCGATGTAGCGGTTGCGGCCGGCGTAATAGTCCACCGTCTTGCCGATTTTCTCGCGCCGGGCCAGCGGGTAGGGCCCAATCTCGCCGTCCAGGTATTGCTCGCACGCCTCGATGACCTCGTCCTCCATCTTTTCGCCCCGGGCGTTGAGCAGCTTGATGCCGTTGTCATAGAAGGGGTTGTGTGAGGCCGATATCATGATGCCGCAGTCAAAATCCTCCGTGCGGGTGACATAACTCACGCTGGGCGTGGTGGTGACGTGCAGCAGGTAGGCATCCGCGCCCGAGGCGGTAATGCCCGCCGCCAGCGCGTCCTCCAGCATGTAGCTGGACAGCCGCGTGTCCTTCCCGATGACCACCTTGGCCTTGCTGCCCTTGAGCTCGCTATAGTAATGACCCAGAAAACGGCCAATCTGCACCGCGTGATCCGCCGTCAAATCGATATTCGCCTCTCCCCGAAAACCATCCGTGCCGAAGTATTTGGACATGAAATGCCCTCCTTTATCGCCTGTCTATGCTGTTTGTCATTCCTTCACCGGGACATCGTACAAACGAATTATACGCGCGGGAGGCTCCGCGCGCAAGCATGTGCTCAAAGAACCAGGCCCCGCGGTAACGCGGAGCCCGGCAGGGTATACAAAGAGAACTCATCCGAAAGGGTCACCTTCACCCGTTCGTCTATACCAAACGAGTGAGAAAACGCACGGATGAACGATGGATTTTTTCGTCCCTCGCTAAGCCGAAAGAAGGAGGCGTAGCGGCGCTACGCTGACTGAGCGAGGCAACGCGAGGGCGGAAAAGGACGCGTTCAGCAAAGCATTGATGATTGAGTTTGGTATTACTCCATGTTATTGATGGCCCACAGGGCATTGGCCAGTTCAGCCCGGGTGGCGATGTCCTGCG
>CALNAU010000226.1 GCA_937874275.1 uncultured Clostridia bacterium | reverse complement strand
ACAAAAAAACAGAACCTCGTGGGTTCTGTCTGGCTATCGGTTGCTTTCTTAGGCGTCCTCGGGCACGGGGGCGTCCACCGGGCACACGCCGGCACAGGCGCCGCAATCGATGCACTTGTCAGCCTCGATGACGTAGATGCCATCGCCCTCGCTGATGGCGCTGGTGGGGCACTCCGCCTCGCAGGCGCCGCAGCTGATGCAGGTATCCAGAATCTTGTAAGCCATTTTTGTTCCTCCCCAAATCACTTTCGGCTTGCGCCAAAAATATTATATGGCATTGAGATAAAAAACGCAAGTTAGGCGCGCAGCAGGATGGCCAGCAGTTCCTCCGCGCTGTCCGCGTACTGTCCGGGCTGGCCGGGGGCGATTTCCTCCCTGGTTTGAAAGCCCCAGGTGACGGCCACGCTGTCCATGCCCGCGTTTTTGGCGCAGCGCATGTCGGTCTGCGTATCACCTACATACATAAAATCCGCCGGTGTGAGGCCGAGGGATGCCGCGATGGCCAGCGGGGCCGCGGGATCGGGCTTGAGCGCCACGCCCGGGCGCGCGCCGCGCACCACCGCAAGCTGCTGGTCGGCGAAAAAGTGCCGGACCACGGGCTGCACGTCGGTGTCATCCTTGTTGCTGAACACGCATACCTGGATGCCATGCTCTGTCAGCGCGCGCAGCATCTGCGGGATGTCGGGGTAGGGGGCGGTATCCACCAGGCTGTTGGCCGCGTAATCCTCGGCATACCGGTGGTAGACCTGCTCCTCCATGTCGGCGGTGCGCCCCTCGCCCAAGGCGCGCTGGGTCAAAATCCGTGCGCCGTTGCCGGTAAACAGGCGGTAAGCCCGCTCCGGGTGGGTGGGCAGACCGTGATGTGCCAGCGCCCGGTTCATCGCCGCGGCGATGTCGGGCAGCGTGTTGAGCAGGGTACCATCCAGGTCAAAAATCACAGCTTTTTTCATGCGTTTCCTCCGTCACAGGTCACTTCATTGTAGCACGCGCCCTGTACAGCCGCAAGTTGACAGCCCTACCGGACGCCTTTATACTGGCGGCGAAGAATGGGAGGTGCCCATGGCAAGAAAACAAAGGACAAGCCTGATGCTGCCGGTGGTGCTGGTATTGATTGCGGCGCTGCTGATCGGCATTTTTTATCTGCGCAACCGCACCGAGGAAACCAACCGGGTATATGCGGCGGAGGCCGCCATCACGCCGGAGCCGACCATTGCCCCGCCCGCCATTTACGCCAAGCCCACCGAGGCGCTGCTGCGCTCGGGCTCGGTCGGGGTGGAGGTGCAGCAGTTGCAGCAGAAGCTCAAGGAGCTGGGCTTCTATACAGCTGAGGTGGATGGCCAGTTCGGCGGCGGCACCAAGACCGCCGTGGTGCGCTTTCAGGAGCAGCATGGCCTCAACCCGGACGGCATGGCCGGCGCCGAGACGCTGGCCGCCATCTACAGCGCCAACGCCAAGCAGATGGTGGTAACGCCCAAGCC
>CALNAU010000225.1 GCA_937874275.1 uncultured Clostridia bacterium | reverse complement strand
TGGGTAGGAATATCCTATGCTATCCTATGCTTTTATCTTGTATTGATACGTTAAATGAATGATTTGATCATTGGGATACAAGAAAGAGGAGCATCAAGATATGTTGCGACCATATACAATCGTGCATTGTGATTATCATTGAAATGATAGGGTGCGTATCGCTTCAATTGCTGTGTCGATTTCATTATCATCGTTATGAAACGAAAAACTGAACCTCACCGTTCCCTGCTCCACAGTACCCAGCGCCTGGTGCATCAGCGGGGCACAATGGGCACCCGCGCGGGTGGCAATGTTATACCGCTCATTCAAGGCATCGCTGATTACGGCAGCAGGCAAATCGCCAATATTCAGGGAAACCACCGGACCAGCGTCCGCCATTTGGCTGCCATACAGGCGGACACCGGGAATCGTGCGCATACCGGAAATAAACCGCTCGCGCAGCGTGGACAGATGCTGTTGTACCTTATCCTGCCCCGTCGTCATCAGCCATTCCATCCCGGCTCGCAGCCCCATAATGCCCGGCAGGTTGACCGTACCGGCCTCGCACACCTCCGGAAAGGTGGAAGGATGCTGTCGTTCAAACGAGTGAATGCCGCTACCACCGCTAATCATTGGACGTAGAGGGACATTGCCTCGATTGATGAGCCCCCCGGTTCCCTGGGGCCCGTATAGGGATTTATGCCCCGTGAAGGCGATAAGTGTGCGCGGCCACTGTGCCACGGAAGGCATTGCCCTGGTGCCTGCCCACTGGGAAAGATCCAGAATCAGCAACAAGTCCCGCTGATGGCACAGGCGGATAATGTCATCCAACGGCGCGATGTCCCCGGTAACGTTGGACATGGGGTTGAGCGCTATGGCGGTGGTATCGGCATGAAGGTATTGCACAAACAATTCTATCGGACAACAGCCATGCTTATCCAGCGGCATGATATCCAGCCGCATCCCCATGTCCTGCAACTCGTACAGGGGGCGCAGCATGGAGTTGTGCGCATATGGGGTGGTCAATACGCGGTCCTGCGGCGTCAACGCGCCTTTGATGGCCATGTTGAGCGCAATGGTGGCATTGAACGTGAAGGCCACTTCCAGCGGCGAAACGTCAAAATACTTAGACACCGCCCGGCGCACCAACGCCACCTCCTGCAAGGCACGCAGCGCGGGCGTATGTGCACCGCGCGTCGGGTTGCCATATTCACCGGACAGGCCGCGGCGCACCGCCTCGACCACTTCTGGCGGCTTGTGCAGTGATGTGGCGCTTTGGTCCAGATAAATCACGAATCCAGCCTCCTGTGCCACGTATCGCCGTTTTTATCATATACCCCATCTGTGGGGACACGCTTCGCGGCCAACAAATCAGCCACCTGCAGAATAACGCTGTGCTCACAGAGGAGCACTATGCCGCACCCCGCGTGGATAGCCGGAGGAAGTGGAATGAGGCGGCAAGCATAACCCGCGTCTTCAGCCAGCAACTCCGCCTCCATGGCGGCGTGGCTGGAAGGAAAAGCGATAATCGTCCGCATCAGGGCTTAACAACCGGATGGCTGCGCATCAGTTCGCAGATGCGGTACATGTTGGTCACCTGACCTACGCGCAGCTTTTCCTTAAGGCCGTAATAGTCCAGGCATAAGCCGCAAGAAAGCACCTGTACGCCCTTATCCATCAGCGTGTTCAGGTCTGCCACTGTCTTATCATTGAGGGTCGTCAGCGTGACGCCCTTGTTGTAACACACAACATATGTGGGCAATTCGTCCTGCTCGGTCAGCGCGTATATGAATCCCTCCAGCAACTTTTTGCCAAAGGCGGCATCCCCTTGCCCCATTTCGTCGCCCTGCAACACGACAAGATACGTATCATTGGCCACTGGGCTTTCTTTAACTACAGTTTCTATGGGTTTTCCCTTCGAAAATGTAACGATAAAATCCTTCTCCTCATATGGCGCGGCCTGTACAGCATAGCCAAGCGAAGTGCCCAAGCCTTTCAAGTTCTCCGCCGCATCCGGGTTGTCCACCAATACCCTGAGGCCATTGTCTGCGGCGTCCGCAAGCGCCTGTTTCGCCAGCAGGACGGGCCTGGGGCAGCTCATTCCCCTCGCGTCGATTTCCTTTGTCATGGTCATCCTCCGTATGAACGATAATGTGCTTGCCGGGACTTCCTCCGGCAATCATGAGCTTAGTATAACATAGACCTGCACCCCGCCAAATCGACTCGTGAAATTTTTAAGTACATAGGAAAAACACTTGAAGTATTGCGTGCAATCACGTATAATTTTGATACGAACTGAATAGTGTCTGGTTGATCGTTTACAGGAGAGTGCGGCACGGGCTGCAGCCGAAGGAATAAGTGCACATCGTACCGGGTGGGCGCGAAGATCTCAGGAACAAGGACTGAAAACGGGACAGACCTCTGGAGAGCACAGTCACCGGCGAAGCAATCGTGGCGCAACCGCGAGAATCTTTCAGGTTCTATACAGAGGCGAGGTACGCTGGCTTCGTATTTTCCGAAAGGAATGAATCAAGGTGAGGGTGCTGACAAACAATCCCCTGACAAAGCAAAAATTGGCCAATTGGCAAGGTGGCACCGTGGCTTATCACGATGTGCCACTGATTGGCATACTAACATCGGCGCGCGATCAGATTCACCTTGGGTATCGGCTATGCACCCATCCCCTGTCCGGCAGCGTCAAGCCCAATGAAACCCCCTACAAGTCCATAGCATTGTCCGATGCGCCGGAGAAGGCACTGTGCACCGATTCGCTGATGCTGATTGAGCACAGCATTGCGGTATGCCAGCACTTGGCCGCCAACCCGCGCCCTGTGACAGACGGCATGCTGAAGGATTTCCAACTGGTAGACTACACGCTGATCCTTTCCGCCCTGGAAGGGACAAGCGATTGGCATCCGGGTATTGATCCATTCTCGGATGCGAGCCACCCCGCTGACACCACACACCTGTCACCATCCTGTTGACAGGCGTTGATGATGATATGTACTTCAAGAAAAGGAGGTTTCCGGTTTGAGGTTAGAACTTGGTTATGTCCCGATTTCCGACATCCAACTTGGCGAAAAATCTCTGGTTGACGGCACCACCCTATTTGTCAACGCGGAAGAGGTCAAGGCCCTGATCCTCAAGGATGAGCGCATTGCCTCCGTGCAGGTGGATGTGGCCCGTCCCGGAGAAAGCGTGCGCATTACCCCTGTGAAGGATGTGATTGAGCCGCGCGTCAAGGTGGAAGGCCCGGGTGGCATCTTCCCCGGCGTGATGGCGCCGGTAGATACCGTGGGCAGCGGCAGGACCCATGTGTTGAAGGGTGCCGCAGTCGTCACCACCGGCAAAATCGTCGGTTTCCAGGAGGGAATTCTGGATATGAGCGGTGTGGGCGCAGAGTACACCCCGTTCTCCAAGACATGCAACCTGGTGCTGGTCATTGACCCCAAGGAGGATGTCAAGCCCCACGAGCATGAGCACGCGGTGCGGGAAGCCGGATTAAAGACGGCCGTATACCTGGGCGAGCTGGCGCGCCATGTGACGCCCGAAACTGTTGAGGTATTTGAAACCATGTCGCTGCTGGAAGGCCAGCAGAAATACCCGGACCTGCCGCGCGTTGGCTATGTGCAGATGCTGCAAAGCCAGGGCCTGCTGCACGACACATACGTATATGGCGTGGATGCCAAGCGCATTCTGCCAACCATCATGTCCCCCACGGAAGTGATGGACGGGGCGATTATCTCGGGCAACTGCGTATCAGCCTGCGACAAGAACCCAACCTACGTGCACCAGAACAACCCCATTGTGCACGACCTTTTTGCCCGCCACGGCAAGGACCTCAACTTCGCGGCGATGATTATCACCAACGAAAACGTGTATCTGGCAGACAAAATCCGCTCGTCGGATTGGACGGCCAAGCTGTGCGAGTTCTTGTCGCTGGATGGCGTCATCATCTCCGAGGAAGGCTTTGGCAACCCGGATACCGACCTGATGATGAACTGCCGCAAGATAACAGACAAGGGCATCAAGACGGTGGTCATCACCGACGAATACGCGGGCCAGGACGGCGCTTCGCAATCCCTGGCGGACGCGCATGTATCGGCCGACGCGCTGGTCACCGGCGGCAACGCCAACCAGGTGGTCACTTTGCCCCCCATGGATCGGGTCATCGGCACCGACGCGTATGTGGGCATCATCGCCGGTGGCTGGGATCAGAACAAGCATGCTGACGGTTCCATCGATGTGGAGCTGCAGGCCATTACCGGCGCGACCAGCGAAGTGGGCTTCGCCCATCTGAGCGCAAGATAAACCAAATTTACCAGAAAGGAGAAGATACCACTTGAGCAAGAAAAGGGTAGTTCATTACATCAACCAGTTCTTCGCCCAGATTGGTGGCGAGGAAATGGCCCATGTGCAGCCCGAATACCGTGAAGGCCCTGTCGGCCCCGGCCTTGCGTTCAACGCCTCATTTGGCGAACGCGCTGAAATTGTGGGCACCGTCATCTGCGGCGACTCCTACTTCAACGAAAACATGGAGGAAGCCAAGGCAGAGCTCATCGAGATGATTGACGCGGCCAAGCCCGATCTGTTTATCGCCGGGCCTGCCTTTAACGCGGGCCGCTACGGCGTGGCTTGCGGCGCCATCGCCGAGGCCGTGCAACAGCAGCTCAACATCCCGGTGCTCACCGGCATGTACGAGGAAAACCCGGGTGCCGACATGTACAAGACCAATGTCTACATCATCTCCACGCGCAACAGCGCGGTGGGCATGCGCGACGCGGTCAAGAAAATGTCCGCACTGGCCCTCAAAATGCTGCGGGATGATACCATCGGCTCCTCCATCGAGGAAGGGTATATCCCCCAGGGCATCCGCGTAAACCTGTTTGAGAAGGAGCGCGGCTCCAAACGCGCGGTGGATATGCTGCTTAAAAAACTCAAGGGCGAACCCTTCACCACCGAGTACCCCATGCCGGACTTTGACCGCGTGGACCCCCGCCCAGCTGTGAAGGATATCAGCAAAGCCAAGATTGCCCTGGTTACCTCGGGCGGCATTGTGCCGCTGGGCAACCCAGACCACATCGAAAGCTCCAGCGCCACCAAGTATGGCAAGTACGACCTGCTGGGCGTTGACGACCTGACCCAGGCCACCTACGCCACGGCGCACGGCGGCTACGACCCCTCCTACGCCAACGCGGACGCCGACCGGGTGCTTGCGCTGGACACCCTACGCGAGTTTGAGGCGGCGGGCAAAATCGGCTCCCTGTACCGCTACTTTTTCTCCACGGTGGGCAACGGCACGTCGGTCAAATCGGCCAAGGCCTTTGCGGAGGACTTTTCCAAGGAATTAATCAAGGAGAATGTTCAGGCTGTGATCCTGACATCCACGTGAGGGACCTGCACACGTTGCGGCGCAACGATGGTTAAGGAAATTGAGCGTGCAGGCATTCCCGTGGTGCACATCTGCACGGTAACCCCCATCTCTCTGACGGTTGGCGCGAACCGGATTGTACCGGCCATCGCCATCCCCCATCCCCTGGGCAACCCCGCGCTCTCCATGGAGGAGGAAAAGGGCATCCGGCGGCGCATCATCCGGACCGCGCTTGACGCCTTGTCCACCGAGGTGACGGAGCAAACGGTATTCGATGTGCAATAAGCAATGCAAGAGGATGGATTATGCAAGACAAAATCTATGATGTGATCATTATCGGCGCCGGCCCTGCCGGCCTGTCGGCGGCCATCTACACCGGTCGCGCCAGGCTGAGCACGCTGATTATCGAAAAGGAAAAGGACGGCGGCCAGATTGTCATCACGGCCGAAATCGACAACTACCCAGGCAGCCTGCCCCACGAAAGCGGCCCCTCCCTGATTGGCCGCATGGTGGAACAAGCCCAGCGCTTTGGCGCGGAAAAGGTATACGACACCGTGGTCGAAGCGAACCTGACCGGCGATGTGAAGCGCGTGAAGTGCAAGAAAGGCGAATACGCGGCCCACACCATCATCATCGCCAGCGGCGCGCATCCCCGCCCCATCGGGTGCGTGGGCGAGCGAGAGCTGATTGGCAAGGGCGTATCCTACTGCGCCACCTGTGACGGCGCCTTCTTTGAGGACATGGACATCTATGTGGTAGGCGGCGGCGACACCGCGGTGGAGGAAGCCATCTACCTGACGAAGTTCGGGCGCAAGGTGACCGTGATTCACCGCCGAGATCAGCTGCGAGCCATCAAGTCCATACAGGACAGGGCCTTCCAGAACGAAAAGATGAACTTCATGTGGGACACGGTGGTGACGGAGCTGCACGGCGACGGCATCCTGGAAAGCATGACCGTGAAAAACGTAAAGACAGGCGAGGAGACCGTCATCCACGCGAATGAGGATGATGGCACGTTCGGCGTGTTTGGCTTCGTGGGCTTTTTGCCCGAAAGCGCACTGTATGCCGACCAGCTGGCCCTACGCAATGGCTACATCGTCACCGATGACAACATGCACACCGAAATACCCGGTGTGTTTGCCGCCGGCGATATCCGCGAGAAGAGCCTGCGCCAGGTTATCACCGCGGCGGCCGATGGCGCCATTGCCGCGATGGAGGCAAATGCCTACATCGAAGGATATTGCCTGGTGAATGCCGGGTAAGATACAACCAGAGACGCGCAAGCGCTCACATGCCCCCGGATGGGGAGAAACGGAGGATATATGTTAGACCTGACAAAAGAAAACTTTGAGCAGGAAGTGCTGCAGGCAGATGGTACCGTGTTCGTGGACTTCTATTCCGACGGGTGCGTGCCCTGCCAGGCGCTTTCCCCCTTTGTGGAGAAGATGGCTGAGCAGTACGGCGAATCCATGAAGTTCACCTCCATCAACACCACCAAAGCCCGCCGCCTGGCCATCGGCCAGAAGGTGTTGGGTCTGCCCGTCATGGCCATCTACAAGGGCGGCGAGAAGGTGGAAGAGCTGGTCAAAGAGGATTGCACGCACGAAAATATCGAGAATATGATCAAGCGGCACCTGTAATGCGATAAGCCGCTGTTATGCGCCTGTGGCGTTTGGCAGTGCTTATATACAAACCCCCACCATTATTGAAGAAAGGAGGAAATGGTATGAGCTTGCTGAAGGATAAAAAACTCATCATCATTGGCGACAGAGACGGCATCCCCGCCCCGGCCATTGAAGAGTGCCTGAAGGACATGGATGCGCAGGTCGTGTTTTCCTCAACGGAATGCTTCGTCTGAACGAGCGCAGGGGCAATGGATCTGGAGAACCAGAAGCGAGTAAAGGAGCTGGCTGAAAAGTATGGCCCGGAAAACATCGTTGTTATTCTGGGTGCTGCCGAAGGTGAAGCCGCAGGTCTTGCGGCGGAAACCGTCACAGCCGGTGACCCCACGTTCGCGGGTCCATTGACCGGAGTCCAGTTAGGACTGAGCGTTTACCATGTTTGCGAGGACGCAATCAAAAGCGAAATCCCTGAGGATGTCTACGAAGAGCAAATCAGCATGATGGAAATGGTGTTGGACGTTGACGACATCGTCAACGAGATGACCGCCATTCGAGACGAGCACAGCAAGTACTGATTCGCGGCGTCTAAGGCCGACTCATCAGTGCGAAACCCTACAGGCAGGGGCCGGTGCACGTCACGCGTTATGCTTGCCGTTGCCCTTCCCCTGCCGCACTTTTTCTACAAACATTGGAGGTATTATGAACAGCGTACTGGCCGCAACCAGCTATGTATTGGTGCATGTCCCCGACATGGTGCTCCATAACGGTTCTACCCAAACCACCGAGCGGACGGTGAACCCGGGGTCTGCCTACCTGGAGGCTTTGCCCAAGCATATCCGCAGCTACGATCAGGCGCTGACCTATGCCCCCAATCAGGCCTATATCGGCCGCATCACGCCGCAGCAGCTTGCCCAGCGCGAGCAGCCCTGGTATCCTCAGCCCCTGGACGGGGCCGAGCGCTATGCCCGCTACGGCGAAATCATGCCGCAGGATGAGTTTTTGCTGCTGCTGCAAATCTGCGACGTGTTTGACCTGGCGTTTCTTTCGCAGGATTTCGTCGACCGCACCAAGCCCGCGCTTGCCAAGCATCCCCTGATGAGCCAGGAGATTCTTGACCGACTGAAGGAAGGCGTGGATGATGAGCAGATTGCGCACTTTGTCAACAACGAGCACGCCGAAGGCCTGTATCACCAGGGAGAACTGGTGGGCTACATCAAGCGCGCGCACGATGTGGATGTCAACCTGACTGCCCACGTGGTGCACGAAAACCTGGTCAGCAAGGCCTCAAGCGTATTGTCGATGCTGCACCTGATCCATAACAGCGGCCTGAAGCCGGACGAGGTCGACTATGTGATTGACTGCAGCGAGGAAGCCTGCGGCGATATGAACCAGCGCGGCGGCGGCAACTTTGCCAAGGCAGCCGCCGAGATTGCCGGGCTGAAAAACGCGACTGGCAGCGACCTGCGGGCCTTTTGCGCAGCACCCGCCCACGCATTGGTCACCGCAGCCTCATTGGTCAAGGCCGGCACCTACAGGAAGGTGGTGGTCACCTCGGGCGGCTCAACGGCCAAACTGGGCATGAACGGCAAGGACCATGTCAAGAAAGACATGCCGGTGTTGGAGGATGTGCTGGGCGGTTTTGCCGCGCTTATCTGCGAGGATGACGGCATTAACCCGGAGATAGATCTGGGCCTGGTCGGCCGCCATATGGTGGGCACAGGCTCGTCCCCGCAGGCGGTCATCACCAGTTTGGTCCTGTCCCCCCTGGAGAAGGCCGGTATGAAGATTGTGGACATCGACAAGTTCGCCGCCGAGATGCAAAACCCGGACGTCACCAAACCCGCGGGCGCTGGCGATGTGCCGCTGGCCAACTTCAAGATGATTGCGGCGCTGGCTGTCAAGAGTGGCGAGATTGAGCGCGGCCAGCTGAACGACTTTATTGAGCAGCATGGCATGCCGGGCTGGGCCCCCACACAGGGGCATATCCCATCGGGCGCTCCGTATCTGGGCTTCGCGCGGCAGGACATTTTGGATGGCACCATCAAAAACGCGATGATTATCGGCAAGGGCAGCCTGTTCCTGGGTCGCATGACCAACCTTTTTGACGGCATATCCTTTGTTCTGCACGCAAATCGCGGCAAAGCCGAACCCCAGCAGGGTATCTCCAAGCAGGAGGTGCGTACGCTGATTGCCGAGGCGCTGCGCAGCTTTGCTGGTTCGCTGGCCGATCAGGCGGGAGGAAACGATGCCAAATGATACAGTTCAGGCCATGATTCAGGAGACCTTCCTGGAGATGGCACAGGCGTTGGAAAGCGGGCACTTGGGCGGGCAGCCCAAGATTGCGCTGACCGGCATTGGTAGCGAGCTGGGCGAGGAAAATGCCCTGCAAGGCGCGTTGCTCGCCGCCAGGCAAGGGGTGGATGTGGTATATATCGGCTCCCTGGAAGCCGATGGCGTAACGCACATATCGGCCAGCAATGAGGACGAGGCTCGCCAAGCCATGGAAAAGCTGCTGGATGATGGCACCATCGCGGGGGCGGTCACCATGCACTACCCCTTCCCTATCGGCGTGGCCACCGTTGGCCGCGCGGTAATCCCCGCCAACGGGCGGGAGATGTACCTGGCCACCACCACCGGCACCGCCTCGGCGGATCGGGTACAGGGCATGGTGTTGGGTGCCATCTATGGCATCATCACCGCCAGAGCCTGCGGTGTGAAGGAGCCCACCGTCGGCATCCTCAACATCGACGGTGCCCGGCAAACCGAGATTGCCCTCAACAAATTAATCGCGGGCGGCTACCCGATTACGATGGCTTGCTCCGGCCGCGCGGACGGCGGATGCATCATGCGCGGCAATGACATACTGGCCGGTGCGCCGGATGTGATGGTGATGGACAGCCTGACCGGCAACCTGGTCATCAAGATGCTGTCCAGCTTCGCCAGCGGCGGGCAGTACGAATCCTTGGGCTATGGATACGGCCCGGGCATTGGCGAAGACTATGACCGCCTGGTGCTGATTGCATCCCGAGCCAGCGGGGCCAGTGTTATCGCGGGCGCCCTCCAGTTTGGCGCTACATTAGCGCGCAATGATTACCGGGCCATCGCGGCGCAGGAGTTCGCGCTGGCCAACAAGGCCGGGCTCAAGGACATATTGGCAGGCACCCAGGCAACACGAAAGACCAGCGCCAAGGAAGGTGCGGTTGTCGTACCGGCGCGCGAGCCCGTGACGGCGGACATTGCCGGCATCGACGTGATGGACCTGGAAAGCGCCGTAGAGCTGCTGTGGAAGAACGGCATTTATGCCGAAAGCGGCATGGGCTGTACAGGTCCCATTGTGCTGGTATCAGAACCCAAGCTGCATCAAGCCGCCGATGCCCTGCGAAAGGGCGGCTACATTAATTAAACCAGTACGCAAGAACGCATCCTGTCCATCGTTGTACAGGATGCGTTTTTGTGTTACAGGTCCTATGATTTTGTGTGAACGGCGCGGATATCTACGTCTTCCCGGTTCATCACGCGCCCGACCATCCTCGCATCCGGGTAATGAACCAGGAGGGCTTGCATCAGGCTATCCGCTTCGGCTTGCGGCACGCTGATCAGCAGGCCGCCTGACGTCTGGGGGTCAAACATGATGTCGGCCAGCGGCTGCGGAACATCCGGCGCCAGACGCGCCTTTTGCTTCATGTAGGTGCGGTTGCGCACCAGCCCGCCGGGCAGGATAAACTCCGACGCAAATTGATGCGCGCCGGGCATTAAAGGCAGTTCCGATGCCCACAGCTCGATGGTGCCGCCGCTGCCCGATGCCATTTCGGAGGCATGGCCGATGAGGCCAAAGCCCGTGATGTCGGTGCACGCATGCACGGGAAAAGAATCCATGGCCTGTGCCGCGGCCGCGTTCAGGGTGGTCATGGTATCAATCAGTGCCCGGTACTGGTCACCGTCCACGAGGCCAGCCCGCCCCGCCGTGGTCAGGATGCCGGAGCCTAACGCCTTGGTGAGAATCAAATAGTCGCCGGCCTGGGCGCCGGCATTGGTCAGCACTTTATCCGGATGTACGAACCCAGTCACTGCCAGGCCGTACTTAGGCTCCTTGTCCTCCACCGTGTGACCGCCGCAGAGCAATGCCCCGGCTTCGGTCACCTTGTCCTGTCCCCCGGCCAATATGGCGGCTACCGCCTCGGGCGGCAGCCTGTCTGATGGGAAGCACAGCAGGTTTAGGGCCAGCTTGGGCATACCGCCCATTGCGTATATATCGCTAAGCGCATTGGCCGCGGCGACCTGTCCGAAGGTATAGGGGTCATCCACCATGGGTGGAAAGAAATCGACCGTTTGGATGATGGCGGTATTGCTGTTGACGCGATACACCGCGGCGTCATCCGCCGTGTCGAACCCAACCAGCAGGTTTTCATCCGTCTGCCCTTTGGGCAACAGGCTGAGGATAGATTGAAGGGCACCCGGCCCTATTTTCGCCGCTCACCCGCCGCAGCTGGTCATCTCGGTGAGCCTGATGCGTTCACGGTCCGTCATTCCCCCATCCCTCCCCTCTATGGCGCGGTTCATGCTTTCGTTCCTTAGTTACCTTGGCATCATACACAATTTGCACCGCTACTTCAAGGATGGCAGGCGCGGTGCCGCTATGGTACAATATGCACAACCATCACAACAGGTGAGGAGACGGACATGGAGCAATCATCGTCAACATTACGCGCCATCCCCAGCATTGGCCAACTGCTGGATATGCCTGCGGCACAGCGGCTCGCCGGCGCCTATTCCCCCACAATGGCCGCCGAAGCCCTGCGCGTCGCCGCGGATGCCCTGCGCAGTCAGATATTGGCGGGGCAGCATATACAGCCCGACGCGGAACGCATCATCAACGATGCGCAGGCGCTGCTTCAACAAGGGCAACAAATGAGCCACCGCCCCGTCATCAACGCCACAGGGGTGCTGCTGCATACCAACCTGGGCCGCGCGCCCATGGCCGAATGCGCGGCGGAGGCCGCCAAACAGGCTGCCCTGCACTACACCAACCTGGAGTTTGACTGTGCGACTGGCAGCCGGGGCGACCGCCTGGGCCCCATCCAACGAGTGCTGCGCGATATCACCGGGGCCGAGGACGCGCTGGTGGTCAATAATAATGCGGCCGCCATGCTGCTGGTGCTGTCGGCGATTGCCAAGGGGCAGGTGGTCGTTGTCTCCCGTGGGGAACTGGTGGAAATTGGCGGCTCTTTTCGTGTGCCGGATGTGATGGCGCAAAGCGGCTGCACACTGGTGGAGGTCGGCACAACCAACAAGACCAGGCTGTCTGACTATGAGCGCGCTATCGGCGAGCAGACCGCGGCGCTGATGAAGGTGCATTGCAGCAACTACCAGATTGTAGGCTTCACCGAGTCCGTCAGCGTATCAGCGCTGTCCGAATTGGCCCATCAACGCAATCTTCCCATGATTTACGATTTGGGCAGTGGTGCGTTGCTGCCGCTGGCCCCCTATGGGCTGAGGGATGAACCGAGCGTCCGTGACAGCCTGGCGCAGGGTGCCGATGTGGTCTGTTTTTCCGGCGATAAGCTGTTGGGCGGTCCGCAAGCCGGCATTGTCCTTGGCAAGGCGAAATACATCGCCGCCATGAAGAAGCATCCCCTGATGCGCGCCCTGCGCGCGGATAAGATGACATTGGCCGCTCTGGAGGCCACGCTCAGGCTTTATCGGGACGATGCCCTGGCCGCCAAACGCATCCCGTTGTACGGCATGTTGCAGCAGACAGAAGGTTACCTGGCACAAAGGGCGGAAGCCTTGCTGGGGCTGCTCCCCTCCTCCATACGCGCAGTATGTGATGTTGTGCCCTGCCAGGCCCAGGTGGGCGGCGGATCCGCCCCGGGCGAGATGCTGCCCTCCATGGCGGTATCAGTAGCACCGACAGACATGCCGCTCAACACACTGTATTTGCGCTTAATCAACCAGGATACCCCCATCATTGCCCGCATCCATCAGGACCGCCTGTTGCTGGATATGCGCACCGTGCGATCGCACGAGATAGCGCCCTTGGCGCAATCGCTCACCACCATCCTGACCGAGAAGGAGCATCCATGAGTCATCATGTCATCATCGGCACTGCGGGCCATGTGGATCACGGCAAAACATGCCTTATCCGGGCATTAACGGGTACGGATACCGACCGCCTGGAGGAAGAAAAGCGCAGGGGCATCACCATCGACCTGGGCTTTACCTACCTACCCCTGCCCGATGGGCAACAGGCCGGAATTATCGACGTGCCGGGGCACGAAAAGTTCGTCCACAACATGCTCTCGGGTGCGGGGGGCATTGACCTGGCTTTGTTGGTGGTTGCTGCGGACGAGGGTGTGATGCCCCAGACCCGTGAGCACCTGGGTATCCTGTCGCTGCTTGGTATCAAGCGCGGCTGCATTGCCGTCACCAAGGTGGACATGGTAGAAAGCGATTGGCTGGATATGATGATGGAGGAGCTGAAGGAGGAGTTGAAGGGCACCTTTTTGGACAACGCCCCCATCATCCCGGTATCCTCCCACACGGGTGCCGGCATAGAGGCGCTCCGCGAACAGTTGGTTGACCTGGTGCGCCAGACACCGCCAAAGAATACCGACAAACCCTTCCGCCTGCCGGTGGATCGGGTCTTTACCATGCCGGGCTTTGGTACGGTCATCACCGGCACGCTCATTGAGGGCACGCTGCGCGAGGGGCAGGATGTCATGGTCTACCCCCAGGAACTGCCCACCAAGGTGCGCAACCTGCAGGTGCATACGCAGAGTGTGCCCCAGGCCTATGCCGGGCAGCGCGTGGCCGTCAACCTGCAGCGCCTAAAGACTGAGGAAATCCCCCGCGGCAGCGTGTTGGCCGAACCCGGCAGCCTGCAAGCAAGCTACATGGTGGATGTGGCCATTCGGGTGCTGCCGGAGGCCAACCGCAGCATCCGCACCAACAGCAGGCTGCATTTTCATCATGGTTCGGGCGAGCTGCTGTGCAAAGCCGTGCTGCTGGGCGGACAGGAGGAACTGTTCCCCGGACAAACTGGATATGCACAGCTGCGATTTGAGGAGCCGGTCGCGGCCAAAGCAGGTGACCCTTTTGTGCTTCGCTTCTATTCCCCCCTGGAAACAGTGGGCGGCGGCATCGTGCTGGACCCGACGCCATACAAACACAAGGCATCCAGCCCGCAGGCACTGGAAAAACTGCGGCTGATGTACGATGGCAGTGACGCGGACCGCATCGAAGCCCTGCTGATCGAGCACAGCCCGCACTACGTGGCCGCCTCGGCATTCAGCATGCAGACCGGCCTTTCTACTGAGCAGGTACAGCAGGTGCTGCTGTCTTTGCGCGATGCCGGCCGCGCCGTCAAAATCACCGATAAACTGTATCTGCACCATGGATAT
>CALNAU010000224.1 GCA_937874275.1 uncultured Clostridia bacterium | reverse complement strand
CTGCCGGCGCTGCCGGTACCGCCCGGCCCGGCCACAGGCGCAGGCGATGCCATGACCGCAGGGCTTGCGTGCGCCATCGCCCAGGGTTTTTCCCTGCGGGATATCGCGCAGCAGGGCCTGCGATTCGCGCATCATCACCTCGTACAAAGGGCGGCTGAAGCCGCAAAATAAAGGAGGCTGACCACCATGAACAAACACCTCGTGCTGTCGGAGAAAGTCAAAGCTGCCCTTGCGGAGGGCCGCCCGGTCGTCGCCCTGGAGAGCACCATCATCAGCCATGGGATGCCCTACCCCGAGAATGTGAAGACCGCTTTGGCGTGCGAGCGCATCGTGCGCGAGCATGGCGCGGAGCCGGCCACCATCGCCGTCATCGGCGGAAAACTGTGCGCGGGCCTCACGCAGGAGCAGATTGAGTACCTGGGCAGCCAGGGGCAGAAGGTGTCCAAGGCCAGCCGACGTGACCTGCCGGTGCTGGTCGCCCGCAAGCAGGACGGCGCCACCACCGTGGCTGCCACCATGATTATCGCAGCCCTTGCCGGCATCCGCGTGTTCGCCACCGGCGGCGTGGGCGGCGTGCACCGCGGCGCCACCACCAGCATGGACATCTCCGCCGACCTGGAGGAGCTGGCCCATACCCCCGTGGCCGTGGTCTGCGCCGGGGCCAAGGCCATCTTGGACCTGGGCCTCACGCTGGAATACCTGGAGACCCGCGGCGTGCCCGTTATCGGCTTTGGCACGGACGAACTGCCCGCCTTCTATACCGATAAAAGCGGCTTTTCGCTGGATTATCGCATGGATACGCCCGAAGAGGTGGCCGCCGCCATCCGCGCCCAGCGGGATATCGGCTTCCCCGGCGGCATGCTGATCACCAACCCCATCCCGGCCGAGTACGCCATGCGCCCGGAGGTCATCGACTCCGCCATCGACCACGCGTTGCGCGAGGCCGACAAACAGGGCATCCACGGCAAGGCCGTGACGCCCTTTCTGTTGGCCGAGGTGACCGAGCTCACCAGCGGCAACAGCTTACAGAGCAATATTCAACTGGTGTACAACAATGTGGCGCTGGCCGCCAAGATTGCCGCGGCCCTCTGATAGGCGTTTTCGGAGACTGACCGATTAAGCCAGGCCGATATCGGCCATGATTTCCTGCGCGAACAGCGCATACACGCTTTGGCCGCAC
>CALNAU010000223.1 GCA_937874275.1 uncultured Clostridia bacterium | reverse complement strand
TTCTATCAATTTGACCCATTCCGGTTTGTTGCAATTGGGCGTGTTGCGCTTCTCATCGGTATGGTATAATGAGGCGATTTCTCTACAAGGAGACTTGGTTTGCCTTCAGAAACGTATGAGTTGATTTCCCTGGGGATGCGCTATTGGTTTGTGCTGCTGGGCGTAGTGATTGTGCTGCGCGCGGCCCGTTGGGCGTTGCAGGACCACCGCACCTACATGCGCACCCTGCGCGCCTTGCCCGACGCGGGCCTCATTGGCGAAATTGTGAACCTGGAAACCGGGGAGAGCCAGCCTTTGCCGCGTGAGGGGGTCATTGGCTCCGGAAAGGCGTGCGATGTCCGCTTTGTTGGCCTGCGCAGGAGAGAGTTGGAATACTATTTCCGCGATGGGATTGGCGTTGCTGTGGTGCCCAGCCATCGTCGTCATCAGATACTGCTGGATGGTGACGCGATACACGGCAGAGCCTATGCGCTGCACGGCTCGCGGCTAAGCATGCCGGGCTATTTCCTACGTATGCGTTTATTTGCGGGGCTGAATCTGCCTGATTTGTCCGCCGAACTGGCCAACGCTCCCCTTGATGCCTCCACCGATACGCAGTCAGGGTTCAATATGGAGGATTTGGCCGGCTATGGCTCGCTTGCCCCTTCGATCATGGCAGACGCACCACTTGAAATGCCCGCGACAGTATATCCGCAACCGGGGGAAGCACGGCCAGAACATCTGGATGCTGAGCGGACCTGGATTTATGCCGTACCGCCTCCTGAAGTCTTTCAACAACCATGGTCTCCTGAAGTAACCGCGAATCCATCAGAATCGCAAGCGCCGATAGAAACGCGTCCCTCCAAGCGGGCAGGAAGGAGAAGCAAACGCCATGAAAAGTAAACGGCGCACGCCCGCACAGCTATTGGTTTCTACCATCATTCTGTTTTTCTTCACGGCGTTTCTGCTGCTCGCACTGAAGGATTTTCAACCGCTCAGCTTCCTGATGACGGCCTTGGTGCCGCTCATCTTTTTTGCCGCAACGGTTTTAATCCCTCGGCTGTTTCCGGCAGACCGCCTGCTGCTGTCGATGGTCAATTTTCTATGTGCCCTGGGTGTGTTGATACTCTATCGAATGAATCCGAAGCAAGGGCTTGACCAGGCGGTAAACTACGGCGTAGGCGTTGTTGCCATGCTGTTTTTCATTCTATTTGTGCGTTCCCTCCGGCACTGGCGACAACCTATCATGCTGCTCGCGGTAGCCTCGATTGTTCTGATGGCGCTGCCGCTCATCTTCGGAACCGAGCGCAATGGTGCGCGCGCGTGGATATCCGTATTCGGGCTCAGTTTCCAGCCCAGCGAGATGGTGAAGGTGTTCCTGCTTCTGGTGGTTTCGTATTTATTGTCCAAGCGAAATGTCATTCCCGCCGCGCTGTTCGCGGGGATTTGCCTATTGATGCTGATGCTGCAAAAGGACCTGGGCACCGCACTCATCTATTACGCGGTCACGTTGATATTGATTTTCGCGGCAACACGCAGTTTCTTCTACTTGGGTGCCGGTTTTATTGGCGCATTGGTGGGCGGTCTGATTGGCTACAACATGTTCAGCCACGTCAAGCGCCGTGTGCGCATTTGGATTGATCCCTGGTACGATTATGAGGGGGCTGGGTACCAAATCGTACAGTCACTAATCGCTATGGTTAATGGTGGTGTGTGGGGCACCGGCCTAGGGCTGGGTCATGCCTATGATATTCCTGCCAATACAACGGACTTCGTGTTCTCGATTATCCTCAATGAGTTTGGCTTGGTATTTGGCGTCTGCGTGGTTCTGGTCTATCTGCTTCTTTTCCTGCGCGGAATCGGCATCGCGCTGCGCTCCTCCTCAAGGTTTTACACGCTGCTTTCCCTTGGCGCTTCCTGCTTGATTGCGCTGCAAACGTTTATCATTATCGGCGGCAACATCAAGATGATTCCGCTGACCGGCGTCACCCTGCCCTTCATCAGCTATGGCGGCTCCAGCCTGCTGTCCAGCATGTGCATCATGGGCATTTTGCAGGGGGTTGCCAGCATCAACGAGGATGATGTACAGGAGGACCAGGAGCTGGCGAGGATTCAGGAGGGATACGCATGAAGCTGATACGCCAGAACATCCGGCTGATTGCCACAGTGCTTTGCGTATTGCTGATTTCCTTGGTGGTGTACGGCGCATACAGCATCTCAACGCAGGGCAGCAGATGGTTCTCCTCGGGTGCCAACAAATACCTTCGCCGTACCAAGGCAAATGTCACAGCAGGCAATATTGTGGACCGCGCCAATGTGTTGCTCGCAACGACAGATAATACGGGCAAACGCGTCTACAGCTCGGACGAGGCTGTTCGCCGCGCGATGGTGCACGTGGTTGGTGACAGCGCCAACAACATCGCCTATGGCGCCGAATCCTTCATGGCCGATCACCTGTACGCCTTCAACGAATCCTATCTGGAGCGCCTGGCGCAAGGGCTTCAGGGCAAAATACGCCGAGGGTATGACATCCGCCTGTCTGTGGACAGCAGGCTGTCCAAGAAGGCATATTCTCTGTTCCCCAAGGATAAGAGCGGTGCCATCGTTGTGATGAACTATCGTACGGGAGAGCTGCTCGCCCTGCAAAGCTACCCCAGCTTTGATCCCATGAATTTGACTCAATTGGATAAGGACAATCCGCTCAAACCATTCTGGAACCGGGCGACCAAATGGATCAGCGCGCCGGGCTCCGCTTTCAAAGTGATTACGCTGGCCGGCGCATTGCAACATATCCCCGATGCCATTAATAAAACCTTCCATTGCAGCGGGGAACTGGTGCTTGAAAACACTACGATCACTGATGCAAACAACGCCGTTCATAACGATTTGAACCTCAAAAAGGCGCTGGCATTAAGCTGCAACATCGCGTTTTCACAAGCCATTCTGGAGATGGGGGATAAGAATCTCCAGCAAACGGCATCCAATTTTGGCTTCGGTGATTATTTCCTCTTCAGCGATCTGGTGGTTGAGAATTCCGTGTATCCTACGACTGACAGAACGGAAAAGGAGATTGCCTGGACGGGCCCCGGCCAAAGCCGCCTGCAGGTAACGCCGCTGCACATGTGTATGGTGGCTGCCGCCATCGCCAATGACGGCATCATGATGGAGCCGAAGCTCCTGCTGGGCGTAACCAACAACGCGGGCGTCAGCCGGTTTGATTTCTTTGCACGGGAGCATCGCATCGCACTGGACAAGCCGACGGCTGATACCATCGCCGACTACATGCGGGAAGTTGTGCGGACGGGCACCGGCACCCGCGCGGGTGTTTCCGGTATACCCGTCTGTGGCAAGACAGGGTCTGCGCAGATAGATGGCCAAAGAGAGACCAACGCCTGGTTTGTTGGCTTTATTGATGATCCAAAGTATCCTTTTGCTGTCTGCGTGGTGGTGGAGGATGCGGGCGGTGGCGGCAGCGTGGCCGCGCCTATCGCGGGGGAACTGTTCAAATTCATGACCGGCCGCTAAGCAAGGCAGTACCCCGTATCCTGTATACAAGTGCTTGAAAGGTGCCTGTCATCCGGATATAATGATGATGAAGGAGTGTGGTTCCCATTTTCCCTGGTTTTTCGAAGGATATGATAGCCTTCATGTTGGATTTACGGTTTAACAACAACAAGGAGTTTATGGCGGCGCACCGCGAGGAGTACTGGCAGAAGATGCGGAACCCTCACTACGCGTTGATCGAGGCCTTGACGCCTTTGATGCTGCAAATTGATGCCCAGATGGAGGTTCGACCTTCCAAGGCGCTGTCCCGCATTTTTCGGGACACCCGTTTTTCGCGGGACAAATCCCCTTACCGTGATCATCACTGGATTGCTTTTCGCCACGCGGGGGAGCCCAGGGAAAGTTCTGTTTTATTCTGGTTTGAGGTCACAGTGGAGCATCTCCGATGGGGATTGGGTTTCTGGGGAGAAAATCGCGGCGCAATGGACATCTTTCGGCGCAGGCTGGTCAGCAATCCGGAGGAGTGGTTGAATCTGCTGAAGACGCTGAAGAAAGGTCGATTTGCTATCAGTGGCGACCAGTACAAGCGCATGGCCATACCCGAAGACCTCAACCCGCAGGTAAAGGATTATTATCCCCTCAAGGACATTCACTTTGTGCGTCAAAACGCGGATTATGACATGGTCTTCACCCCTCAAATATTTGAAGAGTTAACAAAGGACTTCTTGGCCCTCGCGCCATTATATCGCTTGCTGCGAGGATACTATGAAATCGCTTTGTTGGAAGGAGCCTGAGTGAGTACTTTTGATTCCCTGAAAAGCGGCACAGACATTCGTGCCGTCGCGATGGGGGATGAGGCGCTGTTGACGCCCCAAGTAGCGGAACGCATAGGCCGTGCCTTTTCCGAGTGGATTGATCGCCGCGCTGTGGCCAATGATGGCCAGGATGAGGTGCAAACCATCGCCATTGGCCGCGATGCCCGCCTGACAGGCAAGGAGCTGTTAGCGGCCTGTGCCCACGGAATGGCTGCACAGGGCTTCCGCGTGTTGGACTTTGGTCTGTGCACAACGCCTGCCATGTTCAAGGCATTGGTCGGCAGCCACCCCGTTGCGCAAGCCTCTGTGATGATTACTGCCAGCCACCATCCCTCGGACCGCAATGGTTTCAAATTCTTCACCCCGCAGGGCGGCATCAACGCCGAGGAGCTGGACCAGATTATTGCGCTGATGGATGAAGCATTTCCCGCATCCGGCCATCAGGGGTTCGTTGAGAAAATGGACTATCTCAGCCGATATACCGAGGATTTGATGGCGTTGGTACGCGAAAAACTGGATGACCCGGTCAGCCGACCGTTGCTGGGGCTTCATGTATTGGTGGATGCCGGCAATGGCGCGGGCGGCTTCTACGCGGGGATGCTGGAAAAACTTGGCGCATGGACCGAAGGCAGCCAGTTTCTGGAGCCTGATGGCCGTTTCCCCAACCATGTCCCCAATCCGGAGGACCCGGAAGCCATACAGTCACTCAGCGATGCGGTGCTCAAGCATACAGCCGATATGGGCGTCATCTTTGATGCGGACTGTGACCGTGCCGCCATCGTAGATCAATCCGGCCTGGCCATTAACCGCAATCGGCTCATCGCGCTGATGTCCGCCATCCTGCTCAATCAGGAGCCCGGGCTGACCATCGTCACCGATTCCGTCACTTCCTCAGGTCTTTCCAAATTCATCGGGGAATGGGGTGGCGAACACTATCGATACAAGCGGGGGTACCGCCATGTGATTGATGAGGCCAAGCGCCTCAACGCCGTCGGCATCAACTGCCCCCTGGCCATAGAAACCAGCGGCCACGCGGCTCTGCGCGAGAATGATTTTCTGGATGACGGCATGTACCTGAGCACCTTGCTTATCTGTGAAGCCATGCGGCTCAAGCGTGAGGGAAAGACCCTGTCCAGCCTGTTGGATGGGCTGCAAGAGCCGGTGGAGAGCGTGGAATTGCGGCTCAATATCCAGGCGGAGGATTTCAGAAGTGCCGGCATCAAGGTGATTGACGCCGTGATGGACTATGCCTCGGAGGCTGAGGGTTGGACCATCGCGCCGGACAACCGGGAGGGCGTTCGTATCGCCTTTGATTTGGATCTGGGCAGCGAAAATGCCTGGTTCCTGCTGCGGCTGTCCGTGCATGACCCGGTGCTGGCGCTGAATGTGGAAAGCGATGTGCAGGGCGGCGTGAATACGTTGTTGACCGATCTGTATGATGTCATCCGACACAGCCCTGATGTGGATTTTTCGCCCATTACCGAGTATTTGGATGCCCGGCTTTGACCAGAAAGGACGAACCATGACGATTGAACAAAAAACCATCAACTCCCTCCGGATGCTCTCCGCGGACATGGTGCAGAAGGCCAACAGTGGGCACCCCGGCGCTCCCATGGGCATGGCGCCAATGGCCTACGCGCTTTGGATGCATACGCTCAAGCACGCGCCGCAGCATCCTGATTGGCCGGACCGGGATCGCTTTGTTTTGTCTAACGGCCACGCCAGCGCACTGCTATACAGCCTGCTGCACATCAGCGGCTATCCGCTGCCCATGGATGAAATCAAGCAGTTTCGTCAATGGGGTTCGCTGACGCCAGGACACCCCGAGTATAAGCACACCGTGGGTGTTGAAACGACCACCGGCCCGTTGGGACAAGGGTTTGCCAATGCGGTTGGCTTTGCCATCGCGGAGACCATGTTGGCCGCTCATTTTAACAAGCCGGACTTTCCCATTGTCAACCACCGCACCTACGCGTTTGCGGGGGACGGCTGTATGATGGAGGGAATCACCAGCGAAGCCGCTTCGCTGGCCGGTACACTAAAACTCAATAAGCTGACCGTGCTGTACGACGACAATGAAATCTCCATTGAAGGCGGGACGGACCTTGCTTTCAAGGAGGATGTTGGCAAACGTTTTGAGGCATATGGGTGGCAGGTTATCCGCGTGGCGGATGGCAACGACTACCACCAGATACTGGATGCCCTGAACGCCACACAACAAGCCGATAAGCCGGTGCTGATCGTGTGCCCAACGGTGATTGGCTATGGTAGCAAAGCCAAACAGGGCACCGCCTCTGCTCACGGCGAGCCCCTGGGGGCTGACGAACTGGCGGCAACCAAAGAAGAACTTGGCATGGGCGATACCAGTTTTTCCGTGACAGACGACGTATATAGCCATGTAGCAGCCCGCCTTGAAAAGAACGCCAACACTTACGCCGAGTGGGAGGAAATGTTCCGCCGCTACAGCCAGCAGCATCCGGATCTGGCCAAGGAATGGTGGCAGTGGCATAGCGAGTTGGATGCGCAGCGGTTGATTGACACAACCTCGCTGTGGGAAGCGCCAAGCGGCAAGGAAGCGACGCGGTCGAGCTCCGGCAACATGATTAACCGCCTGGCAAAAGTCGTCCCCAATCTGGTCGGCGGCTCGGCGGACTTGGCCCCCTCCAACAAAACGCTTATCAAGGACGGCGGCGACTACAGCGCGGAAAATCGTGCCGGACGCAACTTCCGTTTTGGTGTACGTGAGCATGGCATGGCTGCAATCTGTAATGGCATCGCTTTGCACGGCGGGCTTCGTGTATACTGCGCCACCTTCTTTGTATTTACCGATTATATGAAGGGGGCCATGCGACTGGCCGCCATCATGAAACTGCCGATAACCTATGTGTTGACCCATGACTCCATTGGCGTGGGCGAGGACGGTGCCACCCATCAGCCGGTTGAGCATTTGGCTGCCCTGCGCGCGACGCCCGACATGCGCGTGTTCCGCCCCTGCGACAGCCGGGAAACCACTGCCGCCTGGATCAGCGCGCTCACCACACAAGGCCCGACCTGCCTGGTGCTGACCCGACAGAACCTGCCGCAGTATGAGGGAACAGGCAAGCAGGCACTGAAGGGAGGGTATGTGCTCTCTCCGTCTATTGGAAAGGCTCAGGCCATTGTGATGGCGACCGGCAGCGAAGTAAGCCTCGCGATGGAAGCACAGGAAATGTTGGCCAATCAGGGGATTGGCGTTCAAGTTGTTTCCATGCCGTCCATGGAGCTGTTTTTGCAGCAGCCGGCGGCCTATCAGCAGGAAGTATTGCCTGCCTCCCTGCGCGATCGCGTCGCCATCGAGGCCGGTTCTACCATGCCCTGGTACCGCTTTGTTGGTCTGGATGGCCAGGTCATTGGCTTGGATCAGTATGGTGCCTCCGCTCCACAGGAAGTGCTGTTTAAGGCCTATGGCATCACAGCTGAAGCTGTGGTGGTAGCCGTCCAAGCACATCTCAAGAAGTAATCGAATCGCTCAATACAAAACACAAGAAAACAGCGCCCGCAAGGCGCTGTTTCTTTGTGCACAACCAAGATCGCTCGGACTACAACTGCCGATACACG
>CALNAU010000222.1 GCA_937874275.1 uncultured Clostridia bacterium | reverse complement strand
CTGTTTGGTCAATAATCCCCAATTGTAACAATCCCGCCCGGCGCATGGCCCGGGCCCACCCAATACGGTACAATGCCGGCAGAGCGCAATATGCGAATCTGCCGGTGTTTTTTGCATAGATGAAAGATTTAACCGACACCTTGCGTCTAACAGGGTGAACGGGGAGTAAAAATGACGCGTTGTGACGAGTTTGAGAGGGAAAGCCCTGACCTGCGCCTGGAGCGCATGATGACACAGTATGGCGACGGCCTGCTGAGGTTGTGCTTCATGATGTTGTCTGACCGGGCACTGGCCGAGGACGCAGTGCAGGAGGCGTTTTTACGGGCGTATCAGGCACTGGACCACTTCCGCGGCGACAGCAGCGAGTATACCTGGCTGACCAGCATTGCCCTCAACTGCTGCCGCAGTCTGCGGCGCAAGGCGTGGTTTCGCCGGGTGGATTTGGGCGTGCCGCTGGAAAATATCCCTGCCCCCGGAAATGTGAGCGACCTGGCTGACGACACTGTGCTGACCGCTGTGATGCACCTGGCGCCGCGCTACCGCGAGCCTATGCTTCTGCACTATTACCAGGGCATGCTTGTCAAGGAGATAGCGGCGCTGCTGCAGGTGCCCGAATCCACCGTCTCCGCACGTCTGCGCCGTGCTCGTATAAAGCTGAAGGAAGACCTGAAGGAGTGGTATTTTGATGAGTAGGCCATTTCGCCATATCGCCGATGAACGGTTGGCCGACCTGCGCATGGATGAGCGGCTTAAGCAGGCTGTGCGTGCACGGGCAGCCGTTGGCCGCCGTCGTCTCGTCCGCCGCAGGACGCTTCGTTTGGCGGTGGTCATGCTGCTTTTGCTGATGACGGCGACGGCCTTTGCCCTTACACGGGGGTTTGGCTTGTTTGAGTTAATGGGCACCGTCATGCCGCACTTTTCTCAGGTGCGTCCGGAGGCGGAGGAATTGGTGCGGCGCGATTTGTCCTCCTTCAGTTTTCCGCATGTAGATGTGGCGGTGCGTGAAGCCGCCTATGATGGACGTTATCTGCGCGTTGCCTATTCGGTGATTGACCGTGCTGCCACCGCCCCTCTGGAGGAGCCGGGCACCGACCTGACCAGCGATCGCGAGGAAATATTCCGCTTTGTCGCTGCACAGCAGGACGACATCAGGTGGACCACCCTGGATTGGGCGGAGGTGGGGGGCGAGCATGTTAATCCGTTGGGGATGTCTTTCAGTGTAGCGGGCCCAAACAACGGCGAAGCCATCACCTGGGTCCAGTTTGATGTACGCGGCCTGAGTTTGCCCGATACCTTCACCGTGCGACTGCCTCTGCGGGGCGCGGATACCCCACATGAGTTGGATTTCACCATGGACAAGGGTGACATGCGGCATGTGTATCGCCTGGTCCCGCCGCCGGATAAGCGGATAGGCAACTACATCATCAGCATTCAGGAGGTCATCATCAGCCCCATTCGTACCTATATCACGGCCCACCTGATTGTGGATCCCGGCGTTCCTCCGCAGAAAATATGGGAAATTGCCGACCGCTGGATGAGCAGTGCCACTTTGGCGGATGAGGATGGCGGCAACCCTCAGCGGTGGACAGATACGGGTGCCGGTGCCGTGGACAACATGGACTGGGTGCGCATCAGCCTGCCGGATGGTAGCTTTGATTTCGAGGATCGCATCGTAGATCCTGAAAAGCCGGTCACCATGAAGGTCATCCCCGAATATGCCCCGCCGGACGTATACCCCGAGGCCTTCCGCTTTGGCCACAGCGAGCAGGATTTTATCCTGATTCCGTTTGTGAAATTGAGGAGCCCTGAGCGTGACCGGTAAGGTTTTCCGTGTTTGCTATCTGAAATCCGCCGATGAAAGGAGCCTGAAATGAATTGCCGCGTCACGCGCCGCCTGTGCGTCCCGCTGCTGTTGATTCTGCTACTGCCCTTGGCTGGGCAGGCGAAATCATACCACACCCTGCCTGAAATCCGCCTGCAGGCGGAGGTGGGCTGGCACCAGACCTACCAGGGCCACGGACGCACCATCACGGTGGACATCCCCATCGAGGTGCCGGAGGCGGACAGGTTTCCGGTGCTGACTGCCAGCCTGATGCCCTATTCGGATAAGGTTCAAAAACCGCAATCCGGGATGTGGGAGCGGGTGTTTGATGGAGAAAACTCCGTAGACAACGGCCGGTTGTTTTTCACCTGCATGCGGGGGGACTATTTTGAGCTGGAACGTATGGGCTGCTATAACGAGCCATCCGACCGCGGCAGCTTTGAGGAGCAGGCTTTTTGCCCGCCGGATATCGAACTGGATTTTGCCTACGCTACCCACAATGAGGCTACGCCCCGCTACATGATAAACCTGGTGGACAGCCTATGGCAGCGCTACTTTCCTGAAATCCCCGTTGACCTGCGGCTGGAAAAGGTTCTGGCAGGCGTGCATTACAGGACGTTTGATATGGACCGCCTGCAGTATGTAGGGGAGCCCATGCCCACCGACCGTGAGGCTTTCTTGGAAGCGGTGTTTGCACAGTATATGCAGGGGATTCCCTTGCTGGTTTGCGCGGAGGACAGCTTCCGTAGATTCGGCGGGGCGCAAACAGGGCGCAGCGACTTCCGGCCGGTGCCCATGCTGCACGCCCGGGCGCTTAGCCGCAGCTTGCGCAACTGCAACTTGCCCGACCGGAACGATATGGTGATGTTTTCCCTGCTGCATGAGGAGGCGGCGCTGGTCCCCGATGTGCCCCTGTGCAGCGTGCAGACAGCCATTGCCGCCTATGAACAGCCGATACGGGCGGGCCAGCTGCGGCTGGTGGAGAGCATGAAACTGGGGTATGCGGCTTGGGAGGGTCCGGGGGAAGACGGCTATACCCTCACGCCGGCCTGGGTGGCCTGGGGCATTTTGCTCAAAAACCCTGAAAAGGAGGCTTGGAAGCAAAACGCGGATGAAACGCTGGAAGAAAGCGACTATCGGAAGTCCACGCAGTACGGCCCCATCCTGGTCAACGCCCAGACCGGGGAGCTGATTGACCCGTGGCGCACGGATAAAAACCGCGCGTTTGATCAGCCCGGGCTGATTCGGTGGGAAAAGGAGGAAAAATGAGAAATACAAGACGCGCCATCCTGTTGCTGATCATGGGTGCCCTGCTGCTGCCAATGGGCAGCCTGGCGAAACAACAGCAATACCACAGCATTGCACAAGTACGGGAACAGGCCAAAGGCGCCTGGCGGCAGACCTATGCCGCCCACGGGCGGGCAATCGTGGTGGATGTGGTGCCCCAGGTGCCGTCTGTGGATGTTTTTCCCATGGCAGAGATGAAGCGGGCGCCCCTGCCCATCGCGCTGCCGCAGGAGCCGGACTGGTCCATTCACCCCACCACAAAGAAGGGCATGGAGGAAGATCCTTCCTATTTTGCCTATACCTTTGGTGACGACGGCTCGGCTACCCCTGCCGCCATTGGGGGCAAGAAGGTCAAATACGGCCCCCATCGCATATACTACGGCGATGTATTTGAACCGGAGGGCCGCTACATCCCCGGCAGCGGGGTGACCTTTTCAGAAATCAGCGAATTGCTGCGGCAGGCCCTGCAAAAAATTGGGCTGCCCGAGGACATCATTGACCCGGAGCGCCCCACCAGCCTCAACGCCCATGCCTATTATGGGGGGAGCGCTGCGGAGTTCCTGGCGCCGGGGTGGGGATTTATCAGTTATGAACAGCGTTTGCGCGGGATTCCCATCTACAGTCGTGGTCTGCCCGCCGCCACAGATTATGAGAATCCGTCCCCTTCCGCGCATTTCGGCTTTAACTTTCATACCCCGCAGGATTACAACCTGGGCGGCTACCTGCTGACGGAAAGCCGGCTGCTGGCGGAGGATGTCCCGCTTGCTTCCTTTGACATGGTCAAGCAATCCCTTGAGGAGGAAGTCATGACGGGGCGGCTGCGCCACATCTTTGAACTCAGGCTGTGCTATGCCATGGCCTATCCGCCGGGTTATGCGCAGCAGGAATACTACCCCAATAAGGATATCCCCGGTTATACCGTGCCGGTGTGGGCGGCGGATGTGCTGTGGACAGACAACCCCGGAAAAGAGCTTGCTCCCGCCTGGGAGGAGCCGGGAGGCTATGAGGCGCCGGATCCCCGCAACACCTTCAGCTACCGCCGCCTGATGGTGAACGCCCAGACGGGCAAGCTGTACGACCCGCAGAGCCGGGACCGCAACCGGGGCTTCTACGAGAACTACCTGTCGTGGGAGGACGCGGGCGGGCTGTAATTACCCCCACATCAGTGATGAAAGGAAATGACGTGAAACGATACGCCGCCATGCTGTTGATACTCTGCCTGCTGCCCCTGGCGGGGCTGGCCGCGCAGCCCGGGCCCGTCCTCCCCGGGGAAAACCTGCTGGCCCGCTTTGATGCGCTGCCCTATCATGTGCAGGCGATGGCCGCCTGGCAGGATACCCTGCTGATGACGGACAGCAGCCGGCTGTTTGTGCTGCGGGCCGGCCAGCCCTGGTCGGGCCGGCTGGATGCCCTGCTGGGGCACACGCTGGCATGGCGGGATATCGTTCCCCTGGCTGGGGAGGAAGGGCTGTGGCTGCTGGACAAGAATGCCGGGACGCTGTGGCCGCTGGAGATGGGGGCGGATGGTCCGGCGGCGGGTGCGCCCCATGCGCTGGACTGGGAAAACTACCGCTACCCCATGGGGAGCCATGTGGATGTCCGCGCGCCGGAACACTATGCCGTGGTGGGCGGGCGTCTGTACGCGCTGGAGGAGGATGGCCGGGTAATGACCTTTGACCTGGATACGGGGCAAAAGCGGTCCAGCGCCCTGTCGGGGGCTCAATGGATGGCCGCCTATCCCGGCGGGCGGCTGCTGATGCTGTGCTGGCAGGAGGATACGCCGGAGGGCAAGCCCCGCTCGCCCATGATCCGCGAGGCCGACCCGATGAGCGGGCAGACGCGGGATATCCGCCCCCTGCTGGCCGACGATCAGCGGGCAATGCCGGTGCGCGCGGCCTGCTACGAGGCGGCGTCAGACACCCTGTACGCGCACCTGGGCGACACGGTGTACAGCTACGCGGGCCTGGGGGAGGGACAGCCCGCGGCCCAGCCGCCCCACGATGACATGGGCATGGGCATGCCCATGGCGGCGCTGCCCGGGGGCGTGCTGGTGTTTGCCACCTTCCTGGAGGTGCATGTGCGCGCGGCGGACGCCGGGGACTTTGGCAAGCGGGTGACGCTGCAAGTGCTCCTCGGCGACCTCAACGGCGGGGGCATCAACCAGGCGGCGGGCAACCTCAGCGGCATCGACGTACAGGTGACCAGGCACGGGCTGGATCAGGAGGCCCTGGCGCAGATGATGCTTACCAGGGACGACACCTACGACCTGTTCTGGGTTAACCTGTCCGGGCTGGACTTTGACCGCCTGATGCGCAAGGGCTACTGCGCGGAGCTGTCCCACAGCGAAACGCTCAGGAAAAACCATGCCCAACTGTCGCCCGTGGTGCGCCGGGCAGTGGGCAGGGAAGAGGGGATTTACGCGCTGCCGGTGTCGGCCCACGCCACCGTGTGCCTGCAGGATTCGGCTTTCGCTCGTATGGCGCCTATCCGCTCCCTGGATGACCTGGTGGGCTTTCTGGAGCGCTGGCCTGATGCGTTCGCCCAGGACTATCCGCAGATGCTGCCCCTGGGCACCGAGTCGCTGCGCCATCAGGCGCATGCCATGGTGCTCAATGCCTATATCAACGGCTACATCGGCAGCGGCCGGCGGCTCACCTTTGACACCCCGCTGCTGCGGCAACTGTTTGGCCGCCTGGAGGCGCTGGACTGGGCCGCGCTGGGCGAGAACAGGGAGGGCGAGTACTTTGCGCCCGTGCTGTTTGACAACGAGTGGATGATGCGCATCTCCATGATGGACGGCGATGGCCGCGACAGCCGCACCTACCTGCCCTTCCTGCCTGCGCCCGAACCCGGCATGGAAGGCGCGCTGCCGCTGTCGGTGGGCGCGGTGTTTATCAACCCCTTCAGCCAGCGGCAGCAGGAGGCCATGGCCCTGCTGGAGGCCATGGTGACCCAGGTACCGACCGATGCCAGGATGATGCTGTACCACCAGGATAGCCCGCCGGTGGCGAACCCCCTCTACCACCAGAATTTGGAGGACATGCGGGCCCGTGTGGAACAGATTCGCTTTGAGGCGCAGCAGGCCAGCGGCACGCATAGGCAAGAGCTGGAAGAGGCTGCAAGCCGCGTGGCCGGATATATGGAGGAGATGCGGGAAAGCACCCGATGGCTGATAAGCGCGGAACAGATGGCTGCATGGCGTGCATTCTCACAACATGCATTTGTGGTGACCCGAAATGGCGAGCGCCAAGGGGCAAATGCCGCGCAGGATGTATTAATCCGCTACACGGACGGGCAAATGAGTATTGAGCAGTTTATTCAGGAGGCGGAGAGCCGCCTGCGCCTTGTGCGCCTGGAAGGGGAGTAGACTGACCTATTCCGTACAGGTATCGTCGCAGGGGGACGTGGTTTGGATGCTGTGCCAGCAAATTGTTCCATGCGTCAAACCGCGTCAGCACTGTTTATATTCAGGGTTTTGTGAAAGGTGTTTTTCATGCAAAAAGCAAAATATTACGCCATATTATTGGTTATTTGCCTGATGCCGCTGGCCGCCGCATCACAGGCGTTGCACAGCGTGGGCGAGTTGCACCAGCAGGCAGCATGCCGCTGGCACAAGACCTATCAAGCGCACGGACGCACCATCAAGGTGAACATTGATATTCAGGTGCCCGACGTAGAGGCGTTGCCGGTGCTGCTGGCGCGCCCGCATGCGCCATCTCCGCTTATCCCGCAAAACGAGGGGGACGGAATTTTCGAGTTTGAGGTGGATGACTCTCTGATCTACCAGAACCAGCCAGGCAGCTTTACGTGGATTTATGGCGACAAAGACCATCGCCGGCGGATAGACAAATTGTCCATGGGCATATCGGGGTATTCGAGCGAGGTCATGCGCATCTCGCCCTCCGAGGTTGACTGGGATATGCCGTATGCTCAAAAAAATCCGGCCACCCTGAGGTACCTGGACGGCGAGCTAAGGGCGCAGTACCATCGCTGGTTTCCAGAAAGCCAGATAGAGTTGGCGCTGGAGACCGTTGAGGCGAGTATCGACTATCGGCCCTATGATGTGTTTACCGATACCTTCAGCGGCCAGGGCAAAGCGGATCATGAAGGCGATATACAGGCAGAGTATCGGCAGTTGCTGCACGGTGTGCCCATTCTGGGCTATGCGCTGCGCACCTTCCAGCTCTTTGGGGGTGATTTACCTAACGAAGACCGAATGCCCTCTGCGCCGAATGCGGGTGCTCTCATTTACAGCAAGTGGTTTGCCCAGTTGGGCGAGGAAGGCTTGTCGGAGTCGGTGCATTTGCACTTGCTGGAGGAGCTGGCCGTGTTGCAGGAGGATGTACCGCTGTGTCCGATGCAGCGCGTCTTAGCAACCTATGAATCGTTGATAGAGGAGGGCAAGCTGCGCTGGGTGGGCGGACTTAGGTTGGGCTATATCGGATGGTACGAGAGAGGCGAACCCTTGACCCTTCGCTTGGTCCCTGTTTGGGTGTTGGACGGTGTGTTGCACCCTACGGCTGCTTCGCGTGACCCGATGAGCAAGTACCTGTCGGCAGCTAATCCGGCGCACCTATCCAGCTTTCATGGCAATGTGTTGGTCAACGCGCAAACCGGTGAGTTAATCAATCCTTGGCGCACCGACCCTGAGCGTTGCTATGACCCACCCCGTTATGTTAATACGCCATGAACCACGGGCGCGATGTGTGCTATAATGTTCACATCGTTTATTCAAGCATGTATGAATTCGGGGGACTGTATGCCACAAGCAATGGATG
>CALNAU010000221.1 GCA_937874275.1 uncultured Clostridia bacterium | reverse complement strand
GTTAGTGCCGGGCGCGAAGGTCATTCTGGCCAAGGCCAAACACGCAGCGCGCAAAACCGCATATGATATGGTTGCCGTCTATAAAGGCGACATGTTGGTGAACATTGACAGTCAGGCTCCCAATGAAGTTGCATACTTGTATCTGAGGAATCACTATCCAGACGCGGTGGTTCGTCGTGAGCAACGGTGGCTGGATTCGCGTCTCGATTTTCATGTGCAGGGTTCGGGGCTGAGCCTGTATGTGGAGGTCAAGGGATGCACGCTTGAAAAGAACGGCATCGCCCTATTTCCCGATGCGCCTACCATGCGCGGCATCAAACATCTGCATGCCCTGATGTCCTGTGTGCAGAGTGGGCATAGGGCAATGGTGTTGTTTGTGGTGCAGATGACCCCAGTCAATGGATTCGCGCCATATGATAGCATGCATCCTGCCTTTGGCGAAGCGCTGCGAGCCGCGTCTCTAGCCGGTGTTGAGGTGATTGCATACGAATGTATCGTGACAGAACGAGGGATGAATATCCACCAACCGATACCCGTTATGTTATAATGGATTAAGAAATCAATATAAACTCAAATGGCTTTTCGTTGACGTTCAAATGAAGGAGGCGGCATCCGTGGAAGTGATTACAAAACAGGCGCGGCAAGTGATAGAAGAATTATTGGATCAGGCCAAGCTGCGCCCAGGTGACCTGTTGGTGATAGGCTGCTCTTCCAGTGAGATAGTCGGTAACCGAATTGGCAAAGGATCCAGCATGGAGGCAACGCAAGCGGTCTATCATGGCATTCAACCTGTTTTGCAGGAGCGTGGCATCAAATTGGCTGCACAATGTTGTGAGCACCTCAATCGCGCCTTGATTATGGAGCGGGAGACAGCCGAAGCGCTGCATTTGGAGGTTGTCAATGTGCGCCCGGTGCCGGATGCAGGCGGCGCTTTTGCTACCACAGTATACGAAAAAATGATGCACCCGGTGGCAGTTGAGCATGTGAAGGCCCATGCCGGGTTGGATATTGGCGGGACATTGATTGGCATGCATCTGAAGGTTGTGGCGGTTCCGGTACGGTTAAGCCTCAATCGAATTGGCGAAGCCAGCATTCTGTGTGCGAGGACACGTCCGAAATTCATTGGCGGACCCAGGGCTGCCTATCAGGAGGTATGAGATGAGCCAGGGGATTGATGTCGCCCAACTTTCCGATAGGGTGGCTGAGGTGCGCTATCAGATGGGAGAAGCGGCCGCTCAAGCGGGTCGCGACCCGAACGACATTCAGTTATGTGGCGTGTGCAAAGGCCAGGATGCAAAGATGATTCAGGCCAGTGCCTTGCTGGCGATAGACCTTTTTGGCGAGAATCGCATGCAGGAACTGCAAACGCATCTCGAAGCCAACGCGTTTCATGGCAAGCCTTGCCATTTCATTGGGCACTTGCAGACCAACAAGGTGCGCAGGGTGGTAGGCTCGGTGGATGTCATCCAGAGCGTCAACAGCCAGCGGCTGTTGCAGGCCATCCATCAGGAGGCAGCTCGACAGGGAATGGTGCAGGATATTCTGTTCGAAATCAATATAGGGGAGGAAGCGACCAAGATGGGCGCTTCCCGTGAGATGCTTTGGCCTCTGATGGATGCGGCAGCGGGGCTTTCTCATGTACGGGTCCGCGGCCTGATGGCGATACCGCCTTCCTTTGATAACTCGCCGGAAAGCCGAAAGCATTTTGCCAACATGCGTTTGCTTTTAGAGCAGGCGAGGACGCGATATGCCGGTCAACTATCGCTTGATATCCTCTCTTTGGGGATGACCGATAGTTATCAAGCCGCCATACTGGAAGGAGCAACCCTTGTCCGCGTGGGGCGGGCCATCTATGGGGAGAGGATATAACAATTACTGGCCGGGGTGTCGTTTGCTTTGCGCTTTGATACTCAGCAAGCCATCCTTATATATGACCGTAGCCTGCTCAATGAGGAAGCCCACCATCTTGAGGTTGGAGTCTCGGTATGCGCCGTGCAGCAATTCGCTGTAGTAATGCTCCATCATGCCCGAGTATGGCCCTGATAACAGGTTGCGCAACTTGTCTACTTCAGCCGTTTCAATGCGTATGCTGCCGGACAGGTCGATGAAAAAACTATCTTCGTCGGCATCCATGTTGATTTTGATGCCCGTCGCGTCGCGGGAAAGATAATAGTTGAGCAGTGTCCAGAGGATATCAGCGGCAATCTGCCGGGGATGCTTACTTGCCATGGGACCTCCTTTGCTGTTGCAGTTCGTGCCGCGATTCGAGCAGGGGAACCAAGACGCCGGCCACGAATCCACCGGCAAACCCATTATTATATAGATTGATGCCGCCATGCCCCTGCAACAGATTGGCCGCCACCGCCGCATTTATCACACCCGCCAGAATGCCGGCCGGGGCACCAAACGAGCCTGCAATCGGAGCGAGCGTCGTACCGAACAGAGCGGATAGCATACCGCCGGTGCTGTGCGCATCAGCGGGCGATAGTACTTGTACCAGGGTGACCCCGATCAGAATGGGAATGCTGTTGCGGGGATGGTTGCCAAAGGCTCCAAAGCCGCACAGCGTCATGAGACCACCCATCACCGGCCCATTGACCGGACCACCCATCAGACGCACATACGCCAGGCCAATCAGCCCCATCACACCCATGTTGAAAATGGCTATTCCTTCGCCGAACTGCGTCACATAATCGGATGGCAGACGGCCTGTGCTTTGCAACAATTGAACATAGCCCTTTACACGCCAGTTCATTCGATATATGCCGACACCTATTAGCAGCAAAAATAAAACCGCCATCATAACGGTGAGTTCCGCAGTATGATCACCATATAGCAAATTGATATTGGTGACCTGCACATGAAACAGGCGCAGGATGGACACGACAACCATCGCCAGAATGCCGGCAGTAAAACCTGAGTTATACAGCGAGTAGCCTTGGTGAAACGTTAGAAACCTGCTGGAAAGCATGGGAAACACAAACCCAATCAATATGCCTGCAACAATCCCGCACAGGAGACCGGGCAGCAGGGGAAGGCCTGTGCCGAAAGGGATGAAACTGACGATAGGGGCAATGGCTGTTGCCAGGAATGCCTGCATCAGCAAGTCTTTGCAGGGTATACCGGACGCGCACGCATACAGCGCAACACCGGTAATGATGGGCAAGGAGTTGAGGGGATTGGTACCAAAGAAAGCGAAGCCGGCCGTGGTGAATAGCCCAGCCATTAGTGTACCAGTCAGCATCGCGCCCGTCAGATGAATCACCAGTAACTCCATCAGCAGAATGACCGCGCTATTGATGAGGGCAGCGCCCGGCCCGCCGATATGAAAGTAATCGCTGAGCAGTTGAGAGGAGGCGGTGGTGATGCGCAAAAGCCCGGATGGGATGTCCCCAATGTCCTGCAGGAATGGTGATAGGCATATAAATAGCGTAGCCATTGCAGCAATAAGCAGGGTGTTGTTGCGGGATGTATCGGCGATGGTTGATTTCTCCATGGTCACCTCCCCATAAAGCGAAGGGAGTAGAACAGCATTTTGACCGTCCGCTCATGATCGCTTGGATAGCACAAGGCCGCCTTTTTGAGGCGGCCTTGCAATTTGCGTCAAATCATTAAGGGCCAACAGCCACATCGGAGAACAGAACAGCCTGCATTTCCGGGTCCGCGATGCCGTCGACCGCCAGCTTATTGCGGCGCTCAAAGCGGCGCACAGCCTCGGCAGTACTATCCAAGAAGCGGTCGTTGAACTTGTCTGTGCGGAAGTATCCCAGCTCGGCGAAACGCTTCTTCAGTTCCAGCACTTCATCACCGCTGTCGCCCACTTTCAGGGTTGTATATTCCTTCGTTGCGGGTACATCGGCAGACTCGCTTCCTTCGGTTTCCGCTGCTTCCTCAGACTCACTGGCCGGCTCTGCGAACTGAAGAAAACTGGACATCACGTAACCTTCTTTGCCATCATAACGAACCTGTGTCCATTCGGTTTCGCGATTTAGCACCTGAACGACCGTACCATTCGGGATGCGGGCAACAATGTCCGCACCACGAGCATCGGACTTTCTCATATTCAGCAATCCGTTGTTATCCAGTTTAACGGTTGCAACATCCCCAGCGTTGGTGGAGCCAGTCTCTCCAGTTTGCGTTGTGGTTGCAGGATTGGTTGCGGTAGATTGCTGTTTATTCCCTTCAGCAGGCTGTTGTGTTAGAACCAGCTGGTTATTGGTGGTCGCGGGTTCTTTCTGACCGGCGATGCTGGCAGCGTCTTCCTGTTCGCCGTCAGGTACAAATTGGAAGCCACTCGTATCAATATCACCCAAAATGATATCCGTGGAGTCATCACAAATCACAATCCAGGTTTTGCCCCTCTGCAGTGCCAGCTCATTGCCGTTTTGGTCGAAGAATACGGTACGCTCATTGAGCTTATTACGTGCCCAGGCGCCGGCGATGTACTGACCGGCTACGAAGATATCTGCAGCACCGGTGCCAACGATATCGTTAAACAATGGTGCCGAGGAACTGCCATTCCAGCTTAACTTGGAGCGCTGGATGATAACGTTATTATACGCCAACATGATTTCGGGCTTGAGCAGGTCATAGTACGGGCCATCCAACGTATAGCGGAGGAATGCCTTGCGGTTTTGATCATACACATAAGTGGAACTAAAATCCTTGTTACCCTTGTGAATGACCGTAAATTCGTTTACCGGGGTGCCGCCGTAGTTCGTGTCATCGGTAAATTTGAACGGGCGTTCCTTGAAGGGGTACTGCTCTGCAACTTTATCATCATGGAGTTTCTGCACGTATGCGGAAACGTTATGGGGGGCTTTATGATATTTAACGCGCGGGAAATCGTTCTCATATTTCTGGGCAATGCCGTCAATCGCCAACCCCTTCGCGTTGACCCCATAATCTCTCAGCGCTTCACGCATGTCACTCCCGGCGTCTTCCTGCTTGCCGTAGTGGAGAATCAACGCGTCCCACTCTTCACGAAGGTCAACGTGCATCACGCGACCGGAACGGACCGGACCAGCTTCGATGGGATACTGGTCAGAAAAGAAAGCAGTGAGGCGTGTCATGCCCTGCCCGGCGATCGGCAGTTCATACATAATATCCGCTGATGCGATGCCCCATTGGGGTAAGCCGGCGGGGTTATTGTCAATTTGCACCAAAATGGGGAAGTATGCCGTGTTGGTGGTTGGCAAGCCGGTTGTCGTGCTTTCTCCGGGTATGACCGGGTTTGTTGGGAAAGAACCATCGGCATTGCGACCTTTAAGTTGGATGTTGCGGGTCAATGTATTCGGAATGGTGGTAGCGGCACTTGCCGTTACTACAAGGGTTGACAAAACAATGATCAACACAAGCGTCAGGCTGATAAACTTTTTCATACTGCAATCCTTTCATCAAGAAAAGTCCCATATATCCATAGCATAATTAAGAAATTATGTCAATTCCACAAAAGTTGCCGCATTTCAAAACAATATTGAAAAATAAGAGAATTTCGAACTCTCACGGGCGAAAATGTTACAAATTTGTTTAGTAGCATCGCCTGCTTGATACGCCAAGCTGGGTTAGCCAACCGAGGTGTTCTCCACATGCTGGCGGGGCACTACAGTTATGGTCGGCGCCACGTCATTATGTGTTAGGGTGATGATAACATCTGGCAATGACCAAGACATATCGCCGTTTTCGCCAATAGTGACCGGGTCGTAGTAGCGGATATAAAGGGAAACAAAGGCAGAGAAATACGCCTGAGCGCTGTCAAACTTGTATTCCACACTGGACAACCAGGAATCGGTAAAGGAATAGGTGAGAGTGGCAGGCAAACGGAAGATGTTTGTGTCTTTGACAATCACCTGATTGCCTTCAACCGTGCCGCTTTCCAAAGCGGCGACCTCATTTGGTGCCATGTTCCAGTTGCTACTGCGCATTACTTCAGCATAGGCCTTTGTCAATGCGCTGATGTCTGTATCAGCTAAACCATGCAAATACTTGATGCGCTGGCGATATTCGCTGAAATACTCTTTCGTTATCCGGCCCAAGCGCCACTCGCCATTCATTTGGATGTAGCCGTACCGCTCATAGTAAATCTGCTCCCAGTCGTCTTCTTCGATGTAGAACATCAAAACGCGATACGGATACGTTTTACCATTTTTATCTACCGAAAAGTCCCTATGTTCGGAGGTCAGTTTCTGAACATCAATGCTTTCAAAGCCTTCGATGTCCAACAGCTTCTCATAGCCCTCCACACCATCAAAGCCGGCCAGCAGTCGGATGGCTTTCACTCGCTCCTTAATGGGGAGGAGACCCAGCTGATAAGCGTAATCCTCCAGCACATCGGTGTAATCAAAGACGATGGGCTTAGGTTCTTTGGATTGACCATCCAGGCTGTTGAACATGCGCTCCAAAGAACGATCTAAGGTATCCATCCCGCCATGAATCAAACGGGTTCCACTGGAACGAATCCCACGATATGGCGTTCCGGGCTCCATGACCTTATACTGCGTAAATCCATAAATTGTGAAAGATGGCATCCCCTCGGTGAAATAAAACTCAATCAGTTCGCCAATTTCAGGATGGGTAAACCCGCCGGATTGGGCGTGGGCGAATGGACTAACAGATAGTAATAAGGCGATGGCCAGCAGGGCACTGAAAAACTTCCTCACAAATTTACCTCCGAGGCTTGTGTCATGATGGTGCAACATACTATTGATACAAAAATTCTTTCACCGTTTGGATTTCCGCGGGCATATCATCAGGCACGATGACCTTGTGCATATTAACCCTTTTATTCTGATAGGAGCCATGAGGGGAGCGTAGGTAGGATATCTTTTCAAAATCACACGCAAGCGCTGTCGTAATGAGCGACAAGACGTTTGACATGGTGAGGTTGGTTTTAATCAACGGCAATATCTCCTGGGCTAGTTTCATCGCCTCAGTCGAGCCCATTTGGAAAAATTTATCCAAACAAGCCGTCAAAACTCGGCGTTGGCGGTCATTGCGAGCCGCGTTGGATTCAACGGTATCGATATCATTATTTCGAACGCCCAGAAAAGCCCAAGCTTCCGGACCATTGAGGTGATTCATACCGGCTTTTACGTTTGACAAATTTTCATGCGAAAGAATGCCGCCAATGAAGGCGTTTACTTCGTCCACCTCGTCCGCGTCAATCTCTACATCAACCCCGCCAATGATGTCGATGGCCTTGATGACATTGGTTATATCTATGTGCGCGTAATAAGATACATCCAATTCGAAGAGACTGTTGATCGCACCCATTGCCATTTCGGGCCCTCCAAAGTAGGAAGAGGTGCTCAGCTTGTTCTCGCCCAAGTCATCAGGTAGTACTACCAAATAATCTCTCTCAACACTTAGCAGCTTGATGGCGCCGGTGGCGGGTTGCAGCGTAACGACAAACAGGGCGTCAGAGCGGCTCATTTCCTCGGTGCCGGTCACAGAAAATAAGCCCAAATCATCAGTTCCCAATAATAAGATGGTCACAGGTTCCGTCGAGGCAGCTAAGGATATGCTGGGAATAACCACCATTAAAACCAACAACAGCGCAATCAATCGGCGCATACCTACACCCCTTTCTTGGGCGACAAAGTCCATACCATTATATTTCACTTAGCCACTTTGTCAATCGAGATGAACAGTGGATTTGTTTTATCCATAACAAAAATCGATGAATACTCTCACGATGCGAGGGGACCAATTCGAGACCGCATAAGAGATTTGATCGATGGATATTATAAAGTAGATTATATCACAAAACGAACAAATCCCTCGTTGTCAAAAACGAAGGGATTTTCGTGTGGTAGCGGCGGTCGGACTTGAACCAACGACACTCCGGGTATGAACCGAATGCTCTAGCCAACTGAGCTACGCCG
>CALNAU010000220.1 GCA_937874275.1 uncultured Clostridia bacterium | reverse complement strand
ACGACTTCATTATACCCATAATTGACAAAGGGCACAAGTTCCACGGGAAAAACCGACCGGGCGATGCATATGACGGCAGTTGCCATCCTCTCAATGAACCCCTGCTCTGTATTGACTTCGCGGTGCGCAAGGGCTATGCTGATATCATCATTTGCGGGATGTCTGATTCCTGCCAGCACGAATATGTCAAGGAGGTTTTCCCATGAAGAAACTGCTGCTTACCCTGATGGCCCTGGTGCTGTTGCTCTCCTCCCTTGCCCTGCCCATGTCGGCCGAGGCGGTCACGGAAATCCAGTTCTGGACCTGGCGGCCGGAGGACACCAACTTCTACGAGAAGGTGATCGCCCAGTTTGAAGAGGCCAACCCCACCATCAAAGTCACCATCAACGCGATCAAAAACACAGAGTACAACACAATCCTGTCGGCAGCGCTGGCGGGCGACAGCGCGCCGGACGTCTTCATGAGCCGCGCCTACGGCGGCCTGCAGACCTTTGCCAATTCCGGCTACATGCTGGCGCTGGATGACCTGATGCCCGAGCTGAAGGAGTTCTCCGAGGCGACCCGCATGGGCGCTACCTCCATCACCGATGGCAAGATCTACGGCGTGCCGGCAGTCAGCCAGACCATGCTGTGCTTCTACAACAAAAAGGTCTATGAAGAGCTGGGCCTCGAAGTGCCCAAGACCTGGGATCAGTTCATCGCCAACCTGCAGGCCTGCAAGGATGCCGGCTATGACGCCCTGGCCAACGGCACCAAGGAAGGCTGGTGCTGCGAGTTCCTGTTCGGCGGGGCCGGCGCCTCCCAGTACAGCGGCAACGACTTCTACAACAAGGTAGTGGCCGGCGAAACCACCTTTGAAGACCCCATCTTCGTGTCCGCTGTCAATGACATGCTGTCGCTGACCCCCTTCATGCCCAACATGTACGAGGGCGTCGCCTATACGGACATGCAGGCCAGCTTCATCAACGAGATGAGCGCGCACTTTGTGGGCGGCTCCTACGAGGCAGGCTACTTCAAGGCGGAAAACCCCGAGCTGGACTTCGACATCTTCCCCGTGCCCGGCAAGACCGAGGCGGACCCGGCCTATGTCTCCGTCTACGCGGACATGAACTTCGCCATCGCGGCCTCCTCCAAGAAGCAGGATGCGGCGCTTGCGTTCGTCAAGTTCCTGGCCACGCCCGAGTTTGGCGCTCAGGTGGTCAATGAGCTGGCCATGGTGTCCTCCATCCCCGGCGTGGACGTATCCGCCAACCCCTTCATCGCCAAGGTGCTGGAGCTGCAAAAGAACAACACGCCGTACCTGTTCCTGGTCGGCTTCCGCTACAACCAGCCCACCGGCTCCTCCCTGTTCCAGGCGGCTGCCCAGGGCATGATGACCAAGCAACTGACCGCCGAAGAGGTGTGCAAGCAGGTGCAGGAGGGAATCGCCACCTACTACGTGCCCTTCCAGAAGTAAATCCCGGCGCGGGAAAGGGGCATGCCCCTTTCCCGCTTTTTTCAATGCTCAACAAGGGGGTGGCGGCAGATGCGCAGCAAGCACATGAAGAAGGCGGCCTGGATCGCATTTTTTGTGACGCCCGGGCTGCTGGTGGTGTTTGTGTTTATTCTGATGCCGCTGTTCATGTCGATGTTCAACAGCCTGTTCGGCTGGAACCAGCTGATCCGGCTGGACTTTTCGGGGCTGGACAACTTCCGCAAGCTGTTTGGCAGCTACCCCTATCAGGAGCGTTTCACCAACGCCCTGGGCAACAACGTCAAATGGTTCGTGATGACCATGGTGCTGCAAAACCTGGCAGGCCTGCTGTTTGGCTATGTGCTCAGCAAGCGGATTGCCGGCAGCCAGGTATACCGGCGCATCTTCTTTATCCCGGTGCTGTTTTCCATCGTGGCGGTCGGCTTTTTGTGGGGGCTGTACCTGCGGCCCAACGGCATGGTCAACGCGCTGTTAGGGGCCGCCGGCCTGGCGCAGTACCAGAGTGCCTGGCTGGGCAACGCGGGCACGGCCACCTACGCCATCATTCTGGTCAATATCTGGCGGTGGCTGGGCTTTCCCTCGCTGGTGTTTATGACGGCCATCGACAACGTGCCCGCGGAGTGCACCGAGGCCGCCTACCTGGACGGCGCCAACGAGTGGCAGCTGTTCACCAAGGTGGTTTTCCCGCTGATCATCCCCTCGGTCACTATCATCACGGTGCTGACCATCATCGGCAGCCTGAATGTATTTGAGCAGGTGTATACCATGGCCGGGCTGGACGGCGCGCCCAACTATGCCACCGATACCATCGGCACGCTGTTCTACCGCACGGCCTTCGGCTCGGTGGATTCCGGCGCCCCTGAGATCGGCGTGGGCTCGGCCATATCGGTGGTCATCTACCTGATGACCTTCGCCATCTCGCTGCTGTCCATCGGCATCACCCGGTCCAAGGAGGTAGAGCTGTGACGACGGATATGCGCTTCCGCTTCGCATCCGGGCCCAAGAAGGCCTTCATCGTGCTGATGCAGGTGGCCATGGTGAGCTATATATTGCTCATCCTCTACCCCCTGTTTAACATGATCATGTCCTCGTTCAAGAGCACGCGGGACATCATGCGCTTCCCCTTCTCGCTGCCCGATGCGTTCAGTTTTGACAACTACCTGACCGTGTGGGTGGACAAGGGCTTTGGCCTGTATTTTCTCAACAGCTTCCTGTACACGGCGGTGTCCATGGCGTTTGTGGTGCTGCTGGGCAGCATGGCGGCCTACGGCGTCTCCCGCTATGTCTTTAAGGCCAGCACGCTGCTGTACATGCTGTTTTTAAGCGGCATCATGCTGCCGCTGAAGGCTGCCGTGATCCCGCTGTTTCAGATTGTCAAGGGCCTGGGCATCATGGACAACCCGCTGTCGGTCATCATGGTATTCATCGCCATGGGCATCCCATCCACGGTGTTTATCCTGTCGGGCTTCATGAAGACCATCCCCCTGGCGCTGGAGCACGCCGCCAAGATTGACGGCTGCAGCGACCTGCGCATCTACAGCCAGATTGTGATGCCCATCTGCATGCCGGCGGTGGCGCTGGTCAGCATCTACAATGCCGTGCCCATCTGGAATGAGTTTTTCTTCCCGCTGGTGTTCTTGCAAAATGACAAGTTCAAGACGCTGCCGGTGGGCCTGTCCTCCTTCATCGGCCAGCACTCCACCAAGTGGGATCTGCTGTTCACGGGCCTGTGCATCGCCATCATCCCCATGCTGATTTTATACCTGTTCATGTCCAAATATTTTATCAAGGGCATGACGGCCGGCGCCGTCAAGTAGCCTAAGAAGGGCAGCCATGCAACCACATGAGATTTCCGCATATCGGCGCATCTACCGCAACGAGCTGTTTGACTCGGTCATCCCCTTTTGGCTGAACCACTCCATCGACCGAGAGCATGGCGGCTACTTCTCCTGTCTGGAGCGCAACGGCACGGTGTTTGACACCGACAAGTTTGCCTGGATGCAGGGGCGCGAGATCTGGATGTTTGCCAAGCTGTGCTCAACCTACGGCACCAGGCCGAAGTGGCTGGCGGCCGCCAAATCTGGCGTTGACTTCATGCGGCAGCATGGGCGCGCGCCAAACGGCGACTTTTACTTCGCGCTGGACCGGAGGGGAAACGCGCTGACGGCGCCGTACAACATTTTTTCCGACTGCTTCATGTGCGTTGCTCTCGCGGAATATGCCAGGGTAAGCGGCGACAGTCAGGCCGCGCAGGAGGCCCAGGACATCTACCGCCGCATCCAGCAGCGCAAGGACAATCCCAAGGGCATCTGGACAAAAGCCATTGCCGGCACCCGCAGCATGGCTGCGATGGGCTTTCCCATGATCCAGATGATGATGGCGCGCGAGCTGCGCGGCCTGATTGATGAGGAGACCATCCTGCGCATCGTGCGAGAAAACCTGGCCCTGTTCTTTGAAAGGCATGTGGACAGGGAACGCAAGTGCGTGTTTGAACGGGTGCCCATGGACGGCGGGCGCAACTTTGACAACATGGAGGGCCGCCTGCTCAACCCCGGCCACGCGCTGGAGATTTTGTGGTTTTTAATGGATATTGCCAACACCATGCTCCACGACCAAGGCATGGTGGCGGACCTGGCCGACATCATGCTCTGGTGCATCGAGCGCGGCTGGGACAAACAATACGGCGGCATCTTCTACTATCAGGATTACCTGGGCTATCCCACAGAAAAGCTGGAATCCACCATGAAACTATGGTGGGTGCACAACGAGGCCATCATCGCCATGCTGCTGGCCACCAGGCTGACCGGCAGCTCGCTGCACGAAGCGTGGTTCAAGCGGCTGCACGAGTACAGCTTTGAGCACTTCTCCGACCGCGCGGGTGGCGGGGAGTGGTACGGCTACCTGGACCGCCGGGGCGAACCCGTCTTCGGCCTGAAGGGCGGCAAGTGGAAGGGATTTTTCCACCTGCCGCGCATGCTGATGGTGTGCGAACAGCTGTTGGCGCAGATGGAGGCCGAAGCAGTCAAATAAAATGATCTTTCAAAAAGGACGCGGGCGAATACCGCCTGCGTCCTATTGTTATGCTACGCTTCAAGCCATCCGATACCCAGGCATGGCAAGCCCAGGTGGATGGACAGCACCAGGCCAATCCCGCGCACGCTGACCTCGTGGCCCATGGCGGTCAAGCGCTGGGCCAGCATCTGGGCATCCTCGGGGGCGGCGGCATGCTGCACGGCCACCTGCCGCGGTGGCCCCTGCAGGGCAGCGGCCAGCTCGCGCAGCTGTTGCTGGCGGCCGCGGGCCAGCGCGTGGGTCACCACGCCGCCATCCTGCACGCGGAGCACCGGGCGCACATTGAGCAAGGAGGATACCGACAGCCGCACTACGCCCAATCGGCCGCTGCGGCGCAGCGGGCCCATGTCCTCCACAGAAAACAGCGTGTGCGT
>CALNAU010000219.1 GCA_937874275.1 uncultured Clostridia bacterium | reverse complement strand
TCTGCCGCCAAATGTCGTTCAACACCAGCTCTGCCAATTGCTGGGAGCTGTCGCCCACACGCACCACCCCACGCAAAGTGAGGGTATCCCCGGCATACTCACCGGATGTGGCAAACACCACCGAGCTGACGGTATGCAGCTCACCGTCCTCCACCGTCTGTGTGCGGTGCAGCAGGGCGCTGAACAGCTCGTCCGAATTACAGGTAACCGACCATTGCTCGCTCACCTGATTGTCGCCCTGGCCAGCCATGATGGGGTCGGCCGCATACATGGGCAGCACCAGGTTTGCCATCTCATTGCGAGCCAGATCAAAGTAGTGGTTGATGGCCTCGCTCACCGTATCCTCGCCGCTGAGGGCAGGGTAGCGGTACTGATAGTGATAGGTCCAGGTCTGCTTGTCCGGGAACCATTCTTCCCCCTCTGTCCAGGTCACGGGGAGCTCCGCGTGGGCGGACAATGACAGCAACAACACCAGGCAGAGCATCAGCCCGCTGAACCGCCCCCCGCATTTCCCACCACTCATGCACATCATCTGTCAGCCCATGAGCGCGCGCAGGTAGGCGGCCGCGGCGATGGCCGCTATGTTGCCCTCCCCCACCGCCTTGGGGGCTTGCAGGGGCGCGCCCAGGATATCGCCCGCGGCAAATACGCCGGGCACGGTGGTCATCAAATCCTTGTCCACGATGATGGCGCCCTTTTCTGCCTGCACCTCGGGCAGCAGCTGCGTCATCGCCACCGCCGGCCGCAGCACAAAGGCGCCGTCGGCCCGATGTTGGCCGGCGTCCGTGGTCAGCAATATCTCCTGCCCATCCTGGGCAAAGGAGAGAGGTTTTTCTTTGACTAACACAATCCCCTCAGCCAGCCCGGCCGTATCATGGGGCTTCTCTACAAAATAGGTGACGCGGCCAAGTTCGGACAGGTAATTGGCCTCCTCCACCGCCTCCACGCCACCGGCAACCACCAGCATATGCTTGCCCCGGTAGAACATGCCGTCACAGGTGGCGCAATAGCTGATGCCCTGGCCGAGCAATTCCTCCTCACCGGGCAGGGGGCTGACCCGGGATGTGCCCTGCGCCAACAGGATAGCACCTGCCTCATACAGATCGTTGCCCGCCAGCACTGAAAAGCTCTGCCCCATGGGCAGCACCTTGGTCACCAATTGGCGCTTGAACTCAGCCCCCAGTGCCTGGGCCTGCTGGCGCATGATGCGCAGCATGTCCTGCCCCGCCGCCTCGGGCATGCCGGGGTAATTGTCTATCCGCCGCGCCTTGCCCAGCGCGCCGTCTCCGGCGTAGAGCACCAGCACATTCAGGTTGCGCTGCCGCGCTGTCATGGCGGCCGAGCATCCCGCGCAGCCGCCGCCAATCACAATCAAATCATACAATGGCCTGTTCCTCCTCCTGGGGCGAACGGCTGGCCTCCACCCACTCGATGCGGCGATCCTGCACGCTGAGCACGCGGAAGTGGTAGCCGCCGAAATCAATCTCCGGTTGGCTGCCATCCTCGGGGATGGCCCCAAGCTGGCTGAGTATCAGCCCGCCGATGGTATCGTAATCTTCGTCGATAGAAAGGTCGGCACCCGCCGCCTCGTTGAAAGCGTCAATCTCCACACTGCCGGCCAGCTTATAGCGGCCTTCGCCCATGTCCTCAATATCCAGCTGCACCTGTGGGTCGTACTCATCGTAGATGTTGCCCACAATTTCCTCCAGCAAGTCCTCCATGGTAATCAGGCCGCTGGTACCGCCGTATTCATCCACCACGATGGCCATGTGGAACTTGTTGTGCTGCATATCACGAAACAGCGCATCCGTGCGCACGGACTCGGGCACAAATCGCGCCTTGCGGATGATGCCGCGAAGGGGCTTGGGGTGCTCCCGCTGGCGGTTGAGCAGGAAGTCGCGGGTGGATACGGTGCCGATGATGTCGTCCAGGTCCTCCTCATATACGGGGAAGCGGGACAGCCCGGTGG
>CALNAU010000218.1 GCA_937874275.1 uncultured Clostridia bacterium | reverse complement strand
CATTGTAGACCCAAAGGAGTTGTGTTATGGGGAAATTGATAGAAGAACTGAAAAAGATGGGATATAGCTTTCAGGAGGGGAATCCGCTGCTCACGCTGCCTGTCAACGGACAGACTGTCCAGATCAACGAACTGCGCGTGCATTCCCCTGAAGGGCAAATCATCCTGCTCAAGCGGGACATGACCCCCATGCTCTTCCCCGGGGACACCGATGGCCACCCGGACAATGACAATACCGGCGACGACGGCATCCGCACCACCTGCGGCGCGGTGTATCAGGACTATTACAAGCTCGACGAAGAAGCCACATCCATGTTGCTGTACAGCCACAGCCTGCGCACCCACAAATACCTCAACCAGGAGCGCCAGCGCATCGGCCTGACCTCCATCAAGGAAGGGACGCCGGAAAGCTTTTTTGTGCTGGATGAGTTCAACGTGGGCATGGGCGTCGGCCTTATTGAGACCGGTCGCTACGCCGATGGCCGCTTTGTCGCGCAAAGCGCCAACCAATCCCTCTATGAGGACGCCGACGTGCTGCGCATGCACTTTGACCACCTGCCCGATCAGCGGGATGTTGAGGATGCGCTCATCATCCGCAAGATGGAGCGGGATTTTAGGCTGGGCCGCCACCGGGAGACCTTTACCTGTGGGGACTGCCAGCAGACCAGGCATTGGCTTGACATTCCGGGCACCATTCAGGAAAAGCTGGCGCTGCGCATGATGCGCAGATGCGGCTGCGTTTCACAAAAGAAATAACGAGGAGAAAACCATATGACCAACAAGATCCCTGACCGTGCCTCCGACGCCATGATGCGACGGATGCCAGCCTACTATCGCCAACTGCGAGATTTGGAGGCGCTGGGCTTCATAGACCTGTCCAGCAAGGACCTCGCGCGCCGCATGCACCTGACCGACTCTCAGATTCGTCACGATTTCAACGCCTTTGGCGGCTTTGGCCGCCGCGGCCGCGGCTACAATGTGGCGCTGCTGCGCCGCTCCATCGGCGACATTTTGGACATCAACCGCCCGCACGACATCATCATCATCGGCGCCGGCAATGTGGGCAAGGCACTGGCCCAGTACAAGGGGTTTGCCGAGTCCGGCTTTCAGCTCAAGGCCATTTTTGATACCAACCCTGAGCTGATTGGCAAGAAAATCAGCGGCGTCAAGGTGCTCAACGTCACCACGCTGAGCAAGTACCTGGCCAAAGCGCCCACGGATATCGCCATCATCTGCACGCCCGCCGACAAGGCACAGGCGCTGGTGGCCCCGCTGGTCGCCGGTGGCGTCAAGGGCATCTGGAATTTTGCCGCCCTGGATATCACCGCCCCGCCGGAGGTAATCGTCAGCAACGTACACCTGACGGACAGCCTGATGATGCTCACCTTCCGCATGCATGAAAAGGAAGTGCTGGAGCAAAACAAGAGCTGGGTCTCCGCAGATGTGGAGAGCAAGCCATAAGGGAGCCGCGATTTTTTGCGGCAATCCAACTCTGATATTTTCACGGGCAACCAATGGTTGCGAAACAAGCGGCCGGGGCACAAGCTCCGGCCGCTTCATGTCGTCAAGAAACCTTTTCGCTGGGGCAGATTACACCGCCCCAGGCTGCACAAGCAGCCACCACATGGTACAATATGGTCTGAAAAACCGGCAAAGGGGACTGTATGTTCACCACCATCACCATCGTACTCATCTGCGCGGTTGCGGCGATATACTTTGATCAAAAGAAGAAACAGGGGTAAACCCCGCGGTTTTCTGAGGAAATATTCGTTGCCTTGTGCGGCACGCCTTCATGGGGACTTTCAGATAGGCCGATAGCCCTTGCTCGGCAGCCTCTCGCCCGCCATACACCTTGATTTTTTGCGGTTCTTTTCTTGTCATCGCCTGTCTTTTGTTCTATGCTACCAATAGCCCCGCGCTACCGGAGGCTTCTTCACGAAAGACAGGAGCAACCATGACCGCTATCCAGCAAGACCTTCATACCACCCGGCGTTCCGCCCGCCTGATGTTTCTGACGACGGGCGTTTTCTGGTTTTCGCAATATGCCATCACGCCCTTCCTCAACGCGGAACTCAAGCGCATGGGCGCCAATGCCGCCTTTATGGGCCTGATGGCCGGGCTCTACGGCCTCAGCCAGATGCTGCTGCGCATCCCGCTGGGCATGGCGGCCGACCGCATGGGCCGCCAGAAACCCTTCATTATATTGGGCTGCGGGCTGCTGACACTGGCAGGCTTTGGGTTTTTACTCTGGTACACGCCCGGCAGCTTTCTGTTTCTGCGGTCGCTGATGGGCATTGCCTCCTCGGCCTGGGTGAGCTTCACGGTGCTGTATGGTAGCTACTACCCGTCCAATGAGGCGCCCCGGCGCATCTCGCAGCTGAACGTGGCCAATCAGTCCGGCCGCCTGCTGTGCTACGCCGCCGGCGCGTGGGCAGT
>CALNAU010000217.1 GCA_937874275.1 uncultured Clostridia bacterium | reverse complement strand
TTGAGTATGTCTTCTGCTTAGCCTGATAAACCTCGCTACGCACGTGTCTTTCCGCTTCATTGATTTCCATTGTGAGGCCCGCCAGATATAAATCTACTCTTCTTTCTTTCATTTGGGCATATGCATCATCAATAAACGTAGAGGTGATGTAGTCATCGCTATCAACAAACGCAACATAGCCCCCTTCTGCATGCGAAAGTCCACAATTACGAGCTGAGGAAACCCCTGCGTTCTCCGTATGCAGAACAACAATTCGAGCGTCATCTTTGGCGTAATCATCACAAATCGTGCCGCTATTATCTGGGGAACCATCATCAATCAAAATGATCTGTAGGTTCTCATATGTCTGAGCTTGTATGCTTTCGATGCAGCGCGCGATGCTCAATTCCGCCCGGTATACGGGAACAATGACGCTGATCAATTCAGGATAGTCTTGTAATTTATCTGTCACGTTATCCTCATCGTTATTCGTTGAAGTAATCGGAATACAACTTTTATTGATGTCGTCGACCTGATGCCCACGCCAGACCCTTTCAAGTAATGCCATGAACGGGAAAAGCGCAAACTGTGTAGAAACGCCCGGAAAGCTTATTGCCTTCCGGGCGTTTTTGGCACCTCCGACGGGATTCGAACCCGTGTTGCCGCCTTGAGAGGGCGGTGTCCTAGGCCACTAGACCACGGAGGCACACCTGGCTGGGGAACTAGGATTCGAACCTAGACAATACGAGTCAGAGTCGTATGTGCTGCCGTTACACAATTCCCCATCAGCAACCTTTCGGGCTGCGAAGGCTATTCTATAAAACCGGGGACCGTCTGTCAAGGGATAAACCGCAATTTGTCGTAATTTGTTTGCGCGGCTGGTGATGCAGTTTAGATATTATTTCGCACGGATGCAGTTATGTGATTGATATTGACCGATTATCTGATTCACATCACATGCATACGAGAAGTGGACTAGGTCAGGTATCGCATCATATAAGGTGCTCCTTCTCACAACGCAATAATGCGTCCAGCAGTCACACTGATTTGCGACACAAGGACTGCTTGATGGGGGACTAAGCGCTCAGATCAAATCAGATTAGATTAGATCAACCGTAATAATATCGTCTTCACAAGCCGCGAAACAAATCACCCAACATACTTGCGAACCACTCAATTCAACACGTGTTCGCAGCAGATTTTTTCAACTTAGTCACCAATTCAAGGCTGGTCACCGGACTCTTGTTCTGCTTCAACACGCTGAGGCTCATCTGATAGCTCATCCGTTTGGTCGTTTTTATACTCATCGACCACCTCAACCACATCGGCAACTTCTGCAACTTCGGCAAAACCAGCCACTTCAGTCCTCTCAGCCGCCTCCTCCACATCCACAGCCGCATTGTTCAGCCCCATGGCGCCTGAAGGAATGGTGAAGACGGTGCCGCCGCCCTCGCCGCCCAGGTCCAGCCCGTGATACAGCCGTTCGGCCACTTGGTCACTGATGCGGGTATCCACCAGCCAGAGCACGGCCTCCTTCTCCTTTTGCACCTCGACATTGAACATGCGCATGTCGTGGCCGCCGGAGCCGCGGCCATGCAGAATGGTTGCCCCGCGCGCGCCGACATCGCGGGCCAATTCAATCGCCCGCTCCGCCAGGCCGCGGTTGAGGATGGCCACCACGCAATCGTAAAACTCCACCTTACCGGCCAACACGGGCGCGGCCTGCGCGTGGTGAACTTCCTGGCGTTGGGTCGCGGCTGCCTTGCGCTTAAACGTGGCGCCAAGCACCATGATGGACAGCACCGGCGCCATGGCCACCATGGCGATGACACCAAAGCCATCCACCAGCACGTTGGCTGTGGGCGTCATGGCGGCAGCACCTTGGGCGAAGGCCAGCACGAAGGTAGCGGTCATGGGGCCTGATGCAACGCCGCCCGCGTCATAGGCGATGCCCACGAACACAGGGTCGGCCATGAACGACAATACAATGGCCGCCGCGAAGCCGGGCAGCAGGAAATACCACAGCTTGACGGTGGGTATCATGATGCGCAGCATGGAGCCGGTCATCGCCAAAGCCACCCCGATCGATAACGTTATCTTGATTATTCGGTTGGGGATGCGGCCGCCGGTGACATCTTCTATCTGCTGGCCCAGCACCATCACAGCCGGCTCCACCAACACAACAATCAGGCCCAATCCAAAGGCGACGATGGGCAGCAACCACGAATACGAAGAAGCGATGCTACGACCAATGATTTGGCCCATGTCCAGGAACCCCACATAGACGCCCGTGAGGAACAGAGTGAGGCCAAGCAAGGTGTAGAGCAAGCCCTTCAGGATGCGGCCCAACTCGCGCTTGCCCAGCTTGAAGCGAGTGAAATTGAGCAGGAAAAACAAAGCACTCAACGGCAGCAGGGCGACGAGCGATTTGAACAGCTCATCGGGCAATAGATGCATCAGCGGGGAAAGCACGCCGGATGCCGGCTCAAACGGGGCCGCCTCACCCTGGATGTTGCTTTGCCCGGTGATGATGCTCATCAGCATCAGGGCGTACATGGGGCCCGCGCTCATCACGCCAACCATGCCAAAGGCGTCCTCCTCCGCTGTCTTGCCGCCCTTGATGCGCGACAGACCGGCCGACAATGCCAGGATAAATGGCGTGGTCAAGGCGCCGGTGGTGGCGCCCGAGGAGTCAAACGAAATCGCCAGAAACTCTTCGGATACAAACAGGCTGAGCACGAATATGCCCAGGTACGCCAGCCCCATGAACACCGGGTAACTGCGGCCGCGCAGCAGGCGGAAGGTGCCCAGCATAATCAGCACGCCCACACCAGCTGAGACCATATAGACCATGGTCTGTGCGCCGATGGTGCCGCCGGAGGCGGACTCCACCTGTTCACCCAATATCAGCAAGTCGGGCTCAGCCACCGTGACCAGGAAACCCATAAGGAAACTGAGCGCCGCGACGCCGAAGGCCGTCTTGGATGTGGCGCTGGCGGCCGCCATATGCTCGCCAATCGGGTTCATGGCCAGGTCCACGCCCAGCAGGAAAATGCCCAGGCCTACCAGCAAGAGCAGGCTGCCAATCAGGAAACGGATGATGACATCGCTGCCGGGCTTTACCAATGTGAAGGCCAGCACCAACACCAGCGCGATAACGGGAAGCAGCGAACGGCTGACCTCTTCGATTTTTTGACGAAGCAAACTCATGCCTTGGCCTCCTTCCCACGCTCCTCATACAAACCCAGGGTGCTGAGCACCGGCAGAGAGAAGATGATGCCGCCGCCAGGTTTATCCAGCCCCATCTGCGTATAGATGGCGTTGCGAATGCCGTAGGCCGCCTCGCGAGCGGTCACGATCAGCAGGATTTCTTTCTGCGGCTCGATGACCAGGGGGAAATAGAAATCCTGCGGCACGCCCGCCCCGCGGCCATGGATGATGGTGCCGCCCCGCGCCCCGGCTGCGCGCGCAACCGCCATGCATTCCTCCGCCTTGCCCTTTTCCAGTACGGTCAGCAGGCAGAGATAGGGCGGTATTTCCTGATGGGTATAGGGCGGTGCCGCGTTGGGATTGGATTCCGGCAGCCACTGCCGATAGGGCGCCGCAAACGCAACGCCCTTATAGCGCTTGTGCAGCTGAAATTCCTCCCGCAGCATGGCGTACAGCCTATCGCTGACACCATCGGGCACAGCGGTGATCAACACTTCCTTTTGTGTCTGGTTAATGCCCAGAATGTCAAATAACCGCGACGGCATGGTGCCCTCGCCCAAAAAGATGGTGCCGCCGGTCGCGCCGATTTCCTGGGCTTTATGCAGCATCTGATTGGCTTTTCCGCGGTTGACGACGATGAAAAACAGCAGGTCCCCTGTCATGTGCAATCCTCCCTCTTCTGTTGTGATTGCAGCAGTTTTCGTAGAAAAAAACTGTCCACAGTGTGCCTGGGGCAGCAAAACAAACCCTTCAACGCCCGCATTATACCATGCCGCGCCATAAAACTAAAGGCAAATATGCTATCAAAATGGTCAGAAAACGCGGTTGCTAATTCATCCTACAAAGGGTATAATTTGTGAGAAATACGCACTTGGATTGAAGGGGGTACAAGCATGAAAGCAATCGTCAATGGCATCATCCTCACCGAGCAGGGAGAGATAACGGGAAAGGCCCTTCTGTTTGATGAGCGCTTTCAGGGCATCGTGCCTCCAGACGAGGCAAACGCCGATGAAGTTATCGACGCGCAGGGCCGATACATCGCCCCCGGCCTGGTGGATGTACACATCCACGGCTACCTGGGCGAGGATACCTCCGACGGCAGCGAAGAAGGCATTCGCACCATCGCAAGGGGCATCCTGGCCAATGGCGTGACCTCTTTCCTGCCCACCACCATGACGGTGGACTGGCAGGAACTGGAAGCCGCCTTTGATGTGGTGCGCCGCCTGATGCCGCAGAGCCGGGACAAAGGCTTTGAAGGGGCAGAAATCATCGGCTGCCACGCGGAGGGGCCATTCATTGACCCGGCGCGCAAGGGCGCCCAGTCGGCCGATCACATTCTGCCGCCCCAGGCAGACCGGCTGCTTGCACATCGCGACATCGTGCGCATCGTCACCATGGCGCCCGAGATGCCGGGCGGCCTCGACTTCATCAAGCAAATAACCGCCGACAGCGACATCGTGGTCTCCATCGGTCACAGCAGCGCCACCTACGAGCAGGCGCTGGAAGCCATCAAGGCCGGCGCTTCCCACATCACCCACCTGTTCAACGCCATGACCGGGCTCAACCACCGCAAGCCGGGCATCGTGGGTGCCGCACTGACGACGGATGTATACGCGGAGCTGATTGCCGATGCCTTCCACGTGCACAGCGGCTTGTTCCATCTGCTGCATGTCGCCAAGGGAGACCGGCTGGTGCTGGTGACAGATTGCACGCGTGCCGGCGGCCTGCCCGACGGCGAGTATACGCTGGGCGGCCAGCCCATCTTTGTAAAGGGCATTGAGAGCCGCCTGCAGGACGGCACCATTGCCGGCAGCGTGCTGCACCTCAACGACGCGGTGCGCAACCTGCACCAGTTGGGCGGCGTTTCGCTGCTGGACGCGGTGCACGCCGCCTCGCTCAGCGCCGCACGCTCCATCGGCGCGGATGACCGCAAGGGCTCCATCCGCCATGGCAAGGACGCCGATTTTATATTGATGGACGAAAACTGCCAAGTACACGCCACCTACGTGGGCGGCGTGCGCAAATACACAAAGGAGAACTGAAACGATGCCCATGCTTGCCGTCAAGGCCGAACTGGACCCCGGTTTCTCCCCCCTGTCCCTCGCCTGGAAAGAGTACCAGCAGCAGGTGGCCGCAAGCGCTGCGCCGCGCCGATTTGTATGCGCCATCGAGCGCAACAGCGGCTATACCTCCCCCTGGTCGGCCGATCTCCTGCCCGAGGGTATGGATGAGCAGGCCACCGTGGCGCTGCTGGAGCGCATCGTCAAGAGCCTGCTGTGGATGCGCGGCGGGTATAAGATTCACATCGCGGGCTGCAAAGCCCTGTACGAGCGGCTGCACGCAGACTATCAGCTGAACGGCAAGCGTGCCTTTGATGTCGGCTTCATGCAGGAAGTATATGAGCAGCCCTTTGAGGTGCACTGGCATAATGATGCGGAGGCCATCGCGCAGCCGCATGAAGAAATCAGCGCCACCGGCCGCCACCTGAATGGCTGCCGCATTGGTTTTGATGCCGGCGGAAGCGACCGCAAGGTGTCCGCTGTCATTGACGGCGAGGCCGTGTATTCTGAGGAAGTGGTCTGGTTTCCCAAGATTACCGAGGATCCGGAGTACCACCGCCAGGGCATCCTGTCGGCCATGAAGGCGGCAGCCGCCCACATGCCCCGCGTGGATGCCATCGGCGTCAGCAGCGCCGGCGTATACATCGACAACCGCGTGCGTGTCGCCTCTCTGTTTCTAAAGGTACCCAGCGAGCTGGTGGAGAGCAAGGTGCGCAACATCTATGTGGACATTGCACGTGAGCTTGGCAATATCCCGCTGGTGGTGGCCAACGACGGCGACGTGACGGCACTGGCCGGGGCGATGAACCTGGACGCCGGCAACGTGATGGGCGTGGCCATGGGCACCAGCGAGGCGGGCGGCTATGTGGATGCCAACATGCACCTGATGGGCTGGCTCAACGAGCTGGCCTTCGTGCCCGTCGATGCCAACACCGATGCCATGGTAGATGAATGGTCCGGCGATTATGGCTGCGGCGTCAAGTATTTTTCCCAGGACGCGGTCATCAATCTGGCACCCGCCGCCGGTATCACGCTTGACCCTTCGCTCTCCCCCGCCGAAAAATTGAAGGTGGTGCAGGGTAAAATGGAGGCCGGCCACGCCGGCGCCCACCAGATTTATGAAACCATCGGCGTGTACTTCGGCCACGCCATCGCCTACTATGCCCTGTTCTACAC
>CALNAU010000216.1 GCA_937874275.1 uncultured Clostridia bacterium | reverse complement strand
TCCCTCACCCTCAGCCTGCTCTTGCTGGGCCGGGTCATCGGTATCGGTGTGGGTACGGTGGTCAGCGCCCTGTTCATGGGCACGCTGGCCAGCCTGGTCAATCATTGGATGCAGGCGCGTTTGGAAGTTAAACCTTATATCAACGCACTGGGCAAACTGGTGTAACCAATGAATAACATGGAGCTGAAAACAGTGCCATAAGTTTGTTTCGATGACATAATACGACAAAACCTATTCGAAAAGGGCGGGGATGCTCTTACGGCTACACTTTGTGTGCCTTCGCCGCGTAAGCGTTTGCCAGTTGTGTGATTTCATTAAATGCTCCAGCTCTAACCAGCCGATTTGATGCAAGATTGGATCCAATTCCCACACAGCACACGCCCGCGTCAAAGTATTCTGCCATGTTATCCAGCGTTATCCCACCGACAGCCGCCAACGGGATATGCCTGAGTGGCGCCTGGATTGCCTTGATATACGACGGTCCTAGCACGGAACAAGGAAACAATTTTACGATATCCGCGCCTAGAGTGTAGGCATAGGCCACTTCGCTGGGCGTCATCGCACCGGGAAGCGAAATAAGCCCGTGCGCTTTCGCGTACGCTATCACTTCCTCGTTGGTATTTGGCGATATCAAGTATTTTGCGCCAGCCTCACGGGCCAGCTCCGCTTGTTCTTTGGTCATTACGGTTCCCGCGCCGACCAACAAATCACTATGGCCTAAAGCGCCAATCTTTCCAATCGACTGTACGGTTTCTTGTTCATCCAACCCCTGCTCAAAAGTAACCTCAATCAGTCTGATCCCACCCAGATAAAGTGCCTCTGCCAGACGGACCGCATCCTCCGTTGTAAAACCTCGTATGATTGATATGATTCTATGCCTTTTGATAGACTCCAATACCATCGATTGCATGGCGCCCTCCAATGATATCCCTTAGCCCGATTTCTTGGGATGCTATATATGGACCTTCATAACGAGCTTTCTCGAAAATCCGTTCTCTTTCACAGGACAATCCGGCCGGTGAAGTTCCCCTGGAAACAGGATTACGAAGTCCCCTTTTTGCAGCGTTAACTGCGTGCCTGTTCCCGGTTCGTTGTGAAATGCAACGTCCTTCACTTCGTTATACGGGTCCATCAACGTTTGTCCGGTATTCGGCATATAGCCAATGCGCTCAGCACCTTCAATAATCACTTGAATATCGGCGTACCTTTTGTGGGTTTCCCATTTTTCATTTTCAGTTTTCAGATTGCCTTCTTTTAGAAAACCATACACCAAGTCATCCTGCACTTCTATATCCCCTACAGCAAGGGAGAAAATATCCGTACACGTCAGAAAGGCAATCGCTTTCTGGAAATTTGGGCTAAGTGAGGCATATCTGCCAATATTGCTCAGTTCATCAAAAATCATGACAACCTCCATTGATTATGCTTGTGCTTCTTCTGCCGTCTTCCGTTTTGCCTTAGAACTTCGATATATCGCAGAGATAAATGACAATATCGAAAGCACAAGCAAAACAAGGGAGATCGGATTGGTTACGAAAATTGCATAGCTTCCGCCCGTAATGGTTAACGTTCGCCTCAAATTAGCCTCAAACATGGGCCCCAAAATAATCGCTAACACAAACGGCGCCAGTGGCATATTCGTTTTGCGGAATATAAACCCAAGAATACCTGCTGCAAACGCAATCCATACATCAACCAACGAGTTGCTGATGGCGTAGGAACCAACCAAACAGAGAATTGCCACAACAATCCAGATGGTCGGCTTAGATAAACGATTCAACATTTTGGCAGAGCTTTTCGCTGTTGCCAAGCCCACCAATAAAATGAACAGATTGGCAACGATCATTAGTCCCATGATGTTGAGCACCATGGGGCGTTGTTCGATAAACATCATGGGACCGGGACGGACCGAGTACATCATCAGCGAGCCAATCAACACCGCCGTCACGCCATCACCCGGGATGCCAAGCGCCATCATCGTGGTCATCGCTCCACCAATGACCGCATTGTTTGACAGACAAGTCACCGCCAACGCCTCTGGAGAACCCTTTCCGTAGTTTTCTTTATCCTTTGAGATTCTTCGAGCCTGATCCCATGACACGATGGAGGCGATGTCTCCCCCCGTACCGGGAATCGCACCAACTATCACCCCGATGACTGCCGATAAACCGGTCGCGGGCAGCCAATTCCTGAACTGTTTCCCGGTTGGCAATATGCGTCCGATTTTCCCCTTGAAGGAAGCCGTTGGTTCCTCTTTCCCAATCTGGGTAATCTGGTCCAGAATCTCACCGATACCAAACAACCCAATCATGACCGGAATAAAGGGGATGCCATTTCTAAGTTCCATGACGCCAAGGGTATATCTCGCGTTTCCAAACATCACATCCGTGCCGACCGTCGCAATTAAAAGACCAAACAAGCCAACAATAACACCCTTGAGCAATTCTTTCCCGGAGACGGAGATAATCATCGATAAGCCAAAGAAGGCCAGCATGGCATACTCTGCCGGACCAAAATTCAGCGCGAAATTGGCAATGGGAAAAGCCGCAAACATCAGAACGATCGAACTGAAAATGCCTCCGATCACAGAATATACCGTGTTAATACCCAGACCAAGCCCTGCCTCGCCCCGCTGGGTCATGGCGTATCCATCCAATGTGGACATGATGGATGCAGGCGTTCCCGGCGTGTTAATCAAAACGGCTGAAATGCCCCCTGCCCAGACCCCCGCGTTGTAGATGCCAATCAACATCGCCAGCCCCTGAGTCGGCTCTAGCAAAAAAGTAATCGGTGTGAACAGGGCAATGGCCATCACGACAGAAAGCCCCGGTAAAGCACCAATCAACGTCCCTACGATGACGCCAACCAGCATAAAAAGCAGGACAGAAGGTTGCATGATTGCCTGCATCGTTTGTAGGATATCCATTTTTCCTCCTATCCGTTGAGCAAAACGTTCAACAGCCGATTAAAAACAAGGTATACAACAGTTGCCGAAACCACTGCCGATGGAATTGCTTTTTGCCACTTGATGCCGAACAGGAGCGCAAGGATGCCAATGTACACACTTGTCAGAATAATGAAATGCATTTTGCCAAATAAAAGAATGTATATCGCTGTTAGCGCTATGGTGATTGCCATCACAGCATAACCCTTTTTGTCTGACTTGAATGAAAAATACGAATTCTTCTCCCGTATTCCTTTGTATATCAAAGCCAAGCACGCAACTATCAATGCAACTGCAATCACCGTAGGAAAAAACGCCGAACCGGGAACCTCGCTGGTCAGCGGCTTGGGAAAGGATTGGGCATTAATAATTGCGGCGAGGCTAATCGCGATGATGACAATACCAATCAGAATTTCTGCCATAATGTTGGCCTCCCGCCCGATGATAAGTAGAAGCATCGTCCGCTTGAAATCCGTCAAGCGGACGATGCTGGCTTTGCATTACTTGCCTAATGCTTCAGGAATAGCAACTGCAAAGTAATCAAACTGCTCCTGCACAAAGGTTTTTGCCTCTTCGCCGCCCCGGAAGACAGGATCCATGCCTCGTTCGTTCATAAATTTCGCAAACTCTTCCGATTCAACCGCTTTCTTCAGACTTTCGGTCAGAATCTTCTCAACTTCTGCGTCAATACCTACCGGCGCGATGAATCCACCCCAATGCACCAGGGCAAAATCTATCCCGCTTTCCTTTAGCGTTTCGATATCCGGAAAAGCGCTTGAACGTTCGTCAGCAGCAACGCCGATAACCTTTAATTTCCCGGCATCAACGCCCGCTTTCACCTCGATTGGCCCAATGGCTATTGCATCAATGTGGCCGCCCATCAGTGCAGTAGCGGCAGGCGCAGCTCCCTCGAACGGAACATGTGTGAACTGCACGCCGGCGGCCTTTTCAATGCCAAGCGCAACCAGATGCCAGATAGAGCCTACTCCAGCATTCCCCATTTTAATGCCTCCGGGGTTCTGCTTGGCATAGGCAAAGAACTCCTCCATATTGCTGAAGCGTGTGTCATCCGCCTTGATTGTCAGAGCCGGCACAGTGGTGTATGCCTGGCCCAAGAAGGTGTTGGACTCGGGGGTAATGTTTGCAAACCCAAGCGTTTTCAGCATGGCATACTCAATGGGTGCGTGTCCAATCACATAACCATCCTTTGGGCTGGCTTCCACATAGGTCATACCTACAGCGCCTGATGCACCAGGCTTGTAGACACAGGTAATGCGCACGCCCAGGTCATTTCCCATCAGCATGGCAATTTCCTGAGAAACCTGGTCAGACAAGCCACCCGGGTTTGCCTGAACCACCATGGTAATCGGCTTGTTGGGGAACTTTTCCTCTGCCAGAACCGCAAAACTGCTCAACAATAGGACTAGGGTTAGAAGAAGCAACAGTGCCTTTTTCATAGTATTTCCTCCTTTATTGTGCACACCCTGATTTCTGGGTGTAGCATTCACGACAAACCAAAGAATGACATCGGTCCAAATGATTGTGATCCCCCTTCGAGTTTCACAACAGATTGATAAGTTGGTTTTATTCTCCCTCTACACTTGAGAGGATGTTGCGCGCGCTGTTTGAGATAAACACGGTATCCATACCCAAGGCCATGAAACTGTATCCCATTTCTATGGCTTCCTTGATATTCTCTTTGGTCGGCAAAACAATATGCTGACCTGCTGTCTTCCCGTGTTTCTTACACGCACTGACCACCTTTTCTTTTGCTTGCACGATAGATGGGTGAGAAGTTTGTCCGATGATGCCATAGGAGCCACTTAAATCATAAGGGCCAATAAACACACCATCGACTCCTTTCACGGATAGTATTTCATCGATATGTTCCACGGCTTCTTTGCTCTCAACCATCACAAGCAAGCGAACCTCATCGTTTGCCAAAGCAACATATTGATCAAACTGGTCTCCCCACTCGTTTGCCTGACAGAAAGCAAAGCCACGTATCCCTTCAGGAGGATATTTTGCGGCACTCACAGCTTTCTTAGCATCCTGCGCATTGTTGACTAATGGAACAATGATTCCCAGCGCACCGCAATCGAGTGCTTTTCGGATAGCCATTACACTGTTTTCAGCAACTCGGGCATACGGTTTTGCCCCATGGCGCGAAACAGCGCGAACGAAGTGACTGAACATACCCCAATCAATCGCTGCGTGCTCCAAATCCGCTGCCACCCACTCAAAGCCGGCATTTGCCATGATTTCGGCTACCACCGGGCTCCCGGATTGAAGCCATGTGCCCAAACTAATATTGTTAGAATCATTAACCGAAATGCTCACCCACACTTCCTCCTATAGGTAATGGCAGCCTTGTATTACTGTAGTTCTTATCCATAAAATAAAGAATCCCGCGGATAAAGTCAAGGAAAAACCTTGACTATCCGAGTTAATATTTGCATTATATTAGTATTCCATGCTTGGAGGATTAAATGACAAAACCCACAATGAACGATGTGGCAAAGCTTGCAGGCGTCTCACAGTCTACCGTTTCGTTTGTTCTCAACAATGCGGCCGTCTCTATCTCAGAAGAAACAAAGCGCCGCGTGAAAGCCGCCGTCAAGCAGCTAGACTTTAAGCCACGAAAAAAGACAAAGAACTACGCCAAAAAAGAGGGAAGCTGCATTGCCCTCATTATTCCCAACGCATCCAACCACTACTACATGGAAATGATGCGCAGCGTCAGCCATTTTTCCGACAACATGGGGTATCGCCTCATCACCATTAACACAAATAGAACAGAGAGCAACGAAGAGCAGTACCTGCAAATGCTCTCAGAGATGCAACCAAAGATATCCGGTATTATCTATGGTTTTACACCAACTCAATCCAGCAGAAGAACCCTTGCCTCTCTTGATATCCCGACTATTGTTATCGGAGAGCTGCTGGATGAGAAAGACCTGGAATGCGTTTCGCTCGACAGCTATATCAGTGGCATGACCATAGCAAACCATCTGATTGACCTTGGTCACACCCGTTTGGCATATATCACTAGCCCTCCATCGCTCATTTCATTATCGCGCGCCAGAAGGCTGGCTGGCATTCGGGAAGCTTGTCGGGGCAAGGCTGTCCTCGAAGTCTTCACAAAAACCGAAGAATCTGAGTTTGATTCCGAAAATTACGAACAGCAGCTTGGTTATGAATTGACCCTTTCCTGCTTGGCAAAACCTAATCAGAAAGTTTCAGCTTATATCGGTGCCAATGACATGATTTCTCTGGGCATCCTGCAGGCACTTGAGGAAAAGGGGAAACATATCCCGGACGATGTTTCCGTGTGCGGTTTTGACAACCTTCTGCTCAGCAGCTATACACACCCGCCGCTTACTACGATGGATCATCACTCATATGGTAGGTGTGGCTTGGCGGTTGAGTTGTTAAACAATAAGATACTCAACAAATATCCCAATCCCTCAAGCATCAACTATCTGCCCACATTGGTTGTAAGAGAATCGACCGGACGCGTCACCACCTCGAAGTGAACAATGAGACGATTTCTTTAGATATGCATCTTTTCTCCACACTGCTATCCGATATTTCGCAGTCGTACATTCTTCATGTGCACCCCATCCAGCCTAGACATTCACTGCACGCAAAACCGTTTTGAAATCAAGACAATTTTTAACACTAAGAAAATGTTAAAGCGTTTGCCATCGGCAATGGCATAGATTGATATAGAAACACATAAACGAAATCGCCGCGGCCGCAGCGCTTTCGTTTATGTGCATGTTTTGGATTACTTGAGGAACGCGCTCATCATCCATCCGTTGGTCGAGCCGAACCGCACCCGCGACCAGGTGCCTGCCGGAATCAGCACCGTGATCACGCTGTTGTGGGGCACCTTGGTAATCACCTGGGCGTTTTTGGTCGCCCGGGCACGCATGTAGACGAAGCCGCCGGAGGCGTTCTTGACAATTTTGGTGGGCATCTCGGGCAGGCCGCGCAGGTTGAGGTAGCGGGTCATGAAGTAGCCGGTGGCGCCGGTGGAGGGGATGGTAACGGCGCACCACTCCGTGCCCTGACGGGTGACGCGCACCGCTGTGCCCGCCGGGTACTGGCCCAGCACCTTGGCGCTGGTGGAGGGCTGCTGGCGCAGGTTGAGCCTGGCGCCGCTGCGCACGGTGGCGTTGGTGCCGCTAGTGGAGCCGCCGCCCGAGCCCGAGGTGCTCAGGAACTTGCGGTCCATAAAGCCCACCACGCCATCCACAGAAATCTGCCAGAAGGCCTGGTTTTTGCTGTAGACGGTGACGGTCTTGCCCGGATAGTAGGAGGCGATGACCGGGTAGCTGTAGCCCGGCCCCTGGCGCAGGTTGACGCGCCCGCCAGAGGAGACGATTTTAGCCGTTCCCTGGGCGACAGGCAGGCCGGGGTCCACGTGGCTCAAGTCAAAGCTGACAAACTCGCTGCGGAAGTAGCCGCGCAGGCCGGTATCCATCAATACGTAGTACCAGCCGCCCGATTCGCTCAGCACCGTGAACTGGGTGCCATTGTAGTAGATGCCCAGCACCGGCGCCGCGTAGGAGGCATACTGCCTGAGGTTGAGAAACTGGGTGGCGACCGGGTTGCGCACCACGGCGCGCCGGTTGGTGGGTGAACCCGGGCCGGGGTAGATGGGGCCGGGATACACGGGCGTGGGGGTGATGGGTGTGGGCGGTACATCCTCCGGCGCGCTGGCCAGGTAGGAGGAATCCATAAAGCCGACCTGGCCGCTTGACATCACGCGCACGCTGACCCAGGTGCCGCCCCCCTCGTAGGAGAGGATATCAATCATTTCGCCGCGCAGCGCCTTGCCCAGTATGTCGTACTGCAGACCGGGGCCCGCGCGCAGGTTCAGCCAGGATGTCCTGACCACATAGGCATAGTTGCCGGCCAGCGACCCGGCCTGTACCGGCGCGGGCAGCGCCGTCAGCAGCAGCATGGCCGCCAACAGCAGGCATATCGTCTTGGGCAGGTGTTTCATCCTATATCCTCCCTTGTTCTTTCGTTGATAAAACGAGGGCCGTTTCGATATTCTTGCACAGACCCATGATAAATAGTTCCGCTATAGAAAGTCAAGCAAAACGGTATTCATCACATCCATGCCCCTGCGGGTGAGCCGGAAGAAACCATCCGGGGTATATACGGCCAACGCCTGTTCCAGCGACTTCCGGGCACTGTCGCCATAGGCTTCCTGGAAAGACAAGCCGTGCATGGCTTCAAAGGCGGCGAGGTCCACCCCCGCGGTGGTACGCAGGCCCAGCATGACGCTTTCAAACCGGCGTTCCTCCGCCGTGAGCCGCTGCACCTGCGCAGAATAGCCGGCCAGGTAGGCGTCGATATCGGCCGGGTTGCTCAACCGCGTATCGCCGCCCACCAGGCTGTGCGCCGCGGCGCCCACGCCCACATAGTCCGCCCGCTGCCAGCAGTGCAGGTTGTGCAGACAGGCACGGCCGGGCCGGGCGAAGTTGCTGACCTCATACTGAGTATACCCGGCCCTCGCCAGGCGACGCAGCGTATGGTCGTACATGGCGCGCTCCGCCTCCTCGGGCGGCAGGGATAGTGCCCCCGCCGCGACGCGATCGGCCAGGGGCGTCCCCTCCTCCACAATCAGACCGTAGCAGCTGAGATGCTCTGGCGCAAGGGCCAGTGCCGCCTCCAGCGTATCCTGCCAGCCGTCCGGTGTCTGGCCGGGGATGCCCATCATGAGGTCAATGTTGATGTTGTCAAAGCCATGCTGTCGCGCCAGATGGACCGCCTGTACTACCTGCGCCCAGCTGTGCCGGCGGCCCAGCATGGGCAGCAGGCTGTCATCGGCGCTCTGCGCGCCCAGGGACAGCCGGTTGACCCCGCCCGCCCGCAGCGCCGCCAGAAATCGGGCGCTAAGCATGCCGGGGTTGGCCTCGCAGCTGATTTCGCAGCCATCGCTCAGGCGGAAGTGCGCGTGCGCCGCCGCCAGCACCCGGCTCATCTGCTCGGGCTGCAGAAGGCTGGGCGTGCCGCCGCCAATGTACACGGTATCCACCACAGGGGTGCCCAGCGCCTGCCCGCGGGCGGCAATCTCCGCCGTCAGGGCGTCCACATAGGGCGCGCGCAGCGCCATGCGGCCGGCCTGTGAGGGAAAGTCGCAGTAGCTGCACTTGGTGGCACAAAAGGGGATATGGATATACATGCCCAGGCTTTTGTGCCCGCTATCGGTCACAGCGTTTGCAGCCACGTATCAAACAGGTCAATCCAGCGGGCCACCTCCGTCCGGGTATCGGCTGCGCGCTCGGGGCCGAACACCTCGCGGTTGGCCAGCGAGATGCCGTGCACCCCGTCGGGGAAGATGTGTAGCGCGTGGGGCACGCCATGGCGCTTGAGCGCCCGGGCAAACTGCAGGCTGTTGTCCACCGGCACGCTGGCATCGTCCCAGGTATGCCACAGGAAGGTGGGCGGTACCTGGTTGCTCACCTGCTTTTCCAGCGACACCGTCTGGCTGTAGATGTCGATTTCGTCGCCCAGCAGGTTGTCAAAGGAATCGCGGTGCGCGGCGTCGCCCGTGGTAATGACAGGGTAACCCAGCACCAGGGCATTGGGACGCAGCTGCGCGCTGTCGCGGCCCAGCTTGGCCGCGTAGTGCGGCTTATTCCAGAACACGCCGGCGCTGGCGGCCAGGTGCCCGCCGGCGGAAAAACCCATGAGGATGATTTTGTCCGGGTCGATGTGCCAGGCATCGGCCTGCTCGCGCGCGTGGGCAATGGCGGCCAGCACCTGCAGCAGCGCCACCGGGAACCGATTGGGCGCCACGGCATAATCCACTACGCAGGCGCTCAGCCCCAAGCCCAGCAGCCGCACGGCCACGGGCTCGGCCTCGCGGAAGGAGCGGAAGCTGTAGCCCCCGCCGGGCAGCACCAACACCAGGGGCCGCCTGCGACCTATCTCAATCTCCTCCGAATTATCCAGCAGGTAGGGGTGCAGCACCACATCGGGCGCGGCGCCCTTCATAGCCAGCGTGAAAGGCGTGGTAATCATGCGTCCTCCTCATAGTGGTCGGGGTTTAGGGCGTGCAGCGCCTCGGGCACAAACAGGCCGTCCTTGCGGACCAGCACATCGTCAAACCACATCTCGCCGCCGCCGTACTCGGGCCGCTGGATGCACACCATGTCCCAGTGCACGGCGGATTTGTTGCCGTTGGGCGCGTCATCGTAGCTGTTGCCGGGCGTGAAGTGGAAGGAGCCGCGGATTTTCTCGTCAAACAGTGTATCCTTCATGGGCTCGGCGATGAAGGGGTTGACGCCGATGGCGAACTCGCCGATGTAGCGCGCACCCTCATCCGTATCCAGGATGTCGTTGAGCGCCTGGGTGAAGTTGCCGGTGGCCTCCACAATCTTGCCCTGCTGAAAGACCAGGCGCACATTTTCGTGGGTGAGGCCCTGGTGCAGGCTGGGGGTGTTGTATTGCAGCACGCCCTCCACGCTGTCGCGCACGGGGGATGTGTACACTTCGCCGTCGGGAATGTTCAGCCGCCCGTCACACTTGATGGCCTTCTGGCCCTTGATGGAGAAGCTTAGGTCCGTCCCCTTGCCCGTGATGCGCACGCGGTCCGTGCGCTCCATCAGCTCCACCAGCGGGTCCATGGCCCGGCTCATCTTGCTGTAGTCCAGCGTGCACACCTTGAAGTAAAAATCCTCAAACGCCTCGGTGCTCATGCCGGCCAGCTGGGCCATGCCGGGGCTGGGGTAGCGCAGCACCACCCACTTTGTCTTGGGCACGCGGATATCCATGTGCACGGGCTGCCCGTAGTGCACGCTGTACAGGCGCTTCTGGGCGTCGGATACATCGGCTGTCTCATAGGCGTTGTCGCCGCCGCGCACGGCGATGTAGGCCGCGCAGTCGCTCATGCGCTTGGCGTCAAGCCCGGCCAGCCAGTCCAGCTGCTCCTTAGTGTAGCCCTGCATCAGCGCGCGGTCCACCTGCGCGTCATACAGCTGCACCGCGGGCAGCCCGCCCGCCTGATACGCCTTGTTGATAATGGCCACCGCCAGCTCGCGGTTGATGCCGCGGTCCTCCAACAGCAATTTCTCCCCCGGCTGCAGCCGGGTGGCGTAGTTGACCAGAATGTCGGCCAGCTTGTCAATGCGCGGGTCCTTCATGTTGTTGTGCCTCCTATGCTCGTTTTCGGGGTGGGGATATGGTGCCAAAGCGCCGCGCCAGCGGCTGCTCAATCAAAAATGTAATCAACGTGGCGATGCCCAGCGCGATGAGCAGGCTGAGCGCCACAAACAGGCGCTGCCAGGCGATATCGCCCACCATGTTGGGCGTGGGCGAGGCGGATGCCGGAATGCCCCAGTAGCGCAGCTGCGCGGCCACAATCTGATGCCACATGTAAAACTGGAAGCTGATCTGCGACAAAAAGCGCGTGACCGGGTTGCCCAGCAGCCACCGCAC
>CALNAU010000215.1 GCA_937874275.1 uncultured Clostridia bacterium | reverse complement strand
TGCCGATGTTGACGTGCGGCTTGGAGCGGTCAAACTTTTGCTTTGCCATGGGGTTGTTCCTCCTTTATGCTTGGAAAACGATATTGCTTTACCGGCCGAGCACTTTCTCGGCGACGGACTTAGGTACCTCTTCGTAGTGGTCAAACAGCATGGTGAACATGCCGCGGCCCTGGGACTTGCTGCGCAGGTCAGTGGCATAGCCAAACATCTCGCTGAGCGGCACGAAGGAATGAATCATCTGCTCGCTGCCGCGCGCTTCCATGGAGTCGATGCGGCCGCGGCGGCTGTTGATGTCGCCGATGACGTCGCCCATGTACTGATCGGGCACGATGACCTCTACCTTCATCATGGGCTCCAACAGACGGCTGTCCGCCTTGCGCAGGGCCTCCTTGAAGGCCATGGAGCCGGCGATTTTGTACGCCACCTCGGAGGAGTCTACATCGTGGTAGCTGCCGTCCGTCAGGGTGACCTTGAAGTCCACCACCTCGTAGCCGCCCAGGATGCCGGAGGCAGCCGCCTCGCGGATGCCCGCGTCGATGGGGGCAATGAATTCCTTGGGAATCACGCCGCCGACGATCTTGTTCTCGAAGGAGTAGCCTTCGCCGGGCTCGGTGGGCTCGATGGTGATGACGCAGTGGCCGTACTGACCGTGGCCGCCGGTCTGGCGGACGTAGCGCCCTTCGGCCGTCGCCGCCTTGCGGATGGTCTCGCGGTAGGCAACTTGGGGCTTGCCCACGGTGGCTTCTACCTTGAACTCCCGCAGCATGCGGTCAACGATGATCTCCAGGTGCAGCTCGCCCATGCCGGCGATGATGGTCTGACCGGTTTCCTGGTCAGTGTAGGTTTTGAATGTCGGGTCTTCCTCTGCCAGGCGCTGCAGGGCGATGGACATCTTTTCCTGGCCAGCCTTGGTCTTGGGCTCAATGGCCACGCGGATAACCGGCTCGGGGAACTCCATCTTCTCCAGCACCACGGGCTTCTTTTCGTCGCACAGCGTCTCGCCGGTGGCGGTGTCCTTGAGGCCGACTGCGGCGGCGATATCGCCGGTGCAGACGCCGGGCACATCCTCGCGGTGGTTCGCGTGCATCATCAGGATGCGGCTGAACCGCTCCCGCTTGCCCTTGGAGGAGTTGTAGACATAGCTGTTGGTATCGATGGTGCCGGAATACACGCGGAAGAAGGCCAGCTTGCCCACGAAGGGGTCCACGGCAATCTTGAACGCCAGCGCCGAGAATGGCTCGTCATCGCTGGGATGACGCTCCACCACGGTGTCGGGGTCGTCCGGCAGGGTGCCCTTGATGGACGGGATGTCCAGCGGGGAGGGCATGTACAGGCAGATGGCGTCCAGCAGCGGCTGCACACCCTTGTTGCGGTAGCTGGTGCCGCACAGCACAGGCGTCATCTGGCAGGCGATGGTGGCAGCACGGATGGCTGTGTTGATTTCGTCCTCGGAAATCGCCTCGCCCTCAAAGTACTTTTCCATCAGCGTGTCGTCCTGCTCGGCCACGGCCTCAATGAGCTTCAGGCGATATTCCTCGGCCAGCTCCTTGAGGTCCTCGGGGATGGGCTCGTCGCGGACGTCCTTGCCCTCGTCGTCGTAGTACACTTCGGCCTGCATCTTGACCAGGTCAACGATGCCGCGGAAGTTGCCTTCAGCGCCGATGGGCAGCTGAATGGGCACTGCGTTTGCACCCAGGCGGTCGTGCATCATGTCGACGACGCGGAAGAAGTCGGCACCGGTGATGTCCATTTTGTTGACGTAAGCCATGCGGGGGACGTTGTAGCGGGTGGCCTGCCGCCAGACCATTTCGGACTGGGGCTCCACGCCGCCCTTGGCGCAGAAGACAGCGACAGCGCCGTCCAGTACGCGCAAAGAACGCTCCACCTCTACGGTGAAGTCGACGTGGCCGGGGGTGTCGATGATGTTGATGGTGTGGCCATTCCAGCGCGCGGTCGTCGCTGCGGATGTAATGGTGATGCCGCGCTCCTGCTCCTGGGCCATCCAGTCCATCGTCGCGCTGCCTTCGTGTGTTTCGCCAAGGCGGTGCACGCGTCCGGTGTAAAACAGGATGCGCTCCGTCGTGGTTGTCTTGCCCGCGTCGATATGTGCCATGATGCCGATGTTGCGGATCATGTCAAGCGGATGCGTTCTGAGCATACGAGAAATTCTCCTTTTCCCCTCTGTGGGGAAGCATACAGGTCAGCGCCGGCTGCTTACCAGCGATAGTGGGCAAAGGCCTTGTTGGCCTCGGCCATACGATGCATTTCTTCCTTGCGGCCAAAGGCCTTGCCGGCCGAGTTGGACGCGTCAATCAGCTCCAGTGCCAGGCGCTCGGCCATGGTGCGTTCGCTGCGGTTGCGGCTGAACTCAACCAGCCAGCGCAGGCCCAGGGCCTGACGGCGCTCGGGGCGCACTTCGATTGGCACCTGGTAGGTGGCGCCACCGACACGGCGGGCTTTAACCTCCAGCTGGGGCATGACGTTGTTGAGCGCCTCCTGGAACACCTCACCGGGCTCCTTGCCGGTCTTTTCCCGGATGATGTCAAAGGCGTTGTAGCAGACCTGCTGGGCAACACCACGTTTGCCGTCGAGCATGATCTGGTTGATAAGCTTGGTGACGGTGGCCGTCCCGTAGATGGGGTCCGGCAGCACCTCGCGCTTGGGGATAAATCCACGACGGGGCATGACCTTACCTCCTTATTTCTTCGGGCGCTTGGCGCCGTACAGCGAGCGGCTCTGGTTGCGCTTGGCAACACCGGCCGTATCCAACGTGCCGCGGATGATGTGGTAGCGCACGCCAGGCAAATCGCGCACGCGGCCGCCGCGGATGAGCACCACAGAGTGCTCCTGCAGATTGTGGCCTTCGCCGGGAATGTAGCACGTTCCCTCAATCTGGTTGGTCAGGCGAATCCTCGCAATCTTGCGCAGCGCGGAGTTCGGCTTCTTGGGCGTCGTGGTTTTCACGCTCAGGCACACACCGCGTTTTTGCGGGCACCCTTGCAGAATCGGGGCGTCAGACTTGTTGGTAACCCGTTTCCTTCCCTTGCGGATCAATTGATTGATCGTGGGCATGGAAGCACCTCCTGATAATTGATCGGACCTTGTGTAAGCAAGCGTCCTCCTATAACATCCCCGCAACCCTTGGGGATATATAGTCCTGATGAAATACGGCCATCAACGGCCGTTGGGGATTCCAAGCTGCCCGCAGAGCAGGCAACCATAGCATGATACCACAGCATCATGCCCAATGTCAATGATTTTCGCTTTGTAAATCAAGGGGTTTGCCGATGTTTGTGTGAAATCCGTGTGAATGGACAAAAGCCGGACGGATAGGACATGCAAAGGAAGGTGAGGGGTTAGGGGTTAGCGGTTAGGAGTTAACGCGCGACATG
>CALNAU010000214.1 GCA_937874275.1 uncultured Clostridia bacterium | reverse complement strand
CCATCGCCGGCATGGGCCTGGATGAGGATGTGGCGCTGATTACCGATGGGCGCTTCTCGGGCGCCACCCGAGGCGCCGCCATTGGGCATGTCTCGCCCGAAGCGGCCTCCGGCGGGCTAATCGGCCTGGTGGAGGACGGCGACATCATCGACATTGATATCCCCGCCCGGCAAATCAGCCTGCGCGTGGCGGAGGATGAACTTGCGCGGCGCAAAGCCGCCTTTGTGGCGCCGCAGCGCCCGCCCGTAACCGGTTACCTCAGGCGCTATGCCGCGATGGTCTCCTCGGCCGACCGGGGGGCCGTGCTGGCATTGGAAGGAGATGTTGAATGAAAACCTATAAGATATTTGACACCACCCTGCGCGACGGCGAACAGGCGCCCGGTTGCAGCATGGACCTGCACGAGAAGGTGGAGATTGCCCTGGCGCTGGAAAAGTTGGGCGTGGATGTGATTGAGGCGGGCTTTGCCATCGCCTCCAAGGGCGATTTTGAGGCCGTGCGCGCGGTCGCCAAGGCGGTCAAGCATTGCAGCGTGGCCAGCCTGTCGCGCGCCGTGAAAAAGGACATTGATACCGCCTGGGAGGCAGTGAAGGACGCGGCCTCGCCCCGCATCCATACCTTCCTGGCTACGTCGCCCACCCACATGCGCTACAAGCTCAAGATGAGCGAGCAGGAGGTGTTGGACGCCATCTCATCCGCCGTCAGCCATGCCAAGGGGTATTGCCCGGACGTGCAGTTTTCCGCCGAGGATGCCACGCGCAGCGAGCTACCCTTCCTAGCCCGCGCGGTGGAGGCCGCCGTCAAGGCCGGGGCCACCGTCATCAATCTGCCGGACACCGTGGGCTATTCTGTGCCCGAGGAGATGCGGTGCATGGTGGCCTACATCATGGACAATGTGCCCGGGATTGAAAAAGTGGAGCTGGCCACCCACTGCCACAACGACCTGGGCCTGGGCGTGGCCAACAGCCTGGCTGCCCTCAGCGCCGGGGTCACCCAGATTGAGTGCACCATCAACGGCATCGGCGAGCGCGCGGGCAACGCCGCACTGGAGGAGATCGTGATGGCGCTGCACACCCGCCGGGATGTGTACGTCGCGCAGTCGCACATCGATACCACCAAGCTCTACCCCACCAGCCGCCTGGTGTATCACATTTTGGGCATCAGCGCCCCCATCAACAAGGCGGTGGTAGGCCGCAATGCCTTTGCCCATGAGTCGGGCATCCATCAGCATGGTGTGCTGGCCAACCGGGAAACCTATGAAATCATGGCGCCGGAGACGGTGGGCCTGAAGCAAAACAACATCGTGCTGGGCAAGCATTCGGGCAAGCACGCGGTGGAGGACGCCCTCAACCGCCTGGGCTATGAGGTGACGGCGGAGGAGATGACGCACATTTTCGACCGCTTCAAGGACCTGTGTGACCGCAAGAAGACCATCTCCACCCGGGACCTGGAGGCGCTGGTCAGCTACCGGGATACGCCCATCGCCAGCGGCTACAAGTTGGAGCGGTTCACCGTCAACTCGGGCAACTCGGTCTCCGCCTCGGCGGTGGTGCGGCTGTCGGACGGTGAAAAGGTGATTGAAGAAGTGGCCGTCGGCAACGGGCCCATCGAGGCCGCGTTCAACGCCATCGACAAAATCATGCCGGTGCGCGGACACGCGCTGGAGGATTACGCCATCCAGACCATCTCCCAGGGCCGTGACGCCCAGGGCGAGGCCATCCTCAAAATCAGCCGCGGGGAGGAGACGGTCAGCGGCCGCGGGCTGTCCACCGACGTGGTGGAGGCCAGCGTGCTGGCCTATGTGAATGGCTTGAATAAACTGATTGGGCCGGATATGGCATGAAGATAGAAATCTTTGATAGCACCCTGCGCGACGGCGCCCAGGGGGAGGGCATCTCGTTTTCGGTGACAGACAAGCTGGCCATTGCCCATGCGCTGGACGGCTTTGGCGTGGACTATATCGAGGCGGGCAACCCTTTTTCCAACCCCAAGGACATTGCCTTTTTCGAGCGCATGAAGGAGCAGCCCCTGCGCCACGCGCGGCTGTGCGCCTTTGGAAGCACCCGCCGCAAGCGCATGAAGGTGCAGGAGGATGACAACGTGCTCTCCCTCCTGCGGGCGGAGACCCCGGTGGTCAGCATCTTCGGGAAATCGTGGGACCTGCATGTGGACAGGGTGCTGCAGGCCACCCTGCAGGAAAACCTGGACCTGGTGGGCGATACCGTGGCCTATCTCAAGGCGCAGGGCCGCGAGGTCATCTTTGACGCGGAGCATTGGTTTGACGGCTACCTGCACAACCCGGACTATGCCATGCAGGTGCTGCGTGTCGCGCGCCAGGCGGGGGCCGATACCCTGTGCCTGTGCGATACCAATGGCGGCAGCCTGCCCGGCTTTGTGCAGGATGGGGTCAGGAAAGTCTGCGAAGCCTTCCCCGATGCCACGGTCGGCATTCACTGCCACGACGACATCGGCTGCGCGGTGGCCTCCTCGCTACTGGCGGTGCAGGCCGGCGCCCGGCAGGTGCAGGGCACCTTCACCGGCATCGGCGAGCGATGCGGCAACGCCAACCTCAGCGAAATCATCCCCACGCTGCGGCTCAAGATGGGCTACACAGGCGCCTCGGGCGACCTGAAGCAGCTTACCTTCATCGCGCGCGAAGTAATGGACATCGCCAACCTGTCTGTCGCCTCCGGCAGCCCCTATGTGGGCAGCAGCGCCTTCGCCCACAAGGGCGGCATGCATGTGGATGGCGTACAAAAGCTCAGCGCCTCGTTTGAGCATATCGAGCCCGAGGCTGTGGGCAACAGCCGGCGCTTTTTGATGAGCGAGGTATCCGGCCGCACCACGGTGCTGGCCAAGCTGGAGAGCATCGCCCCCTACCTGGATAAGGATTCGCCCGAGGTGGCCGCCATTGTGAAGCGCCTGAAGGAGCTGGAGATGGAGGGCTTTCAGTTTGAGGCGGCGGACGCCAGCTTTGAGCTGATGATACTAAAGACTCTTGCCCGCTTTATCCCGCACTTTCAGCTGGGCATGTACCGCACCAGCGGCGAATTTCCGCCGCCTGATGGCGAGACCAGTGCCTCCGCCATGCTCAGCATCCAGGTGGACGGCGAGCGGGAGACCACCGCCGCCATGGGCAATGGCCCCGTCAACGCGCTGGACTCGGCCTTGCGCAAGGCGCTCAGCGTGTTCTATCCGGCGCTTAACAAGGTGCGCCTGACCGACTACAAGGTGCGTGTGCTGACGGGGGATGAGGCAACGGCCTCCAAGGTACGGGTCCTGATTGAATCGTCCGACGGCAAGCACAGCTGGACCACCGTCGGCGTATCCACCGACATCATCGCCGCCAGCTGGCAGGCGCTGTCGGATTCTATTGAATACATTCTGCACAAGAAGGAGGGACGGCTCACATGGGCATGACGATGACACAAAAAATACTGGCCGCGCACTGCGGCAAGCAATCCCTGAAGGCGGGGGAGATGGTGCTGGCCGATTTGGATTTGGTGATGGCCAACGATATCACCGCACCTGTCGCCATCAACGAGTTTGAGAAGGCCGGCTGCGACCGTGTGTTTGATGGGGACAAGGTGGCGCTGGTGCTGGATCACTTCACCCCCAACAAGGACATCAAGGCGGCCGAGCAAAGCCGCCAGGTGCGCCGTTTTGCCAGGGAGCAGGGCGTGGCGCACTTCTACGATGTGGGGCGCGTGGGCATCGAGCATGTGCTGCTGCCCGAGCAGGGGCTGGTGACGGCGGGCGATCTGATTATCGGCGCCGACAGCCACACCTGCACCTATGGCGCGCTGGGGGCATTTTCCACCGGCGTCGGCTCCACCGACATGGCGGCAGGCATGGCGTACGGCAAGGCCTGGTTCCGCGTGCCGGAGGCCATCAGCGTGCGCCTGACGGGCAAACTGCAGCCCTGGGTGAGCGGCAAGGATGTTATTTTGCACCTCATCGGCCTGATTGGCGTGGATGGGGCACTGTACCAGTCGCTGGAGTTTTCGGGTCCCGGCGTCGACAGCCTCAGCGTGGATGACCGCCTGTGCATCTGCAACATGGCCATCGAGGCGGGCGGCAAGAACGGCATCTTCCCTGTGGACGCGCAGACCCTGGCCTATTTGAAGGACCACGGCGCCAAGGAGCCCCGTGTGTACGAAGCCGACCCGGACGCGCGGTATGCCCGCGTGATTGATATCAACCTGAGCGAGGTGCCGCTCACCGTGGCTTTCCCACACCTGCCGGAGAATGCCCGCGGGTTTGACGACATCCCGGATGACCTGCGCATCGACCAGGTTGTAATCGGTTCCTGCACCAATGGCCGCCTGTGCGACATGCAGCAGGCAGCCCAGGTGCTGCGCGGCAGGCAGGTGGCGCAGGATACACGCGTCATCATCATCCCGGCCACCCAGCAAATCTATGAGGACGCCATGAAGGAGGGCCTGTTCCAGGTGTTCCTGGACGCGGGCTGCGCCGTCTCCACCCCCACTTGCGGGCCCTGCCTGGGCGGTCATATGGGTATTCTGGCCGAGGGGGAGCGCTGTGTGTCCACCACCAACCGCAACTTTGTGGGCCGCATGGGCCATCCCAAGAGCGAGGTATACCTGGCCAGCCCCTACGTGGCGGCCGCCAGCGCGGTATTGGGCCGCCTGGCCTCCCCCGCGGAACTGGAAGGAGAAGCACAATGAAACTGCAAGGCAAAGCGCATGTCTACGGCAACCATGTGGATACGGATGTCATCATCCCCGCCCGCTACCTCAACACCGCCGACCCCAAGGAATTGGCCCGCCACTGCATGGAGGATATTGACGCCGAATTTGTGAAGCGGGTACAGCCGGGCGATATCATCGCCGCGGGCGACAACTTCGGCTGCGGCTCCTCGCGCGAACACGCGCCGCTGGCCATCAAGCACGCGGGCGTATCCTGCGTGGTGGCGCGCTCCTTTGCGCGCATCTTCTATCGCAACGCCATCAACATCGGCCTGCCCATCGTGGTGAGCGATATCCCGGTGGCGGCGGGGGATGAGCTGGCGGTGGATTTGTCCGCCGGCGTCATCGAAAACCTGACCCAGCACGAGAAGCGCACCTTCGCGCCGTTTCCGGCGTTTCTGCAGGGCATTGTGGCCGCGGGCGGCCTCATGCAGGCCATGAGGACCATGGAAGGAGGCCGGGCATGACCTATCACATCGCGGTGGTGGCGGGCGACGGCATCGGGCCGGAAATCACGCAATCCGCCCAGCAGATGCTGGAGCAGGTTGGGCGCACATACGGCCACAGCTTTGTGTTTGACCAGGTGCTGGCAGGCGGCGCCGCGCTGGATGCCCTTGGCATGCCGCTGCCCGAGGACAGCCTCAAGCGCTGTAAGCAAGCTGATAGCGTGCTGCTGGGTGCGGTGGGCGGCCCCAAGTGGGATGCATTGCCCGGCCACCTGCGGCCCGAGCGCGCACTGCTGGCCATCCGCAAGGAATTGGGCCTGTTCGCCAACCTGCGCCCGGCCAAGCTGTATCCCGAATTGAAGGAGGCCAGCCCCCTGCGCGCGGACATCGCCGACGCCGGCTTTGACATGGTGATTGTGCGGGAGCTAACCGGCGGCATGTACTTTGGCCCCAGCGGCCGCAAGGACAGCCCGGACGGCCAGCAGGCCTACGACACCGAAATCTACTCCGTCAAAGAGATTGAGCGCATCGCCCGCGTGGCCTTTGAGCTGGCCCAGGGCCGCGGCAAGCGCCTGTGCAGCATCGACAAGGCCAATGTGCTGGAGTCGTCCCGCCTGTGGCGGGAGACGGTGCATGGCCTGGCCTCGGAGTATCCGGACGTGATGCTCAGCGACATGCTGGTGGACAATGCCGCCATGCAGCTGGTGGGCAACCCCGCGCAGTTTGACGTCATTGTCACCAGCAACCTGTTTGGGGATATTCTGTCCGATGAGGCGTCCAAGCTGACGGGCTCCATCGGGCTTCTGCCCTCGGCCTCTTTGGGCGAGGACAAGCGCGGCATGTACGAGCCCATCCACGGCTCCGCGCCCGACATCGCGGGTAAGGGCCTGGCTAACCCCATCGCCACGATTTTGTCGGTGGCCATGATGCTGCGGCTGTCCTTTGGCTTGAAGCAGGAGGCGGATGCCGTAGAGGGAGCGGTGCAGCGGGTGCTGGAATCCGGCGCGCGCACGGCGGATATTGCCCTCGGCGGGCCATCGGTGAGCTGTGCGCAGATGACCGACCTGGTGCTGGCCGAACTTGGCTGAAAAAAGTGAAGGAGGGACGGGACGTGAGCAGGGTATACAACTTCAACCCCGGCCCGGCCTGCCTGCCCGAGGAGGTGCTGCGGGAGGCGGCCGCCGAGATACTGGACTGCCGGGGCACCGGCATGTCGGTGATGGAGATGAGCCACCGCGCCCCGGCCTTTGAGGCCATCCTGCAGGAGGCCGAGGCCGACCTGCGCTCACTGATGGGCATCCCGGACAACTATGAGGTGCTGTTCCTGCAGGGCGGGGCCAGTCAGCAGTTTGCCATGGTGCCTATGAACCTGTCCCGGAATGGCAAGGCGGACTACCTGGTGACCGGCTCCTTCTCCCAGAAGGCGGCGGAGGAAGCGCGGCGCTTTCTGGATGTGCGCGTCGCGGCGACCGGGGAGGAGGGCAACTTTTCCCGCATCCCGCCGGTGGAGGGGCTCACCTTCCGCCCGGACGCGGACTATGTACACCTGTGCCTCAACAACACCATCTTCGGTACACGCTTTTCCAAGCTGCCGGAGACCGGCGATATCCCGCTGGTGGGCGACCTGTCCAGCTGCATCCTGTCGGAACCGATTGACGTCAGCCGGTACGCGCTCATCTACGCCGGCGCGCAGAAGAACATGGGCATCGCGGGCCTCACGGTGGTCATTATACGCCGGGACATGGTGCGCGACGACCTGCCGGACAGCGTCCCAACCATGCTGCGCTACAGCACCCATATGAAGGCGGACTCCCTGTACAATACGCCACCCTGCCAGGCCATCTACATGTGCGGCAAGGTGCTGCGCTGGCTGAAGGGGCTGGGCGGGCTTTCGGCCATGGCTGCCATCAACCGCGATAAGGCGGCCTTGCTGTACGACTATCTGGACCAGAGCCGGGTATTCCGCGGCACAGCACACCCGGACAGCCGCTCGCTGATGAATGTTACCTTTGTGACGGGGGACAAGGAAAAGGACGCGGCCTTCATCCGCTTTGCCGAGCAGCGGGGGCTGTGTGGCCTCAAGGGCCACCGCTCGGCGGGTGGCATGCGGGCCAGCATCTACAACGCCATGACCGTGCAGGGCGTACAGGCGCTGGTGGATTGCATGGCTGCCTTTGAGGGGGCGCAGAAATGATGAAGCAGCGTCATGTGGCCCTGCTCAACAATATATCGCCCCGCGGGCTGGCCTGCTTTGGCGACAACTTCAGCGTCACCCAGGACACAGAGGATGCCGACCTGTGGCTGGTGCGCTCGGCCGACCTGTTGGACAAACCGCTGCCCGAGCGCCTGCGAGCCATTGCCCGCGCGGGCGCCGGCGTCAACAACATCCCGCTGGCCCGCTGCACGCAGCAGGGCATTGTGGCCTTCAACACACCGGGTGCCAACGCCAACGCGGTGAGCGAGCTGGTGGTGGCCGGCATGCTGCTGTCGGCCAGGGATATCGTGGGCGGCGTTAACTGGGTGCGGGCGCAGGTGGCCGATGACGCGCTGCCCGATGTGGTGGAGAAGGGCAAGAAGGCATTCACCGGCAGTGAGCTGCGCGGCAAGCGCATGGGCGTGATTGGCCTGGGGGCCATCGGCCACCTGGTGGCCAATGCCGCGGCTGCCTTGGGCATGGAGGTATATGGCTTCGACCCGGCCATCTCCATCGAGCACGCGCTGAAGCTGGCGCTCACGGTGCAGCACACCGCCCAGCTGGGCGATGTGCTGGCGCACTGCGACTATATCAGCATCCATGTGCCGCTCAATGACAAGACCCGTGGTATGATAGGAAAGGCCCAGCTGGAGCGGATGCGCCGGGGCGTGGTGCTGCTCAACTTCGCGCGGGACCAGCTCGTTGATGAAGCAGCGCTGGGGGAGGCATTGGCCTCCGGCCAGGTGCGCCGCTATGTGACCGACTTTGCCAACCGGCAGGTGATGGCCATGTCAAACACGCTGGTGTTTCCCCACCTGGGGGCGGCCACCGAGGAATCCGAGGAGAACTGCGCCGTGATGGCCGTGCGCGAGGCGCAGGATTATCTCAACAACGGCAATATTGTAAACGCCGTCAATTTCCCGGCCATCAACCTGGGCCCGGCCACCCATGCCACCCGCATGGTGGTGCTGCACCGTAATGTGCCCGGCATCCTCAGCGGGGCCACCACGTTGTTTGCCCAGGCGGGCATTAACATCGAGCAGATGGTGTCTGCCAGTCTCGACAACGTGGCTTGCGCGCTGTTTGACACATCGGTCGCGGTGCCGCGGGCATTTGCCATGCAGTTGGCCACCCGGCCGGATATTCTCAAGGTGCGGGTGATTCACGCGTAGCGGGAGGGAAAGCGATGGAGAAAACCTTGCGATTTGGCCTGCCCTATTTGATTGAAACCAGTACCGTGCAGCAGGCTGTGGCGCTATGTGCGCGGCTGGGGCTGCATTTTGTGGAGCTCAACAGCAATTTTCCGGCCTGCGGTCTGAACGAACTGGCGGCGCTGCCGCTGCGCGAGTTGGCTCGGCAGCACGGCATTTTCTTTACCCTGCATGTGGATGACCGCTTCGACCCCTTTGACTTCAACCCCCTGGTGCGGGAGGCATACACGCAGACCATGCTGTCTGCCATCGCGCTGGCCAAGGCGAGCGGCATCCGCCTCATCAACATGCACATCCCCAGGGGCAACATCGTCACCCTACCCTCCGGCCCGCGCTACCTGTATGAGGAGTACGAGCAATCGTTCACCGAAGCCGTGACCCGCTTTGGCGAGCGCTGCCAACAGGCCGCGGGGGAGAGCGATATGCGCATCGCCATCGAAAACATCACCTATTGGGCGCCCTATGAGCTGCGCGCCATTGAGCGGCTGCTGCAAAGCCCCGTGTTCTCGCTGTGCCTGGATACCGGGCACGACCACGCGGAAAATAACCGCGACCTGCCCTTTATCCTGCGTCACCGGGACAGGCTGGCGCACTTGCACCTGCATGACGGCTACGGCAAAACCAATCACCAGGCACTGGGGACCGGGGAGATTCCCCTGAACGAGCGGCTGACGCTGGCGGCACAATCCGGTGCCACCGTGGTGCTGGAGGTCAAGACCATCGCCGCACTGGAGCAGTCGGTCCATTGGCTGCGGGCGGAGGGGTGGTTGTAGCCCCAGACGTGCAAAAAAAAGCGGCTGCCCTTGTCGGGCGGCCGCTTTTCACAATTGCGGATTGTTTAGGATCACACGCTGATCGTCCAGCCGAATATGTCCGGTGCGCGTCCCCATTGGATATCGGTCAGGGCGTCGTACAGCCGCTGGCTGAGGGCGCCGGTGGTGCCATCGCCGATGACCATGATGTCGTCGCGGTAGCGCAGTTTGCCCACGGGCGAAATGACCGCCGCCGTGCCGGTGCCGAAGATTTCCTCCACGCGGCCGTTGTTGTAGTCCTCCACCAGGTCCTCCACGGCGATGCGGCGCTCCTCCACCTCGATGTCCCACGCGCGGCACAGCTGAATCACCGAGTCGCGCGTCACGCCGGGCAGAATGCTGCCGTTGAGCTGCGGCGTGACGACCCGGCCGTTGATTTTGAAGAAGATGTTCATCGCGCCCACCTCCTCCACGTAGCGGCGCTCCACGCCGTCCAGCCACAGCACCTGGGAATAGCCCTCGTCGTGGGCCTTCACCTGGCCGATGAGGCTGGCCGCGTAGTTGCCGCCGGTCTTGGCATAGCCCACGCCGCCGCGCACGGCGCGTACGTAGTCATCCTCAATCCAGATACCCACCGGCGCCATGCCGCCTGCGTAGTAGGCGCCGCTGGGCGACAGAATAATCATGAACAAATAGGTCTTGGAGGGGGCCACGCCCAGGAACTCATCGGTGGCGATGATGAACGGGCGGATGTATAGCGAGGTGCCCGGTTCCTCGGGGATCCAGGCCTCGTCCACCTTGACCACTTCGCGCACCGCCTGCACAAAATCCTTCTCCGGAATGTCCGGGATGCACAGGCGGCGGTTGCTCTCGTTGGCGCGCCGGGCGTTCATCTCCGGGCGGAACAGCAGTGCCCGCCCATCCGGCGCGCGGTAGGCTTTCATGCCCTCAAACATTTCCTGCCCATAGTGAAACACCATGGCTGCGGGGGACAGGCTGATGCGCTGAAAGGGCACAATGCGGGCGTCATGCCAGCCCTGGCCCTCGGTATAGTTCATCATGAACATATGGTCGGAAAACACATGACCAAAGCCCAGCGGTTGCCCCTTTTGCGGTTTCTGGGCTGGTGTCGTGGTCAATTCATGGCGGATGTTCAGCATGTTTGGCCTCCCTTTGGTGATGCCGTATTATAGACCCTTGCGGCAAAGGGCGTCAAACCGCGGACGCGCTGATAGTACGGTGTTTTCTGTATTTTCGGTGTATCGGTTTGCAGCCCCGCGCGGCTGTGCTATAATGCGTTGGAACAAAGCATAAGGAGGACATCCTGTTGTTACAACTAAGGGAAAACCTGTATTCCGTCGGCGTGCAAGACGAAAAGCTTCGCGTTTTTGATATCATCATGAATACCCCATACGGCACCAGCTACAATGCCTTTGTATTGAAGGGCAGTGAGAAGACCGCGCTGATTGAGACGGCCAAGCTGGGCTTCAGCGACGAGTACTTCCAGCGCGTGGAGGAAGTGACGCCCATCGACCAGGTGGATTACCTGATTGTCAACCACACCGAGCCTGACCACGCGGGCACCATCCCGCTGCTGCTGGAGCGCAACCCCGATATCACCATCATCGGCACCAACAGCGCCATCACCTTTGTCAGCAATATCGTTAAGCGGGATTTCAAGTCCCGCGTCGTCAAAAAGGGCGACACGCTCAACCTGGGGGACAGGGAGCTGAGCTTCTTCCCCATGCCCAACCTGCACTGGCCGGACACCATGTTCACCTGGGACCCGGTGAGCGAGACGCTGTTCACCTGCGATTTCTTCGGCGCCCACTATTCCTGGCCCGAGGTGCTGCTCAGCCGGATGGAGGACAAGGTTGCCTACCACGAGGCGCTGCACAACTACTTCCTGGACATCATGGCCCCCTTCCGCAAGCCCTTTGCGGCCAATGGCTTGGCGTGCGCCCGGGAGCTCAAGCCCAAAATGATTGCCACCGGCCACGGCCCGGTGCTGGATGAAGACATCGAGTATGTGTTCGAGCAGTACGCACAGTGGTGCGAGACGCCCGTCCACAAGGAGAAGACCGTGGCGGTGGTTTACGTCAGCGCCTACCAGTACACCAAGACGCTGGCCGAGACCATCGTCAGCACCCTGCGCGAGGAAGGCCTGCGGGCTGAGTTGATGGACCCCAGCCGCGACGATCAGGATGCCATCCTCAAGGCCATTAACTATGCAGACGGCGTGCTGTTTGGCTCCCCCACCTTCCTGGGCGATATGCTCAAACCCGTGGGCGAGATCCTGACGGCCCTGTACCCCTTCATGGTGAAGGGCAAGCCAGCCTCGGCCTTCGGCTCGTACGGCTGGTCGGGTGAGGCGGTGGGCAACATCCTGGAGCGCGCCAACCAGCTCAAAATGAAGACCGTGGAGGGCTTCCGCTGCCGCCTGCGCCCCAGCGAGGAAGAGCTGGAGCAGGCCGCGGAATTTGCCCGGCAGTTCGCCAAGCTGCTTTGACGTTGACACCCGATGCCCCTTTCAATGGGGCTGATCTGCCAAGCTCCATGCGCCACCTGGTGCTGGAGCTTGGCATGCTCACGGGGCTATGCGTCTCCTACGGCAACGCGCGGGATAGCGCCACTTGCCGCGTCGGCCTGGCGCAGGAGGTCGCGCTGACCGATGGCGCCATCGTGCCCTGTGAGCGGCCGCTGACCGGGCACAGCCTGTACGACCTGGCGTCGCTCACCAAGCTGTTCACGGCGATATGCGTGCTGCAAATGGTGGAGCGCGAGCAGCTGCGGCTGGATGACAACCTGGGCGTGCGGGATGACCGCTTTGCGGCGTTGCGCCAAACCAGCGTGTACGATGTGCTGACCTACCAGGCGGTGCTGCGCTCGCCCGAGCGCATTGACGCACAGCCTACGCCCGAGGACGCCCTGCGGCAGGTGTTTTTGACCGGTCGCTTTGAAGGGCCGGAGCCCGCGCGCCTGTACTCCGACATGAACGCGCTGGTGCTACGCCACCTGGTGGAGCGGGTGAGCGGCTTGTCTTACTGGGATTACCTCAGCCGGCACATTTTCGCCCCCTGCGGCATGGTGGAGACCTACGCCCGCGTGCCGCGGGAGCGCTTGGCCGATTGCCTGTGCTACAACTACGAGCATCGGCTGGTGAACGGCCAGTACCGCGTGATTGATGACGCACAACCGGGGCAGCCCCACGACCCCAAGGCCAGGCTGTTGGCCGGGGTGGATGGCGGCCCCGCCGGGCATGCCGGGCTATTCAGCACACAAAGCGACATGGTGCGCTTTGCCCAGGGGCTGTTGCGCGGGGATTTGCTCAGCCACGCCATGCTGATGGAAATAGGCCGAGACCGCACCGGCCGCCCCGGCAACGACGGCAGGCCTTATCGCCAGTACCTGGGATACCTGTGCTTTTCAAAGAGCGCCGTGCAACGCGTCAGCGAGGTGCCTGTCTGGATGGGCAAGCACGCCTTCGCGGTGTCCGGCTACACCGGCAACCACTTGGCGGTGGACCCCGAGCTGGGTGTTTTCGACCTGTTTCTGGGCAACCGCTGCCACAACCGCGTCAGCGTGATTGAACCGGCGGAGGCGGCACCCTCCTTGGGACTGTCGACAACCTACGCCGGCCTGGTGCCCTGGCCGGATGGGCGGCAGGTTCGCTCCAGTTTTCGCTACATTCATCGCAAGGATGACCTATTGCACCGCCCTGTGCGGGATGAACTGCTGGCCCGCGGCTGGATGCCGCGGCCGTAACGAACGGAGGAGGTAATATGCAATACGTTCCCTTTGGCAAGTTGGGCTTTGACGTATCCCGGCTGGGCTTTGGCATGATGCGCCTGCCCACCACGACCAATGAAGAGGGCAAGGTGTGCATCAACCGGCCGGAGGCCACGCGCATGCTGCGCCACGCCATCGACCGGGGTGTCAACTATGTGGATACTGCTTACGGCTACCATTTTCAGGAGAGCGAAATCCTCACCGGGCTGGCCCTCAAGGACGGGTACCGCGAAAAGGTAAAGCTGACCACCAAGCTGCCCCAGTGGCTGGTGAAGGAGCACGCGGACATGGACCGCCTGCTGGATGAGCAGCTGCGCAAGCTGGATGTGCCGTATGTGGATTTTTATCTGGTGCACTCCCTCAGCGGCGACGCCTTCCACCGCATCCAGGCGCTGGACTATCGGGGCTTTTTGAAGCGGGCGCTGAAGGATGGGCGCATCCGCCACGCCGGGTTCTCCTTCCACGATGAGAAGGATGTGTTCATCGAGATTGTGGACGATTTTGACTGGGAGCTGGCGCAGATTCAGTTCAACTACCTGGACGATGAAAACCAGGCCACGCTGGAGGGCATGCGCTTCGCGGCCAAGCGGGGCATCCCCGTGGTGTGCATGGAGCCGCTGCGCGGCGGCGCCATCGCCAACCCGCCCCAGCAGATACGGGACATGATGGCCGAGAACCCCCGCGGCTGGTCGCCGGTGGAATGGGCCTTCCGCTATGTGGGGGACTTCCCCGAGGTGGTCACCATCCTCAGCGGCATGAACACCTTCCAGCAGGTGGAGGACAACCTGGACATCTTCAGCCGCGTGCAGCCCGGCACCCTCACCCCGCAGGATCACGCGTTCATCCGGCAGGTGAAGGAGGCCTACCTGGCGCGCATCGCGGTGGGCTGCACCCAGTGCAACTACTGCCAGCCGTGTCCGCAAGGCGTGTTGATTCCCCGCATCTTCTCCGCGTGGAACGACGCCTATATGTTCGAAAACCCCAAGGACTTTGAAAATGCCTACCGCCAGATTCTCAAGGAGGAGGGCGACGCCGCCTGCTGCGTGGCCTGCGGCCAGTGTGAGGCAGCCTGCCCGCAGCAGCTGCCCATCATCGAGCTGCTGCAGAAGGCCCAAGAGATGGCATGAGCGATTTCCAGGGATATCTGCCGCTGGCAGCCATTCATCTGTACGGCATCCTGATTGCGGGGGCGCTGGGCGTGGCCGCCTGGCTGTGCACGCTGGAGGAAAAGCGCCTGAAGCTGCCGCCCGATACAGGCATCGACATCGTGCTGTATGCCCTGCCGCCCGCGCTGGTGGTGTCCAGGCTCTACTATGTGGCCTTCACATGGGATACCTTTCGCCATGACCTGCTGAGCATCCTCAAAATATGGGAGGGCGGCGTGGCCATCTACGGGGCCGTGATTGGCGGGGCGCTGGGCGTCTACGCGCTGTCCCGCCGCAAGGGCGTGCCCTTTATGACGCTGGCCGACGTGGTGGCCCCGGCGCTCATCTTGGGGCAGGCCATTGGCCGGTGGGGCAATTACTTCAACGGCGAGGCCTATGGCTGGGCGGTGACCAACCCCGCGCTTCAATTCTTTCCCTTCGCGGTGCGCATCGGTGCCGGTTGGCACCTGGCCACCTTCTTCTACGAATCCATGTGGAACCTGGCGGGCTTCGCCTTCCTGTACCTCAACCGGGCACGGTTTCAGCGGGATGGCCGCTTTGGGCATGTGTTCTACTGGTACCTGCTGTGGTACGGGCTGGGGCGCCTGGTCATCGAGGGCCTGCGCACCGACAGCCTGATGTGGGGCACCGTGCGCGTGTCGCAGCTGCTCAGCCTGCTGCTGTGCGTGTTTGCGGCGGTCAAAATGATGCTGGACCTGCGCCTGTCCCGGCATTGGCTGCTGCTGCCCGCGGCGGCGCTGGCCGTGCCCTTTGTACTGCCCGGATGGTGGGGCATTGGGGCGGCGTGGCTGCTGATCGCGGTGGCAGCCGTGCTGATTTACCAAAAATATCCGGCCAAGGCGGCTGCCGCATGATGAAGCGCGCCATCTACCTGACGGGGCTGTATTTACTGCCGCCTGCCATCAACGGCCTGCGGGGCGGCGGCCTGCGTCCGGACAGGGAGGCCGAGCTGTTGCGCCTGCTGCGGCGGCATCGCTGCCTGGGCGGCGCGCTGCGCCTGTTTGACGAGGGCGGCGTGGCGGCGGACTATACCTTTGGGCAGGCGGGGCCAAAGCGCGCCGTGACGCCCGGCATGGCATTCCGTGCGGCCTCGGTCTCCAAGATGATTACCGCCGCCTGCGTGCTGAAATTGGCCGAGCAGGGGAAGGTGGATTTGGATGAGGACGTCAACTCGTCCTTGCCCTTCCTTGTGCGCCATCCTGCCGCGCAGGAGCAGCCCATCACGCTGCGGCAGCTGATGTCCCACACCGCAGCCATCAACGATGGGCAGGCCTATCAGCAGGGCATCTTGACGGGGGCACCCGCCAGCCGGGTGTTGCAGGGGGATAGTTATTGCAGCCACCTGCCCGGCGCGCGATGGTCATATGCCAACCTGGGGGCCGGGCTGATTGCCTGCGTGCTGGAGGGCATACTGAAACAAGGCTTCGAAGCCATCATACAGGAGACGCTGTTCGCCCCGCTGGGCGTAAAAGCCAGCTTTTACCCACAGCGTATCCAAGCGCCGCTGGCGGACGCCATGCGCGTGCTGCCGCCTGCAAGAAGGCCTGGGTTTGACGCGGCGCAGCGACAGGCCAGGCCGCTGGAGGCCTATGAGCGGCCCGACCCGGAGCACCGCTACACCCTGGCCCAGGGCAACTGCTGTCTGACGGCGGATGGCCTGCAAACCGTGCTGGAGGCGCTGATGCGACCGGGCTACCTGCGGGCGGATACGCTGGCCATGATGCGCCACCCTGTGGCCGACTTTGGTCAGCGCTCGGCGCACCTCAAGCAGGGGCTGGGCATCTTTCAGCTGAATAACCCCGCCATCAGCGCGCGGCCGCTGTACGGGCACCAGGGCAATGCCTATGGCGCGGTGCATGCCGCGTTTTTTGAGCCGCAAGCCGGGCGCGGGTTCATCTTTCTGAGCACCGGGGCGTCCGAAGCCAGGCTGGCCTTTCTGGCCGATGTGGTGGCGGACTTGCTGACCCTATGCTTCGGGGAGGGCGCATGGCCGCGGACAGCGTAAAAGAGCTCAAAAAGCAGCGAGGCAGCTACCTCATCATGCTGGACTCGGGGGATAGCCTGCGGGTGCCGCTGGCTGTTTTTCGGGCGCTGCCGCTGCGCGAAGGGGAGCCGGTGGACATCGCCGCCTACCGCCAGGCGCAGCTGCAGGCGGAGTATCCCCTGGCCATGGAGCGCGCCGGGCGGGTGCTCAGCCAGCGGGATTACAGCGAACAAATGCTGGAGCGCAAGCTGCTGGAGGTGGGGTATCAGCCCCAGACATGCGCCCGCGTGGTGGAGCGCTTGCGGGGCCTGGGGTATCTGGACGACGCGCGATACGCGCAAAACCTGCTGGAGCGCAAAAAGAAGCGCAGCGGTACGCGCGGCATCGCGCAGCAGCTGCGGCTCAAAGGGGTGGACAAGGCTGTGACCGAGGAAGTGCTGGCCGGCTTTACCGTTGAAGAAGAGCTGGCCGCGGCCTGCGCCCAGGCGCAAAAGTATGTTACCAACAAGCCCTGGGAGCGCCGGGACGCCTGCCGCCGATGCATTGCCTTCCTCAGCCGCCGGGGCTATCCATACGATGTCGCCCGCGCGGCGGCGGAAAAGGCCACGGGGGAAGAGGCGCCGGACTATGAGGGATAGGCGCTGGCCACCGCCGCGGTGAGCAGCAGCACCTCTTTGGCGCCTGATTGCAGCAGGACCCGCGCGGCCTCCCGGGCGGTGCTGCCGGTGGTGCGCACATCATCCACTAACAAGAGCGTAAGGCCCTGCACGGGCAGGACGGATTGAAAGCTGTCCTTCACGTTGCCGGGCCTTTTGTCGTGAGGCAGGGAGGATTGGCGGCGGGTCGCCTTCACGCGCTCCAGCGCGTTGAGCGTGGGCACGCCTGTTCTTTGGGTGAGCATGCCGCAGAGCAGCTCCGCCTGATTAAAGCCCCGCTCACGCAGGCGCTTTTTGTGCAGGGGGATGGGTACCATCGCATCCACCGGCCAGCCGGGAAAGGCATCCAGCATGCCTTCCACCAACGGCTGCGCGGCCAGGTGCACGCCGTGGAACTTCATCATCACAGTCAGCCGCTGGCTGACACCGTGGTAGCGGTAGGGGGCGTAGGCGGCAGATAAGCCCAGCATGCCCCCATCGGCACAGTAATGGCAGGGCTCGCCATGGCGCATGGCGGACAGGCAGTGCGGGCACACCTGATCCAGCAGCCGCAGGCCTTCCAGCTCCATCCGGCAGGCATCGCACAGCGGCTGTCCGGGGTCAATTTCGCGCGGCTCATCGCAACCCAGGCACCGTACCCGGGGGAACAGCAGGGCGCGCAGGCGCTCGCGGATGGTCATGGGTGCGCGTCGGGCGCCTGCACCAGCCGACGGGCCAGGGCGGTGTAGCGCCGCTGGTCACGGCTGTTGTGCACCATGGCGGCGATGGCGTCCTCATACCCCACCAACACCACCAGCCTGCGCGCGCGGGTGACGGCGGTGTAGAACAGGTTGCGGTTGAGCAGCAGCCGGTGGCCGCCCACGACGGGCATCACCACGGCATCAAACTCGCTGCCCTGGCTCTTGTGCACCGACAGGCAGTAGGCCAGTTCCAGCTCGTCCAGCTGGGCGTACTCATAGTCCACCGAGCGTTCCTCGTCAAACAGCACGGTCAGCATGCGGCCCTCCGGGTCAATGCGGGTGATGTAGCCCACATCGCCGTTGAACACGCCCTCACCTTCCTCGCTGCCCGGCCCTTCCCAGTGTAGCTGGTAGTTGTTTTTGATGTGAATCACCTTGTCGCCCCGGCGGAACACAGTCTCACCGTACACCATTTCCTGGGCGTCCGGCAGCGCCGGGTTGAGCGCCTGCTGCAGCAGCTGGTTGAGCTGGTGCACCCCGCAGGCCCCCTTCTTGGTGTGTGACAGCACCTGGATGCCCTTGATGCTCTCCTGTGGGTTGCCCAGAAAGCCCGGCAGGCGCGTGGTGCACAGGCTGACGATGGTCTGCGCCGCGTCGCCGGGCGACTGCTTGCGCTCGAAGAAAAAGTCGCCCGCACGCGCGTTGAGCACCGGCAGCTCGCCACGGTTGATGCGGTGGGCATTGTGCACAATCATGCTATGGTCATCCTGGCGGAAGATTTCGGTCAGCCGCCGCTGGGGGATGCAGCCTGAGGCCAGAATGTCGCCCAGCACATTGCCCGGCCCCACCGAGGGCAGTTGGTCCTTATCACCCACCAGAATCAGCCGCGTGCCGGGGTTGACCGCGCGCAGCAGGCTGCGCATCAGGTAGATGTCCACCATGCTCACTTCGTCAATCACCAGGCAGGCGCAATCCAGCGGGTTTTCTCTGTCGCGCTGAAACTGGCCATCCTCGCCGCCAAACTCCAGCAGGCGATGGATGGTGCGGGCCTCCCGGCCGGTGGCCTCGGCCATGCGCTTGGCGGCGCGGCCGGTGGGCGCGGCGAGCAGCGTCTCCTCCTCATCGCCCAGCACATACAAAATGCAGTTGATGAGGGTGGTTTTGCCGGTGCCTGGCCCGCCGGTGATGACCAGCACACCGGCCTGGGTAGCCTCCAGCACGGCGTCGCGCTGTGTGGGGCTGAAGCGAATGCTGCGCTCCTTTTCAAAGCGGGCAATCTGCTGGCGCACGTGGGCGGCAATCATCTGCTGGGAGGTCATGTTGAGGCGGGTAAGGCGCTTGGCAATCTCCCATTCGCAGCTGAACGCGTCGGGCAAAAAGACGCCTTCCTCGCCGTCTATGTCTTCCACAGTCAGCTCGCGGCGCAGCACCAACTCGCTCAAGCTGTTTTCAAGCAGCGCCGGGCCGCAGCGCAGCAGCTCCGCTGCCCGCCCAATCAGGTATGGCCGCGGTACATAGGTATGCCCCTGGGAGAGGGAAGCTTCGGCCAACGCGTATTTTAGGCCCGAGCGCAGGCGGTATTCCCCGTCCTCCGGAAAGCCCAGCGACAGCGCGATGCGGTCCGCCGTCAAAAAGCCTACCCCGTCGATATCATCAATCAACTGGTAAGGGTTATTGCGGATGACCTCCTCGGCGCGCTCGCGGTACAGCTTGCTGATTTTTTCGGACAGGCCCGTGGACAGGCCATAGGTCTGCAAAAAGACCATGACCTTGCGCAGGGCATGTTGTTTTTGATAGCTTTCGCTGATTTGGCGGCAGCGGACTTTGCCGATGCCGGAGATTTCCATCAGCCGCTCGGGCTGCTCGCTCAATACATCCAGCGCCTGGTGGCCAAAGGCCTCCACAATCTGGCGGGCGGTGCTGGGGCCCAGGCCCTTGATGAGCCCGCTGCCCAGAAACCGCTCGATGCCGCGCAGGGTGGTCGGCGTCTGTATCTGGCAGCCGGCCGCGCGGAACTGACGGCCATACTGCGGGTGCTCTACCCAATCGCCGCTGAATAGGCATGTTTCGCCGGCACTCAGCTCGGGCAGGCTGCCCACCACGGTGACCATGTCGCCCTGCGCGCGGATGTCAACAACCGACCACCCATTCTCCGGATTGCGAAACAGGGTGGAGGCGATGGTGCCGCGCAGTTCTTCGGCCATGCGGCGGGTTACACTTCTTCCCAGATGCGCCGGGCGTTGCTCAGGCTGACGGCGGTGGCATACAGCCCATCCTCCAGCCCCTCAAACTCGATGGCGATTGGGCCGGCGTAGTGCACATCCTTAAGCGCCTTGAGGGCGGCGTAGATATCCAGATCGCCCTGAGCCAAAATGGCGCCGCGCAGGTACTTGCCCCCGCGGGAGCGGAACCAGCTGCCCGCACAGTCAAACTGGGAGGCATCGCCGGGGTCGCGGTGGCGCACATAAAAGTCCTTCAGGTGCACCATCTCACAGCGGTGGGCCAATTGCGCCGCGGCCACCGCCGGGTCTTCATCCACGCAGATGATGTTGCCGGTGTCCAGCAGCAGGCCGTAGTTGTCGCTGTCCACACCGTTGAGCACCCGCTCCACCCGGTCGCAGCCGTTGACAAAGAAGCCGTGGTTTTCAATCATGGTTTTCACGCCGCGCTTGCGGCCATGCTCGCTGATGCGCTTGGCCGCGTCCACCATGCGGGGCAGCAGCGCGTCAAAGTCCTTGAGCGTGTTCTGGTTCAGCGGCCGGCGAAACGCCGATATATCGTGCCGCATGCGCGGCAGGCCCAGTTCGGCCGCGATGTCCACCTCGTGACACACGCGGGCAATTTCCTTCTCCTGTTCCTCGTCATCCTTGAGCAAATCGGCCAGCACCGAGTAGTTGACCAATTCCACCCCGGCATCCGCCGCGTGGCGGCGCACCTGGCGGATTTTTTCCTGGTCAATCTTGCCGGTGTCCGGGTCGTCAAAGCGGAAGGCGAAGGGGACCAGCTCCATGCACTCGGCGCCGTGTTTGGCCGCCCAGTCGATGGCCTCAAGCAGCGTCAGCTTGCCCGACGCGATGTCCCGGTCCAGAGAGTACGAACTGATGCCAAGTTTCATTTTTTCCTCCTCGAAGTTGTATTGCTCCACGCGTCTGGCCGCCCGGCGAAGGACGCGATGATCTGCTCATAGGCGTCGGCGGCCTGGCTGAGGATGGCCGACCAGGGGACGGGGATGGCTTTTTGCGCCGCGGCGCCCACCCGGCGCACGCGCTCGGGGTCGCTGATGGCGAGGGCCATCACACGGCTGAGGTCGCTTGCCTCGTCCTCGCACAGGAAGCCGGTCTCGCCGTCGCGCACCACCTCGGCGGCGTCGCTGCCCCGCACCAGGATGGCTGGGGTGCCCATGACAGCGGCCTCGCGCAGCACCATGGGCGCGTTATCGTACAGGGATGGGAACACAAACATGCTGGCGCGCGTGTACAGGGCGTCCAGCATGCCGGCATCGGTGATGTGGCCGGGCATGATCACCCGGTCGGCAATGCCCAGTTTTTCGGCTTTCCCGCGCACGGCCTCGCTGTCCGGCCCCTGACCGGCCAGCACCAGATGGAAGACATGCCCCGCCTGTTTGAGCAGGGCGGCGGCTTCCAGCACGCGCAGCAGGTTCTTTTTCCAGTTGAGCTGGCCCACAAACAGATACATCGGCGCGTCGCCCAGGCTCAGCTGCTGCTCCACCTGGCGCACGCGCTGTTCATCAGCCCGGCGGATGGTGACGCCGTTTGGCATCACGCGCACCTGGCCGCTGTAGCCGTACCCGCGCAGCACGTCGGCGGTGGATTCGCTCACCGCCCATACCTCGTCACACTTTTCGTAAAAGCTGACGATGTTGCTGACCGCTATTTTGGACAGCGCTTCGCTTTTGGTGGCCTTATAAAAATCATCGTAATACTTGGAGTGAAAGGTGGCGACCAGGGGAATGTTGCGCGCCCGCGCCAGGCGAAGGGCCTCACGCCCCGCGCTGAAGGGGCCGTGGGTGTGGACGATATCCAGCCCCACCGCCCGGATGCGCCTGCGGTAGTGGTTGTCCATCGCGGCCGTGCCGGTGAGGTACTGGGGCGCTGTGGGCACCCGGTAGCCCAGGTAATCCACCAGCTCAAAAGGATAGCCGCCCCGGTGACCCGTATCGTACATGGGGGCGACCACGGTCACCTCATGCCCCAGCGCGGCCAATTCCGTCGCGTAGGCGTGCGCCACGCGGCCCACACCGTCCACGATGGGCAGAAAGGT
>CALNAU010000213.1 GCA_937874275.1 uncultured Clostridia bacterium | reverse complement strand
ATATCGCAAAGCCACTATGGCGTTGACTTCTGGGGATGGGGGAGGGGAATGCTCCGGCGCAGCGTGCGCAACATCACAATAATGAGCAGTGCTTGCGCGGCCAACGAAAGGCCATAGAGCAGCTCCCGCGCGACGGGCAGTTTCTCGTTGAATTCTGCCGCCATGGCGGTAGCGGCGGAGAGCATTAGCGCGCCCCATGCTGGCAGTGTGCCGGTTGCGCCCAAACGGCGGGTCAGTAAAACGGCGATGACAATCAGGAAGGCCAGCGCCAGCAACTGGTTCACACGGATGAAGGCGTTGATTTCCATCCGGGGATAGTCATCCTGACGCAGCGCCTCAAAAAACAGCTGCGAAGCGCACAGGGGAATGAGCAGCCGCAGCATCCGGTCACCCGGGCGGGCGGGCGCTCTGCCTCGTACCAACAGGCTTGTAATCAGCGCCGACATGCCCTGCCAGGCGAACACGGCCAGGTCCCATTCCTCATAGTCATTGCGCATCGCCAGGGGGAAGAAGTGGGCGCCCTCTTGCAGCACCTCCTCGCCGTAGCTGGTGCCGCCAAGTATCTGCGCCAGCAGCGCGATGCCCACGAATAGGCCCAGCGGCAGCGCGGCCCAATCCAACACCGCACCTGTGCGCTGCCCGGCCAACCGCGCGTACAGATAGCAGGCCAATAACACCCCGGCCATCAGGCCGTACAGGCTGAGGCCGCCCTGACCAAAGCGAAAGAAGGGCGTGATGCCCAGCCAACTGCCCTCCACCGGGTCAAAAAATACACCGCGCCAGTTGAATAGGCAGTAGATTAGCCTTGCGCCAAGCAAACCCAATACGGCTGCGCCTATCATCAGCCTGGGCGCGGCGCCGGGCGGCATCCCTGCCTTCTCGCGCCCCATATGCAACAGCAATAAGGCCAGCAGCCCGCCAATCGCGAGCGCCAGCCCGAAGGCATAGACGATCAGGCCGCCAACCTCAAACTGTATGACAGGGAACGGCATCAGGGCACCAGCGTGGCGAAGTAGATGATGTCGCTGACCGGACGCTTCTTGGGGTTATTGGGGGAATTGACCTTTTTGCCGTTGAGCACCAGCGAGTTGCTGCTGCCGCCATCCAGGTTGTAGGCATATAGGCAGGTCTTGCCCAGCTTGCGGGCGGCCTCCACGGTGTACTGGGCGGCCTCGTGCAGTTTGAGCCCCTGGGAGCCCGGGTCTTCCGGTCCCTCGGTGGAGACAATCATGTATTCCAGCGGCCCCAGCTGGGCGATGATGGCGCGCTGGGCGCGCTTGAGCGCGGCGGTGCTGAAATAGTTCTCTTTATCCGGGAAGATGGCGGCGTCGTGGTCCACCAAAATGGGGCCAAAGGAGAAGGCGTTGACCACGGTGCGGCCCTGGGCGTCAATCTCTGCGCGGGCGGCCTGTACTTCAGGTTTGTGCGCGCGGTAGGCCACATGAAAATCGCCCGCGCTATCGATAAACAGAAGGTCCTCCCCGGTGGGCCGGTTGCGCACCAGAGTACCCTGGCGCACAATGTGGCGTTCGGTATTGAACTGGAAAAAATCACCATTGATGGCGGCCACGGCGTGGTAACGCTTGGCGATGGTGGCGGCCAGCTGGTTGCCCTTGTGCACAAAGGTGCTGGCCGGTGCGGTGCGCAGCTGGGTGGGGTCCGCGATTTTGATGTGCGCGTACAGGATGTTGGAATCGTAGGCCCGATCCTGATAAATCTTCACGTAGATGGAGTCATCCTGATAGCCCGAACCATCCTCAAAATACTTGCCCTTGTCCGGCTTGGGACCCGCCGTTAAATCCACCGGCAGGGGCGTTAAGCCGGAGGCCAAAACGACCTCCTCAGCCACAGCGCCGGCGCTTGGCAGCAGCAGCGCCAGTGAAAGCAGAAACATGATTGTCAGCGCCATCCACAGCGCGGTTGCGGTCTTCTTGCCCATTCCAAACTCCTTGCCATGCAATCAGCATCAAGGTATCATTGCCGCCCGTGCCTGTCAATCGGTTTGGCGGGGTTTTACAAGTGTCAGCAAGTTGCGCTGTACTTTTCGGCCGCGGTATCGTATCCTATGGCCGATGAATGCAGGAGGGAACATGAAACGAAACATTGTATCCATTGATCAAGACAAGTGCATCGGCTGCGGCCTGTGCACCAGAGCCTGTCAGGAGGGCGCGATCCAGCTGGTGAACGGCAAAGCGACCCTCATTCGGGATGATTATTGCGACGGGCTGGGCAAGTGCCTACCCCATTGTCCGGTGGACGCCATCGCCATTGTGGAGCGCGAGGCCGCTTCCTTTGACCACGACGCCGCCCTGCAGCACAGGGAGAGCCAGGCCGCGGCGTCCGATGCCGGGTGCTCCGGCTGCGCGGGTAGCAAGCCCCAGGTATTACAGCCGCAGGCCGATGCCGCGCCCACCGGCGCCATACAAAGCCAGCTGCGCCACTGGCCCGTGCAAATCCAGCTGTCCCCGCTCACTGCACCTTACTTTGACGGCGCCAACCTGCTGGTGGCGGCCGACTGCGCGGCCTACGCACACGGCAATTTTCACAGCCGCTTCATGCGCAATCGGGTGCCGCTGATTGGCTGCCCTAAGCTGGACCCGGTGGATTATGCCGAAAAGCTGACCGAAATCATCCGCCGCAACAACATCAAATCTGTCACCATCGTGCGCATGGAAGTACCCTGCTGCGGCGGGCTGGAGCGCGCCGCCGTCAACGCCCTGCAGGCCAGCGGCAAGTTTATCCCCTGGCAGGTTGTTACCCTGTCGGTGCAGGGTGATGTGGTGGATTC
>CALNAU010000212.1 GCA_937874275.1 uncultured Clostridia bacterium | reverse complement strand
CGAAGTTTGACAATGATCTGTTCCACCGTGTACTTCTTTTGCGCCATTTCTTCCATCTCCTTTGTTTTGTTGATTATATCTCAACTAACTCTGAAGTTGGTACAAGGGTTGGGGGGCAGGTCACTATGCGCAGACGGACCGCAACTATGACATGCTTTTCCTGGCGTCCAACTTTTATGATCTGTTTGACCCCTATTACACCTTCCACACGGACCTGGCCTATCGCGGGGTATTGAACACCACGTTCATTCAGGATGAAGCCCTTATGCTGGCGGCGCTTCGAATGCGAGAAACCCCCAGCGGCGACCTTGACGCGTACCTCGCCCGCTGGCGTGACTTCCAGCGCGAGTTTACGCGCGCGCTGCCCATGATACCGCTATACAGCAATACCTACGCCGACCTGCATACGCGGCGGTTGAGCGATTATCACGCGCAAGCGCACGCATCCTTCGCGGGGGCATTGCTGGCGGCGAAGTTTGCCGCGGCAACGCAGCCATAGCAAACCAAAGCGGCGAATATTCCAACAACTTTCATCCAAAACAAATAAACCCTCCTTCATCGGGTATGTTAGACACAGAACATACATGGGGAGGGGTCGGATGCAGGGTGGAATGGGCCGCGGACGCGGCAGTTATCTGACAGAGCAGGAAAAGGCCGACAGGCCGAATATCAGCGCCGCCTTTTTGCGGCGTGTTTTTTCATACCTGTGGCCGTACTGGAAGCAACTGGTGCTGGTGCTGCTGGCCATCCTGCTGGCCACGGTGCTGCGCCTGCTGCCGTCTATCCTGACGGGGCGCATCATCGATGAGGGCCTCATCGGGCGCGACCTGCGGGCGCTGGTCTGGCTGATTGGCCTGTCGGTGGGGGTGACGCTGCTGTCAAACCTGGTGGGGCTGCTGGAAAGCTACCTCAACACCTGGGTGGCGCAGCACATCACCGAGGGCATGCGCAACCGCATGTACCGCCACCTGCAGGGGATGAGCCAGCGGTTCTTCACCACCAACCTCCAGGGCGATCTGATTACCCGCATGACCAGCGATATCTCGGGCGTACAGCAGATTATCGCGGGCACCTTCACCAGCATCGTGTCCAACATCCTAACGTTGGTGGTGGCCGCGGTCGCCATGTATCAGAAGAACTGGATTCTGGCGACGGTGGGCCTTGTCATCGTGCCGCTGTTTGCCCTGCCTACCCGCCGCGCAGGCAAAACGCGGTGGACGCTGACCCGCGAGGCGCAGGAGCGCCAGGACGAAATCAACGGCATCCTCAACGAGACGCTGTCGGTCAGCGGCCAGCTGCTGGTCAAACTGTTTGGCCGCGAGGCTTACGAGGCCGCGCGCTATGAAGAGGCCAACAGCAAGATGGTCAAGCTCAACATCCGCCAGAGCATGGCCGGGCGGTGGTTCCGGGTGATGCTGAACACCTTTTCCAGCATTGGGCCCATGCTGGTGTACCTGATTGGCGGCGTGCTGATGATGCGTTACGATGCCGCGCTCACCGTGGGCGATATCACCGTGTTGGTGACGCTGCTGGGACGCATGTACGGGCCGGTCAACTCGCTGTTCAACATGCAGGTGGATTGGATTCGCTCCATGGCGCTGTTCGCGCGTATCTTTGAGTATTTTGACCTGCCCCACGAGGTAACCAATGCCCCGGACGCCATCACGCCCGCGCGCATGCAGGGCGACATCGCCTTTGAAAAGGTGTCCTTCGCCTATGAGCCGGAGCGGCAAATCCTCAGCGACATCTCCTTCACCCTCAACAGCGGCCGCACGGTGGCCATTGTCGGGCCGTCGGGCTCGGGCAAGAGCACCATCATCAACCTGCTGCTGCGCCTGTATGATGTAAACGAGGGCCGCATCACGGTGGATGGCATCGACATCCGCCGGCTGGATTTGGGCTTCCTGCGGCGCAACATCGGCCTGGTAACACAGGACACCTACCTGTTCAACGCCACCATCCGTGAGAACCTGCTGTACGCCAAGCCCGACGCCACCCAGGACGAGCTGGTGACCGCGTGTCAAAAGGCCAATATCCATGCATTCATCGACCGCCTGCCTGACCGCTACGACACCCAGGTGGGCAATCGCGGGCTCAAATTGTCCGGCGGCGAGAAGCAGCGCCTGTCCATCGCCCGCGTGCTGCTCAAGGACCCGGCCGTCGTGGTGTTTGACGAGGCCACCTCGTCGCTGGATTCCATCGCCGAGAGCGCCATTCAGCAGGCCGTCGCCCCCATGCTGGCGCAGCGCACCAGCATCGTCATCGCCCACCGGCTGTCCACCATCCTGGCGGCGGACGAAATCCTGGTGCTGCAGCAGGGGCGCATCGTGCAGCGGGGCACCCACCATGCGCTGCTTGCACAGGGCGGCCTGTACGCACAGCTATATGAGACGCAGTTTGGGGATGACCTCAGGGGGGAGCCGCATGTACCGTAACCCGGACTACGACGCGCTGCCCAAGGCCGAGCGCCGGGGGCGCCTGCGGGAAATCGCCCTGGTGTTCATGCGCCTGGGTGCCTTGGCCTTTGGCGGACCCGCTGCGCACATCGCCATGATGGAGGAGGCCGTGGTGCAGCGCCGCGCCTGGCTGCCGCGGCAGAAGTTTATGGACCTGTTGGGCGCCACCAACCTCATCCCCGGCCCCAACTCCACCGAGATGGCCATCCTGCTTGGGTTTGAGCGGGGCGGCTACGCCGGGCTGTTTCTGGCCGGTGCCGCGTTCATATTGCCCGCAGTATTCATCGTCAGCATCTTCGCCTTTCTGTATGTGCGCTTTGGTGCGCTGCCGCAGGTGGCGGGTGCGCTGGTGGGGGTCAAGCCTGTCATCATGGCGGTGGTATTGCAGGCGTTGCTGCGCCTGGGCAAATCGGCCGTCAAGGGCGCGCTGACGGCCGCCGTGGGGGTGGCGGTCATTGCGCTTACGTTCCTGGGGGTGGAGGAGATTCTTTTGCTGCTGTGCGCGGGCGCCATCACCACGGCGGTGATGAACTGGCCGCGCATTCGCAACCGGCTGTTCAGCCTGCCGCTGCCTATGCTGGCGCTTCTTGTGCAACCACCCGCGCCCGCGCGGGACGCGGGCCCGGTCAGCATGGCGCTCAGCAGCATCTTCCTTACGTTTTTCAAGATTGGGGCGGTGCTCTACGGCAGCGGCTATGTGCTGCTGGCGTATCTGGATGCCAAGTTTGTGGCGCGCTTTGGCGTCATCACCACGCAGCAGCTGATGGACGCCGTGGCGGTGGGCCAGGTGACCCCGGGCCCCGTGTTCACCACGGCCACCTTTATCGGCTACCTCATCCACGGCCTGCCCGGCGGCCTGGCGGCCACGGCGGGCATCTTTCTGCCCAGCTTTTTGCTGGTGCTGCTCATCAACCCCATCATCCCCAGGCTGCGCAAATCCCCCTGGGTGGGGGCGGCGCTGGATGGGGTCAATGTGGCGTCGCTGGGCATCATGGCGGTAGTCACGGTGCGCCTGGGCGTGGCTTCGCTCATCGATCCTTTCACGGTGGCGTTGTTTGTCGTGGCGGCGGTATTGCTGCTGCGCTATAAGGTCAACTCCGCCTGGCTCATTTTGGGAGGCGGCTTGCTGGGCTATGCGTATACGGCGCTGATGTAACTTTCCCTTCGGGGCGGTTTTACAAGATTGTTACAATTCCAATACGAAACAAACATCCTTTTCCTTGCGATGGGTGCGCCGATGGCGTATCATGGGGGCAGAGCATGGCCCTGACATCACAATCAGACGCAGGGGCCGGCCGAAAGGAGCAACTCTGCATGTTCAAAAGGACGTTGACACTTTTCCTTGCCCTCATGATGGTGCTGGGGCTGTCTGGGCAGGCCATGGCCGCCCAGCCCGCGGCGCAGAACACCGACCTCAGCTTGGGTGAAACCACCTGGCTGACTTCTGCCGCTTTTTTCAAAGACCAGATTCTTCTAAGCGGCGACGGCATCTATACCTATCAGCCCGGCGATGAGGAACTAACCCAGCTGCAGTCGTTCAGCACGCCGGAATGGACCGAAAAGTACCCCGACATCTACGGCCTCACGCTGGTTGCCGATGGCGACAGCCTGTATGGCCTTCACCTTGAGAAAGATATGCTCTACCCCATCACCATCAACGAGGGTGGCAAGGGCATCATGTTGGGTGAGGGCATCCAGCTGGACTTGAGCCCGCTGCTAAACATGGAATATGGCGACGAAGGCTATAAGGAGCAGCCCAGTCAGCTGTTGGCGCACGGTGGCCGCCTGTACATGGTGCTGCGCACCTACGGCCCCAAGGGGCCAACGGCCAAGCTGCTCAGCTACGATGTGGCAGCGGGTGGTCAGGCCACAGAACACAAGGCCGAGTTTGTGGCGCAGATTGCCCCCTACAAGGATGGCAAGCTGTTGGCCATGGTGATGAATGAGGCAGAGGCTTGGGACCCCAAAACCAATCAAATGAAGCCGCCCATGCTGGCCGTGTATGACCCTGCCGCCGACGCCCTTACAGAGCTTGGCACCGCCGGCGTGCCCTACCGCAGCGAGGGCATGGGCATGGTATACGACGCGCAGGGCGATTATGTCTACCTCACCGGCAAGGATGAGGTATACCGCTGGACACAGGCAAACGGACCCGAGCTGTGCGCCTACCTGCCGCCCACCAACTACGGCGGCGCCATGAGTGGGCGCCTGCTGATGATTGCCCCCGGCCGGATTGCCGCCGTAAACCAGCAGGGCGTTTCCGTGCGCGGCACCGACCCGGCCCAGCTGCCCACCGGCCGGCTGACCATCTACGGCAGCTATATGGACGACAACCACAAGGCTGCTATCCAGGGGCTCAACGGCATCCCGGTCACGTTCCTGGACAACAAGTATTTCTCCACCGCCCAGGAGCTGGGCCAGGCGCTGGTATCGGGTGAGGATAACATCGACATCCTCTTCCTGCGCAGCGACAGCATCGACCTGGACAACATCATCGCCAAAGGCTACTGCGCGGATCTCAGCGGCAGCCAGGTTATCACCGACTACGTGGCCAAAACCTACCCCATGATGCAGGAACAGGCCATGCGCGAGGGCAAGACCTATCTGGTGCCTGTGGATCTGGACGGACAGCTGGTGGTGTACTTCCCCAAGCTGTTGGAGCAGGTGGGCGTGGAAGTGCCCAAGACATTTGACCAGCTGTGCGACTTCCTGCAGCAGTGGAATGACGAGTTGGGTGAAAAGTTCCCCGATATCCTGCCCATGCAGAGTACCGATTACCGCAACGAGCTGATGCAGATGGCCATGACGCTGTTTGCCGACAGCAAGGGCATCAAGGGGGAGGAGTTCACCTTCGCCGACCCGCAGCTCAAGGATCTGCTTACCCGTGCCACCACCGTCAACACCGAGGACATCGCCCAGAAGGTGGATTGGAGCCAGCCCGGCTCCAACGCAGCGATGGAGGAAATCTACAACAAGCCCCCGGTCATCGAGAACCGCTATGGCTTGAGCCTGGATATGCTGAGCAACTCCTTTAACAACCCGGACGGGCAGATGACCGTCAGCTATGGCAATGGCCCTGGCTACGAGGTGGGCACCGAGCAGCCTTTCCAGCTGTCGATGTCGCAGGCCGAGAAGCCCGTCACCGGTGTCACCCTGACGCTGATGGCCGTCAACCCCAAATCCAAGAACCTGGAAAGCGCCATCCGCTATGTGGAGCAGTATGTCTCAGGCCTTCAGCCCGTCAAGGCGGCGATGCTCAATCCCGAGCTTAACGACCCCATCCCCAACCCGTACTTTGAGCGCAGCATCAAGTGGATGGAGGAGCGCAAGGCGAACATGGAGCGCGAGCTGGCCAAGCTGGAAGGCGCTGAAAAGACCGAGATGCAGGCCAACTACGAGCGCGAGATGGCGGAGAACGAGAAGAACATGGAGCGCATGCGCTGGCAGGTGGTGCCCGAGGCCATCGCCTACTACCGCCAGATGATGGACAACGCCTACGTGCGCACCTTCAACGCCATGAGCACCATCTGGCAAAGCCCCGACATCCGCACCCTGTTTGAACGCTATACCCAGGGCCAGCTGCCGCTGGAGCAGTTCCTGCAGGAGGCCGATGGCAAGCTGCGCCTCATGCGGCTGGAGAGCCGGTAAATTGTAACCGAACTGTATGGAGACCACACACGGGCCCAGCGCAATTAGGCGCGGGGCTCGTGTGCAAAGGAGAAAGATATGTTACGGCGGTTTTTGTCCATTTTGCTTCTGCTCACCTTGGCGGTACCGGCCATGGCGCTTGGTGCGCAGGATAACCCGGTGCTCACATTGGAAGACACGGGCAGTATTCGCGCGGTGCTTCCGGAGGCGGAGGGTTTGCTGCTCTATGGGCAGAGCGGGCTATATGCCTGGCTTGTAGGGGAGGAAGTGCTGCGGATGGTGGCGGCGACGCACAAGGATGCCGCGCCTTATGACACCATTTTGTGGGAAGGCACTGGGCTATGGGGATTGCGCAGCGATGCTCAGCAGGTTTTTCCGCTGACGCTGACTGATGGAGCGCTGATTCCGGGCGTGCCCGTTGACCTCTCCATGGCGCAGCTGTTGCGACAAGCGGCGGATGACGGCGTGTTTGGGGCGCCACAGCATGCGCTGATGCATCAGGGCAGGCTGTACCTCATCTATCGCGGAGAGCAGGAGGGGCGGCCTACCACAGCGCTGCTAAGCTTTTCGCTGGCAGACGGCAGCGGAAAGTGGCACGAGGGCATGCACGTCCAATTTCTTGCGCCGTATCGGGATGACAAGCTGCTGGCCTTGGTGCTGGATGAGGGCAGATACTATAACCCGGAATTGGCAGCGCAGCCTAAGCCCATTCTGATCGTGTACGACCCTGTGGAAGATAGTTTGACCGAGCTTGGGCCCGCGGGTGTGCATTATGCGCGCTTCGCCCATGGCATAGCCTACGACAGTCAGGCGGATACCGTGTATCTGCTCAGCGGAGGCAATGTGTATGCCGGCCATCCTGGCCAAGCGATAACCGTGTTTGCCGATGCCCCGCAAGAGGTGAACGGACCGCCCGCGGTGGGGGAAATCACCTTGCTGACCGGCGGCTACATCGCCATGGCGCAGGGAAATAAACTGCTGGTGCGCCCCACGGACAAACAGACGGCTGTGCCTCGGCTGAAGATATACGGCGACACGCTGGGGCCCGCCCTCTGGTCAACCATTGAAGCGCTGCGCGGTCAGATGCTGATTGAAGCGAGCGAGTTTCCCCCCTACAGTGACATGAAGGAACTGGCCGAGAATCTTCTGCTGGAAAACGACAGACCGGATATCTACTGCGTGCTCAGCAGCCAGTACGATTTGGAGGTTATCAAGCAAAAGGGCTACTGCGCCGACCTGAGCGGCAGCCCCACGCTGGCAGCGTTTGTCAAATCCACCTACCCGGCCATGCAGGCTATCGCAACCCAGGGGGATCAGCTGCTGATGGTGCCCTACGCCGCCATCGGCGAGGAGCACGGCTATCACCCAAGCTGCTTTGAGGAGGTAGGCTTGGGCGTGCCTACTACTTTTGATGAGCTGTGCGACCTGATTGATATGTGGAACGATGACTATGTGGACCGCTATCCGGACATACGCCCGGTGAATACGGACGACATTCCGCAGATGCTGGTGCGCCTGGCAGTCAATCTGTACACCAACTACTGTGCGCATACGGGGCAGGAATTCAGCTTCCAGTCGCCCATGCTGCGCGCGATGCTGGAGCGGGCACAAACCGTATCCTTTGACAACATCATGGGCAATACCGGGGCAACCCGTTCGCTGGTGGATGGGGGCTATTACTACTTTGCCCCGCAGATGCTCTCCTGGCATATACAGGAGCCGAATACCCCCGCACCTCTCCAACTGGCCATGCGGGCGGGAGACCCGGTTGTCAACCACCGCGACTTGTATGTCCTGGTGGTTGATCCGCGCAGCGAACAACGCGATGCCGCCATCCGCTTTTTGGAAACCTATGTGGACCGCCTAACACCCGAGACGGTGGTTACGCTCAACCCATCGGTACGAGAAGAGGTCATCGACCCAGCGTCCGAATCCTGGTGGCCCAATCTGATAGCCCGCCGCGATATGATGCAGCAGGTTGTCGATGAGGCCCAAGGCGCAGAAAAAACTGAAGCCCAAGCCAACCTGGACAGTTTTCTTCTTGAGATGCAGCAATGGGAGAATCAACGGTATCTGGTCAGCGAACAGGGCATCGCCCGCTACCGCGCCTTGTATGAAAACGGCTATATCCGCAGCTATGGCAGCGACTATATGGGCTTGCCCATGCGTGAACTCATGCGTTTACAGCTGCGCTACGCCTGGCGACAGACGACGCTGGACGAGTTTCTCGCTGAGGCCGAGCAGCGCATGCGCCTGATGCGGCTGGAGAGCCGGTAAAGGCAGGGACGAATGAGGCGTTAATAGTCAGGCGCGAAGCGCTTCGCGCTGATGGGACAACAAGAGCAACGAGAACCCGCCGTGTGACAGAACACCGGCGGGCTCTCCTTTTTACACCGACGTTATGGCGGAGAGACGGAAGCCCCCTCTACAAACCACTGGCCGTGTGAATACCACAATTCGCGTTCCTGGCCGCTGATGCGGCATAGATACCGCACCCCTTCGCCGCCCGCCTTGCGGGCAACACCGGGCCGCACATCCAGCACCCGGTAGCCCCCTATCAGAAAACTATCCACTTGTCCCACTTCCCCACTGTCGCCACGGACATGACCGGGTGAATGGGGCAAAGTGGGTTCCTCAAATGCGTATATTTCTTTCTGTAGGGATACCAACATAGAGAATTTCTTTGTGAAGTGGGACAAGTGGGTCAAGTGGGTGAAAAACACACAGGGGGAAAAGAAGTGGATTGAAAATATGGCGAGGGGTCACGAGCGCCGTATGGCTATGGCTGTGCCGAATTGCGCTACTTCCCCTTCCCCCGATAGTAATACACCACCAGCTGGGTGCGGTCGCGCAGGTCGAGCTTTTGCAGCAGTTGGGATACGTAGTTGCGCACGGTGCCTTCGCTTAGGTACAGCCGGGCCGCAATTTCGCGGTTGCTGAAGCCCTCGGCGCACAGGCGCAGAACATCCTGCTCGCGGGGGGACAGGTCCGCCGCCGGGGCGGGCGCCTGGCGGGGCTTGAGCAGAGGGGGCAGCGCCTGCACAATCTCGCTGCCAAAGACCGTCTGGCCGGAATGCACCGCCTTGAGCGCAGGAGCGATGGCCTCATAATCCTGCTTGAGCAGGTAGCCCTTGGCGCCGATGTCCAGCGCGCGCAGGATATACTCGTCATCCGAAAACGTGGTCAAAAACAGGATGCGCGCGGCCGGGTGGCGGGCCAGGATGGTTTCTGCCGCGTCCAGGCCGGTCTTCTCGCCCATGCGGATGTCCATCAGCAGGATGTCGGGCTGATGCTGGTCGTACAGGCGCACGGCGTCCTCGTAGCTGCTGCCCAGGGCCGTGACATGCAGGGCGGGGTCCTGCTCCAGGATGGTCTTGAGCGCCTGGCAGACGATGCGGTCATCGTCCACAATCAATACCTTCATAGCGGGTTCTCCTTGGGCAGTGTGAGCAGGATGCGGAAGCCATGGTCGGTGGTGATGTGCACGCTGCCGCCCAGGCCGCGCACGCGCTCCTCCATGGCGGCCAGGCCCATGCCCTGGCCCTGCGGTGCCTTGCTGTTGGTGCCGTTGTCGCTGATGAGCAGCAGGTGGCTGCCGCTCATTTCCGACAGGGTGATGGCCGCGTGGGTGGCGTTGGAGTGGCGCATGATGTTGCTCAGCGCCTCGCGGATGACGGCCATCACCACGTACTTGTGGTTGAGCGACAGCTCGCTGCCACCGGCATTGGTGTACTGCACCGGGCAGAAGGCGAAGCCGTCTAACAGCGCCTGTATCTCCCGGTCCAGGTGCAAAGTATCCTGGCGCGTGTTGTGCACGCTGTGGCGGATGGCGTTCATGCCGGTGGCCAGGGAGTCGTGCAGGTCGTCCAGGTTGCGCTTCAGGTCCGGGTCGGCCGGGTTCAGGCTCAATGCCTTGACCTGCAGCAGGCTGCGCGAGAGGATATGACCCACATTGTCGTGGATATCGCGAGCGATGCGGTTGCGCTCCTGCGCGACGGCCAGCTTGACCGATGTCTCCTGCTCGTGCTGCATGGAGGACAGCTCGCGCTGCTGGCGGGTGGCCCGCTCGCTGGAATCGTCCACCGCGGCGAAATACCGCGCCTGCATGCGGGCCAGGCTGTCGTCCTTATAGCGCAGCAGCAGGGCGGCCAGCAATATAACGCCCAGAAACATATCCACATGCCGGTAGTGGTACACCAGCAACAGGCCGGGCGCCGCGGCGGGCCAGGGGGCATCCGGCAGGGTGAGACACAGATAGAGCATCAGCGGCGCGAAGCTCAGCATGGCCGGGTCCATGACACCCAGGGCCAGATAGACAGCCATGGGCAGGTAGGCCGCGCGCCTGGGGTGCAGCAGGTTGACAAAGATGACCACCAGCATGGCGGCCAGCATGCGGGTCAGGTGCGCGTCGGTCAGCCCGCCGGTCAGCAGGTGAACAAAGCCTGCCAACAGCAGCAGACCCTGGCTGAACAGCCCTTGCACGCTCATGCATTCACCCCCAGGGCATCTTAGCACAGGGCATGACATTTGTCATGACAGGGTGATGACACGCGCCACTGGCGGCGGGCGCCCGGTTGGCTATACTGAATGTGTACAAGGAGGAATGGACGAATGATTCAGATGAATGGGGTTGTCAAGCGCTACAAGGAGCTGGTGGCGCTGGATCACTTTGACCTGCATGTGCAGGCGCGGGAGATATACGGGCTGCTGGGGCCCAATGGCTCGGGCAAATCCACCGCCATCAACTGCATGCTGGCGCTGCTTACCATCCAGAAGGGTGATATCACGGTGTTCGGCCAGCAGATGAAGCCCACCTCCTACGCCCTTAAGCGGGATATCGGTCTGGTGCCGCAGGAGGTCGCCCTGATGGAGGAGCTGAATGTGCAGGAGAACATCGACTACTTCTGCGGCCTGTATGTGGCGGACGTGCGCAAGCGAAAGCAGTTGGTGGATGAGGCCATCGCCTTTTGCGGGCTGGAGAAATTTCGCAAGTTTCTGCCTAAGAAGCTATCGGGCGGCCTGAAGCGGCGGCTCAACATCGCGTGCGGCATTGCCCACAAGCCTAGGCTGCTGATACTGGATGAGCCCACCGTGGCCGTTGACCCCCAGAGCCGAAACAGCATCCTGGAGGGCATCCGGCAGCTGAACCAGCATGGCGTCACGGTGCTGTACACCAGCCATTATATGGAGGAGGTGGAGCAGCTGTGCACCATGATTACCATCATGGACAAGGGCAAGGCCATCCTCACCGGCACCAAGGATGAGCTGAAGGCCTCCGTCAACCTGGGCGACCAGGTGCGCATCCGCCTGGTCAACCACAGCCGGCAGGATGTGGACGCCATCCGCCAGCTGCCCTTCATCAGCCGGGTGGATGTGCAGGAGGACACGCTGGTGCTGGATATGACGCGCGGCGAGAGCAAGGTGGCGGGCCTCATCAACTTTCTGGAGCAGCGGGACATCGCCATCGGCGAAATGAGCCTGCGCCAGCCCACCCTTAACGATGTGTTTCTGGAGGTCACGGGAAAGGAGCTGCGCGACAGTGTTTAGAACGGTCTTTCAATACAACCTGTTGATTACCCTGCGGCAAAAGTCCGTGCTGTTCTGGAGCCTGGCCTTCCCGCTGCTGCTGTCCACCTTCTTTTCCATGGCGTTTTCCAACATCTACACGGCGGAAATCATCCGTGAGCCCATCCCGGTAGCCTATGTGGCGCCCGCGCAGGTCAACCCGCTGTACAACCTGAAGGACATCCTGGGCGACATCCCGCTGGGGCAGGATGGGGAGGCGCGGCTGCTTGAACTGCACACGGCGGAGAACACCGAGCAGGCCAGGACCATGGTGCTGGACGGTCAGGTGGCTGCCGCCGTCATGGATGGCGGCCTGCCCCAACTGATGACCAACCGGGTGGGGCCCCAACAGGTGGTCGTCAAGCAGGTGCTGGACCAGGTTGACGCCACCAAACAGACCATCACCGGCCTGATGCGGCAAAACCCCCTCATCCCGGTGTCGCACATCGCGGCTGAACTAAACCAGATGGACTACACCCAGACGGCCAGCATCAACCGCGACCGGATGACCCCGGACAGCATCTATTATTTCGCCCTGTTGGCCATGACCTGCCTGGGCGCGTGCTCGGCCGGCGCCATGATTGTCATCCTGCAGCAGGCGGACAAATCCGCCGAAGGGGCGCGCGGCGCCATCTCGCCCGCCAGCAAATGGCTACGCGTGGCGGCGGCCGGCACGGCCTCCTGGTTGGTGCAGGTGGCCATGAGCTTCATCGTGCTGGCCTATATGACGCTGGTGCTGGGCAAACACCTGGGGGATAACATCCCGTACCTGCTGGTCATCCTGGCGGTGGGCACGCTGATGGGGTTTCTGCTGGGCATGGCGGTTGCCTGCATGGTGCGGGGCAGCGCCAACGCCATCCTGGGTGTGACCACCAGCGTGTACTTGTTCAGCAGTTTCCTGACCGGCCTGATGAGCGACCGGGTGAAGCGGCTGGTGGATACGTCGCTGCCGTGGCTCAGCCGCATCAACCCCGGCACCATGATTGTGGATGCATTGTACTCGCTGTACTACTACCGGGAGAACAACTACCAATACCTCATCAGCATGCTGCTGGCGTGCGCGCTGTTTGCCGCGGTGGTGGCGGTGACCCTGGGGAGGCGTTATCATGACAGTATTTAAGGCATTCTTCCAGGCGGCCAGGCGCAACCTGTGGCCCGTCATCCTCTACATCGGCATCATGGTGATGATGAGCGTGATGATTACCTTCTCCATGGGGGAAAAGCAGGACGACCTGGTGGTATCCACACAGGATTATCGCCTGGCCGTCTACAACCACGATGGGGAGGACCCGGTTACCCGCGGGCTGATATCCTTTGTAGGTGACCGCGCCCGCCTGGTGGACATTGGCGAGGGCGAGCGGGCGGTGACCGACGCGCTGTTCTGGCGGGATGTGGACTATGTGCTGGATATCCCGCAGGGCTTTGGACAATCGCTGCTGGCGGGGGAACCCATGCAGCTGAAAACATACGCCAGCCCCAACGACTATACGCACATGTATGTGGATGCCTATGTGAACCGCTACCTGGCCACCCTGCGCCTGTACCGCGAGCGTATCCCCCAAGAGGACCTGGCCCAAAGCATCGCCCGTGTGGAGGGGGACTTGAAGCAGGAAATCCCCATTGTACAGGCCAAGCAGGCCGAGGAGGACACCAACACCACCATGGCCTGGTACTTCCGCTACATCAGCTACCCGCTGCTGGCGGCCATTACCAGTGGCGTAGGCATGGTGATGGCGGCGCTGCTCAAGCGCAACCTGGTGCTGCGCACAAGGGTATCAAGCCTGAGCGAAACGCGCCGCAACGGGCAGATGGTGCTGGCCGCGCTTACCTACAGCAGCGTCATCTGGGTGGTGTTGGTGGTGGTGGGCGCCATTACCTCGAGGCTGTCGCTGGCCCATGTGCTGACACCCCGGTTTGGGCTGATGCTGCTGGGCAGCTTCCTGTATATGCTCATCAGCATGAGCATCGCCCTGCTGGCCTGCGCCATCACGCAAAAGCAGAACGTCATCACGGGGGTGACCAATGTGGTGGCCCTGGGCAGCAGCTTTCTGGGCGGTGTGTTCGTGCCCATCGAGGTGCTGGGCGAGGGCGTGGTGCGCATCGGCAAGGTGCTGCCCGCCTACTGGTACACCACCGCGGTGCGCGCTGTGGGCGACGCCGGCGAACTGGGCACCGCGCCGCTGCACACATACTGGCAGGGCATGGGCATCATGACGCTGATGCTGGGCGTGCTGCTGGGCGCCACGTTGCTGGTCAACAAAATCCGGCGGCAGCGGGGGATATAGCGCTGTAGATATCGTCAAAAAGGCCTGCCGATTTGCATACCGGCAGGCCTTTTGCTGTACACGGAGACCAGCTGGGATGCCAACTCCTCCCCACCCCCTCAACCCGCTGCACCCCCTGCATCCGGTACACCCATGGCTGGGGTGGGCATGCATTCGGCCGTCTTGTGACAAAAGGTTTACAATTCCAAGACCATTCCGTGATGGTTTTGGCTTGCGGCTGCCTGGCCGAGGCGGTATAGTGATTGGGATCACACGGCGAAAGGAGAAGGGATGTTCAAAAAGAAGAAGAGCCTATGGCTCTTCCTGCTGCCGGGCCTGATTGGGCTGTTGGTCTTTTACGTGGTTCCCTTCCTGGGCGGCATCTATTTCAGCATGACGGACGGCACGATTGAAAACCGGTTCGTCTGGTTTGAGAACTATCAGCGGGTGTGGGAGAACGAGGTGTTTCGCCTGGGGCTCAAAAACTCGCTGGAGCTGTCGCTGCTGTCGGCGCCGCTCATTTTCCTGTTCGCGTTTATCCTGGCGGTGATGCTGCGCGCGCTGCGGGAGAAATCCCTGGGCTTTCGCAACCTGCTGCTGATGCCCTACCTGGTGCCGTCCTCCGCGCTGCTGATTATCTGGATGATTTTGTTTGACTTCGGCGGCCCCATCAACCGCATCGTGGAGGCCATGGGCGGCCAGCGCGTGCTGTGGCTGGAGACCGGGGCGCTGCGCGTGCCGGTGGTGCTGCTGTATATATGGAAGAACGTGGGCTTTTCAGTGGTCATCTTTTCTGCCGCGCTGTCCAGTGTGCCCGATGAGCTGTACGAGTTTGCCCGCCTGGAGGGCGCCAGCGTCATCCAGCAAGAGACAAAGATTACCCTGCCGCTGATACTGCCCACTGCCTTTCTGGTCTTTGTGCTGGCGTGGGTCAACGCGTTCAAGATATTCAAGGAGGTCTACTTCATCGGCGGGGCCTACCCGCGCGACGAGGTGTATACCTTGCAGCACTATATGAACAACCAGTTCGCCAAGCTGGATTACCAGCTGGTGACCACGGCGGCCTACAGCTTCGCGCTGATTGTGTTCGCGCTGTTCGGGCTGCTGTATCTGGGCAAGGGGGTGCGCGGGCATGACCGTTAAGACGCGCGACCTGCGCCATCACCACCGCCGGCCGCTGCGGCCGGGGCGCATCATCAGCTACATCGCGCTCACCATCATCTGCGCGCTAACGGTGCTGCCCATCGTGCTCACCTTCCTGTACTCGTTCTTCCCCATGAGCGAGATGAAGGCCTACCTGGCCACGCGCAACAACTACAAGGAAGGCCAGTGGATGGACATCCTGCTGTCGCCATCCATGGTGTCGCTGCGCCAGTACTACAGCCTGCTGATTGAGAAGCCCGTGTACTTGCAGCTGTTTGTCAACTCCGCCCTGTACACGCTGGCCATCCTACTGGGGCAATCCATTGTCATCCCCATGATGGCCTACGCGCTGAGCCGGTTCAAGTTCCGCGGGCGGGACGCGCTGTTTTTCATCATTTTGATGCTGATGCTGCTGCCCTTCCAGGTCACCATGGCGCCCAGCGTGCTGACCATGCGCACCTTGGGGCTGATGAACACCCATTGGGCGGTGATACTGCCCATGGTGTTCTCGCCGTTTTATATCTTCCTGGTGCGCCAGTACATGGTGGGCATCCCGGGGGATTTGTTTGAGGCGGCCATGATGGATGGCGCAGGCACCTGGCGGTGCTACATGCACATGGTACTGCCCATCTCAAAGCCCATCCTGGGCGCGGCGGCGGCGCTGAGCTTCGCCGACAGCTGGAACATGGTGGAGCAACCGCTGATTTACCTGAGCAACGATCAGGCGCGCATGCCGCTGTCGGTGATGTTTAACCAGCTGAGCACCAACGAGCCGGGCATCGCCTTTACAGGGGCGGCGCTGTACATACTGCCCGCGCTGCTGCTGTATACCTACTTCCAGGAGGACATCCTGCTTGGCATCCAGCTGAGCGATATGAAATAAGGAGTCGCTGATGAACACCAAAAAGAAAGCATTGAAATGGCTGTTGATACTGGTCTGCGTGCTGCTGGCCTGCATGTTTTTTGCCCGCACGCTGCAAACCATTACCACCGCCAAGATACAGAAAATCAGCGCCACCCGCGGCAAGCTGGAGGACAAGATCGCCGTCAAGGGCGAAATTCGCTTTTCGCAGGGCGAGCCCTTCACCATAGAGGACGCCCGGTCGCTGAACATCATCGTGGACAAGGTGATGGCGCGGCCAGGCTACCTGATCAAGCCCGGCGACACGCTGTTTACCGCCTACGCGCCCGAGTTTGACAGCGAGCTGGCCAAGATTCGCGTGGACTATGAGAAAAAGGTGCGCGAGCTGACGGTGGAGGTGGCCGGTCACCTGCGCATCACGCAGGAGAGCGAGCACAACCGCACCTACAACCAGGTGCTGAGCACCACGGATACGTACTATAACAAGCTGTTCCTGGCGCAGGCGGCTGCCCTGGCGGCGGATTATACCCTGCCCGAGGACATTGCGGCCTGGGGCAGCGACAAGCAGGAGGCCGGTGCGTCTGACGCGCCTGCCCAGGCGCAGACGCCCGAACCCACGGCGGAGGCGGCCACCCCCGCCCCCACAGCCCAGCCCACCGCGGCACCTGCGGCCGGCGAGGCATCGGCCAGCCCGGCGCCCACCGCCACGCCCGACCCCGAGGTGGTGCGCAAGGAGAAGCTGATGGCCGACCTCAAACAGGCCATGCAGGAGGCATACGACGCCAAGGTGGCCATGGATGCCGCCACCGACGCCCTGCGGCGCATCTACATGGGCACCAGCCCGGTGCGCCGCACCGGCGACGGCGTGTTTGACTACATCAAAAAGACCGATGGCTTCCGCGAGGAAATCGCCAAGCTGTCCCGCCAGATGCTGGAGCTGGAGGAGAAAAAGATTGCCCTGCAGAACATCCGTGCACCCCGCGAGGGCTGGCTGACGGAGTTCACCCTCAAGACCGGGGACAAGTACGACGGCAGCAAGCCCGCCTACACCCTGAGCAAGCCGGGCGAGACGCCGGTGTTCCGCTGCGACATCACGGACGTGAAAAAGCCCATCACCAAGGGCATGAAGGCGGTCATGGAGGGCAGCGACAGGGAGCTGACCATCACCGAGGTGCAGGTGGCCAGCGATGGCAAGAAGTACGCCATCATCGAGCTGGACCAGGAGACGCTGTCCGCCCTGGGCGGGCTGAGCAAGCTGATGGCCCAGCCGCAAAACCTGACCATCGTCTACCGCGCGTCCCGCACCACCACGCTGATCCCCGCCAGCGCCCTGCGCTCGGGCGGCGACAACAAGCACTATGTGTTTGTGGTACAGCAAAGCTGGGGCGGCATGCTGAGCAATACCACCTATACCGTGAAAAAGCAGGACGTCACGGTGCTGGAGACATCGGCCAAGCTGGTTTCGCTGGAGGACGACCTGAGCTACGTGGAAATCGCGGACCGGGAGGACAGGACGCTGTCGGACGGCCAGGCGGTGATGGAATATGTCGATTAAACGCGCAATCGCGCTGGTGGTGCTGGCCGC
>CALNAU010000211.1 GCA_937874275.1 uncultured Clostridia bacterium | reverse complement strand
ACATCGGACGCTGCCCTGTGGCCGGTTGAAGATGGCCTGCTGGAGAGCATTGCCCATATTGAGGTATCCGGGGACAGGGGGCTGGCCATTCGTGGCGTGGACACAGCGGATCAACTGATTGTGCGCGACCCGGACAATCCGCTGGAGGTGGGCATGTATCCACGTGTTGTTGATGTGGCCGGCAACCGTGGCTTGCTCTATACCTCCTGGGTCCAGACGACCATGCAACCCGTCTTTCAGCTGTTCAGCCTGGACAGCTTGTCCGGGGAAGTATTCCGACAGGCGTTGGTTATTCGGCCGGACGCGGAACCTGCGCAACGACTGGTACAGATGGAATTATCCACCATGATGGATGACACAAGCGGCCGCGTGAAGCCGGATGCTTTAATCGGTATGCTGCTGCCGGATAACGCAAAGCTCTCGCCGGATGGGCAGCACATGCTGCTGTTGGCGGGCGGCCCCAGGCAGAGTCCGTCGCGGCTGTTTGTGTACGATTTTTCGGCCCAAGTGCTGGGCGAAGTGGATATATCACTGCTTGATATGGAGGAGGACACCTTTCTGGGTTTCTTTGAGGGGCCCAGGAGCAACACCGCCCGTGGCTTGCGTTGGCTGGGGGATAACCGGCTGGCAATGGTCATCAATGGAAAGTATCATCTGTTTGAGTTCGTTGGCCATGCAGAGCAATAAGGGGTGCGCACATCCCCCTTTGCTCGACAGAAAGCGGCCATGCGGGTATACTAAGGCATAGGATACACAGAAGGGCTGGATGGCTGTGATGCATGTGCGCGCGCTGGTCGTGTCCGACCAGGAGAGCAAATTCATTTGGGATTATTTTGATCGGTCTCGCTTTCAGGGGATAGACGTCATCATCTCTTGCGGCGATTTGAAGGCCAGCTACCTGGCCTTTTTGACGACCATGGTGGCGGCGCCGCTGCTGTATGTGCCAGGCAACCATGACGCCCACTACCTGCGCACGCCGCCCGAGGGCTGTGACGACCTGACGGAGCGCATGGCTGTCGTCAAGGGCGTGCGCTTTATCGGCTTTGGCGGGGCCAACAGCACCAGCCCCAAGCCATTTCACTATACGGAGAGAGACCTCACGCGCCAGATTGTACGGCGGATGCCGGAAATCTGTCTGCATGGGGGCTTTGACGTGCTGGTGACCCACGCGCCAGCTCTGGGGTTGGGTGATGGGAAGGACAGCTTTCATAAGGGCTTCCGGGGCTACCTGGCGCTGATGGAGCAGTTTGAGCCGGCCTATCACATCCACGGACACCAGCACATGAACTACCCGGGCGCCAAGCCGCAGCTGAGCTATCGGCAGACCAGCATCATCAACGGCTACGGCTACCAGGTGATTGATTTGGCCATCCCGGCCGGGCGCAGCCGAAAGCGTCTTTCCTACATCAAGACGCGTTACGAGTGGGGGAGGACCTATGCAAGCCAGTTCTAATCAAACCGCCAGGCTAGAGTATGAACGCGCCTTGCGCCAGGGGCGGCGGGAGTATACGGTGCGCACCGCGCAGGGAGAGCGCGGCACCATCGCCGTGCTGGAGGAGCTGACCGAGGAAAGCCGCATCATGGCCTATATGAAGCAGCCCACGCGCGAAATATCCATGACACGGGTGGTGGGCACCTATACCTCGGGGCGCGCGCGCTCGTTCAGCGCGGGCTATATGCCGCTGCACGACGAGGGCACGGAGTTTGCGGGCAAATGGATTTCGCTGTGCGTCAGTCACATGGAGGAAGGCTTGCGCGACCCCATCCAGGTGTATGAGTACCTGTGGAACTATTATGTGATTGAGGGCAACAAGCGCGTCAGCGTGCTCAAGTACTTTGGCGCGCCCTCCGTGCGGGCCGAAATCACCCGCATGATTCCACAGCTGGACCCCAATGACCCCAACACCGCCACTTACTACGCCTACCTGCGCTATGACCAGGAGGGGCTTTTCAAGAACATTCGCCTGAGCAGCGCGGAGCGCTATCAGGCCCTGCGTGATACCGAGCAGGCGCTGTATGACGCCCTGCCGGAAGCGGAGCGCGACATCAACTTCAACGCCATGTACCTGCGCTTTGAAAGCGCGTATTTGCAATCCGGCAGCGCGCTGCCGCTGGGCGACGCCTTTTTGGAGTATCTGAAGGTCTATGGCTTTATATTGACCGAGATGCTCAGCGCCCTGACCGAGCGTATCCGCGACCTGAAGCCCCAGCTGGCGCTGATTGAGCACCCGGAGCAGGAGCCCAAGCTGTTGCTGGATGTGCAGCACGAGGCACCGCCCGCAGGGCTGATGACCCGCCTGTTCAGCCCGCGCCGCACAGCGGATGTGCTGTTTGCCTACGAGGCGGGCCGGACGGAGCGTAACTGGATTGGCGCCCACGAGAAGGGCCGCCAGGAGATGCAGCAGACCCTGGCGGACAGCGTGACCAGTGAACTGCTGGACGGCCTGACGCCCGAGAACGCCTATGAGCAGTTGAGCCAGCACGCCCGGGGCAAGGATTTGCTGATTGTCACCTCGAGCCGTCTGGCGCCCGCGGCGCTGCGGTTTTCATTGGAGAACCCGGATTGCATGACGCTGGTGTACTCCCGCGTGCGCCAGGACGCACGGCTGAACACCTACTATGGGCGGTATTATGAGCCGGTCTTCCTGTGTGGGGTGGCCGCCGGGCTGGCCACGGAGCATAACCGTGTGGCCTATGTCACACCTCAAGTGCGCAGCGGCCGGCATACCAGCGATATCAATGCTTTCGCGCTGGGCGTGCGCTCCGTGCGGCCCCAGGCCGAGGTATACCTGATAACGCGTGATGTGTCCCCCTTTGATGCGACCAGCTGTGAGCATGGCATCCGCCACGCCGTGGAGCTGGGCTGCGACATTGCCCACACGCCGGACTATCCCGGCCTGAGCATGGCAGGCCCGCCTGAGTGGAGTTTCTCCTTCTTGCTGCGGCTGCATGCCCTGGGCGCGCCCAGCGAATACCTGGCTTCGCCCGAGTGGGATTGGGGCGTGTACTACACGGAAATAGTGCGCAGCTACCTGAGCAACAGCCTGGATACCTTGCGCCTGCTTGGCCGGGGGGATCCGACGGTCACCGGTTTCTGGTGGGGCCTGGCCAGCGGGGTACTCACCTTCAAATCCAGCCGTTTCCTGCAGCCAACGGCCAACAACCTGTTGCAATACCTGCGCAGCAGCATTCAGCTGGGCCGTTTCAACCCCTTCCACGGCCCCATTACGGACCAGGAGGGCATCCTGCGGGTGCCGGAGCATGGCAACCTGCGCCCCTATGAAATTCTCTACATGGATTGGCTGGCCGATTTCATCCAGGTGGTGGATTAGGCGGAAGCGCTCGCCTGACGCTTTCAGACCGCCGGGGAAATGCATACAAATATGGTGGGTATAGATGCTAATGGACGAACGTCCAACGTGAAATAGAAAGATGACATGGTACAAGGCCGCTCGCATGCGGCTTTTTCATTGCGATTCCATATCAGTTTACCACACAAAAATTTTGTTTTATTTTTGTCTTTTTTCTATTGCCTTTTTTATGCACGGCCTGTATAATGGCAATTAAGTAACATATTGTCGCATGGCGGCACGGAAGGCGATATGAAAAAAAGGCGTGATACCTGGGTGGCAGGGTTGACCCTGTTTGCGATGTTTCTGGGTGCTGGCAACATCATTTTTCCGCCCTACATCGGGGTACAGGCGGGCCATGGCTGGCTGTGGGCGGCGCTGGGCTTTCTGCTGACGGCGGCGGGGTTTCCCATGCTAAGCGCCCTGGCCGTGGTCAAGGGCGGGGGCAACCCGGACCAGCTGTCCCGGCGGTTCTCCCTGCGCTTTGGCAAGGCGCTCAACGCCATCATTTTGCTGATGATTGGCCCCCTGTTTGCCATCCCGCGCACGGCGGCCACCACATTTGAACTGTCGCTGCAGCCCTTCCTGCCGGTCGATGCTAACATGCCGCTGCTGATGGCCGCAACCGCCTTTCTTTTTTTTGCGATTACCTATGTGCTGGCGGTGCGCCAGGGCAGGTTCATGGATGCCATCGGCTGTGTGCTGACGCCCATCCTGGTTGTGCTGCTGGTGGTTACCATCGCCATTTCAGCGTTTCGCCCCATGGGCAGCCCCGCGGCGCCTTTGCTTGACGAGAACCTCATCGGCTTTGGTTTCAAGGGTGGATACCAGACCATGGACGGCATCGGCGCGCTGGTGCTGTCGGGCACCATCACAGCGCTGCTGGCCGACAAGGGCTATGACCCCCAAAAATCGCGCGGCATGCTACGCCGGGTGGTACTGATTGCGGGCGTTTTGCTGGCCGGTGTGTACTTGGGCTACATCTGGATTGGTGCCTCCGGCAATGGGCTGCTGGCGGGGCTGACAACCCGCGCCCAAATCCTGACCGCGGCCATGCGGAACCTGGCGGGTGCCACGGGGCAGATACTGCTGGCGCTGGTCATTCTGTTTGCCTGCCTGACCACCTCGGCTGGCCTCACGGTTACCTTTGCCCAGTATTTCTCGCAGCTGACCAACCAACGTATCTCCTACAAGCGCTGGGTGGGCATCGCGGTGGTGGTGTCGTTTGCCATCTCCCTGCTGGGGGTGGAGCGCATCATCGCACTGGCTGATCCCGTGCTGGCCTTCGCCTACCCGCTGTGCATTGTGCTGGTGGCGCTGGGGCTGCTGGGCCGCGCCATCAGGAGCGACCTGGCTTTCAAGGGCGCGATGATGGGGGCGCTGCTGTTCTCCGCGCTGTCCTTGGTACACACCCTGTGTCCGGATTGCGGGTGGGCGGCGCGCATCATTGCCTGGCTGCCGCTGGGTGACTTCGGCTTTGGCTTTCTGCTGCCCACGGTGGCGGGCGGCATCCTGGGCTGGCTGCTGGACATGGCCCGGATGTTGCTGATGCCGCAGGCTGCCGGGTACCAGCAGAATAGGTAAGAGAATCGTTCCCCTTTCATCATCACTGCCGCCTCGAAAAAGGGGCGGCAGTTTGGGCCATGAAGAAACCTCTGGTTTCTTCATGGAAAGGTAGGATGGGCCATCCGCCTCTCACTTCGTTCCCGGGCGGCGGATGGCAAGGAAACCCTGGCTTTGTCAGGCCTTCCGCCCACCGCGCAAGTCGCTGGGGCGAATTTCAATCAGAGGGGTCCGCCCTCCGATACCCCCTGAATATGCTTCAGTTACAGTCTGAATGGCCGTTCGGATAGCCGGGCGGCAGTTTTTTGTTTGCAGGAGTGGCGGAAGACGAGCTTTCCAGCCGCGCTGCAGCTGTTGCGTTGCCTGGCAGCAGTACCCAATTGGGCGCATCCACCCCTTCCACGGTTCCGTGACCGAGCAGGGTCAACCGCGTGCGCCCGGCTATTACAACCACCGCCCTGATGACGTGCAGCATATAGATTGGCTGACGGATTTTGCCGGTCGAATCGGCTGGGTTTTCGAGTGCCTGCATCACCCATCGCCCTGTCGGCGATATTTGAAAAATATTTTTCTCCGGACTGGCCAATTTGTCTTGCGGATGGCACTAAGTATGCGTAGGGGAGTATATGCATGCATCATCAGCAATGAAGGGGCGATATTTATGAAGAAAACTTGGCTTCGGCGGGCACTTTGGGTGGGCATTCTTGTGTTTTCTCTGGCGCTCTGGCTGCCCGCGTTGTCCGCCCAGGCGGCGACTGAAGTGGCTCTGCCTGCGGCCGCGCAAGGCCTGGTATGGGACGGAAGTGTGCAAACAGGGGTGGCGGCGGGGGAGGGCTATGCCGTCATCAATGGCACCGGCACTGCCCCCGGAAGTTACAAGGCCACGGTCAGCTTGACGGACAAGACGAATACGGTGTGGCAGAACACGAAGGACAGTGTAGATCAAGAGGTTATCTGGGGCATTGCCCCCAAGCCAATCCCGGAGCCTCAGCCCATAACCGGCCTTGTGTACGATGGTACGCAGAAAACAGGTGTCGCGGCCGGGAATGATTATACTGTCAGCAATGGCACCGGTACTACCGTCGGTGGCTACACGGCCACGGTCAGCTTAACGGACAAGGCAAACACCGTGTGGCAGCATGCCAAGACCAATGCAGATCAAGGGATTGGCTGGAGCATTGCCCCCAAACCCATTCCGGTGCCTCAGCCCGTAGCCGGCCTTGTGTACGACGGTGCCGAAAAAACAGGTGTCGCGGCCGGGAATGGCTATACCGTCAGCAATGGCATCGGCATTAACGCCGGAAGCTACACGGCTAAGGCCAGCTTGACGGACAAGATGAACACGGTGTGGCAGGGCACCAATGGTAGCAATGCAGATCAAGATATTGGCTGGAGCATCGGACAAAAAACTGTGAGCGCACCAATTGATAAGATCAGGAGTCTGCCCTACGATGGCTTTCTACACACCTGGGAAGGCTATACCAGCAACGTATATCCCGGGGTGGACATAGGTGGGGTTACCAGCGCAACCGATGCCGGGACATACAGCGTTACATTCAAACCGCAACAACCAAACTACTGTTTTGCCAACTCCTCCACCGATATGGTAACGGTGAAGTGGTACATATCGCAGTACGGGCTTTCCGTGCCACTCGCCGAGGGACCCTTGGTGTACAACGAGCAGGAGCAGAAGGGCGTTCCCGATGGGTACGGCTATGTATTCCTCAACAAGTCCAACTTGGGCACCGACGTCGGGACGTACACGGCGACAGCCCGACTCGCAAACGCAACAAACTTTTTTTGGATAGACAGCACCGGCGGTAAAGCGGACAAGCTAATCTCCTGGAGCATCGCCCCAAAGCCCATTGATGTGCCTCAGGCCGTTGCCGGTCTGGTGTGGGACGGCACCGAGAAAATCGGCGTAACCGCGTCGAAGTACTATACGCTGAGCGGAGAAACCTCGGGGACAGCCGCGCGCAGCTATACAGCGTATGCCACGTTGAATGACCTGGCGAACACCATGTGGGCCGGTGGCGGTACCGCTGTCAAACAGATCGACTGGAGCATCGCCCAAAGGGCTGTGGCCGACCCGCAAAAAACGAAATGGCCGCTTTTGGCCGATGGTCAGCCCAAGAGCGGGTACCTGCCCGGTGACTTTTACACGCTTACGGGCGCAACAAGCCAAGACAAAATGGGACACTGGCAGACCACAGCCGAACTGGTTGATAAGGCCAACTCGTATTGGGAAAGCACAAAGAATACCACCGACTTGCAGCTGGCATGGACTCTCTATGGCCCCGTAAGCCCGCCCGTCATGGCCGCCAAACTGGTGTACAACGGACAGCAGCAGGAAGGCTTTGCTGTCGCGCTGAATAGCGATGCGGGCGCCGTGTCCGGTACGCAGGCAGCAACTGACGCAGGTCAGTACAAGGCAAGCATCCAGGTCAACAATACCTATCCATTCCTATGGACAGATACCCTCACCTGGGCAAACAGGGATGTAAACTGGTCCATAGCCCCCAAGCCCATCGCGCAGCCTGCGGCACGCGTTGGCATCGTGGAAGATGGCGCATTGAAAACCGGTGTGCCAGCGGGCGCAGGCTATGCCATGACGGGCAACACGGCCACAAAGGCGGGCGGCTACACGGCCACTGCCACGCTCATGGACAGCAGAAACACCGTTTGAGCAGGCACAGGCGGCAACGCCGCCCTGCTCATTCCCTGGTCCATCGCTCCGGCGCCTGTTACGCCGGCCCCTGAACCCCCTGCGCCCGCAACACCAAAGCCCGAGCACCCCTCCATAACATTGATCAGGCGTTGGCGCGGCAAGCTTTTGTATACAGCGGATGACAGTGGGCAGCAGCAAACCATGCGCACGGTCTTCCAAAGCCGCAGATGGCTGGATGGCATCTACGCCCTCAGGCTCGATCTGCATGAGAAGGACGGGCCCGGCAAGGGGAAGCCATACACACTGGCCCTACCCGGCAGCCTGGTAGCGCAGCTAACCCAGCTGAATACAGACCTGCTTGACGTGAACCTGGGTGAATTGAGGCTGCGTCTGAACCTGCACGACATCCTGGCGCTGAGCACCTTCAGCCCAGAAGGCAGCCTGATGGTGCAGCTGGAGGAGACAGCGCTTGACCAGCTCACCGAGGCCGAACACAAAGCCCTCGCCCCCGCCGAGCCACTCCACTATGCCCTGAAGGCCGGCTTTTTCTGGCAGCCGGGCGCGGATGCTGAACCGGCCGCCCTTGCCCCCGAACAGCTGCCCAACTGCGGCTTTGAGCAAGTCCGAGGCCAGCACGCGCTAAGCTACCTGGACTGGGCCCAAAACAGCGACAGGCAACCCATCCTGGCTGAAACCATCCTCCTTGGCCAAGGCAGTGGCCTGTACACCGTGGGCAAGAGCAAATAGCCGGATTGCGCCTATGCAAAAGGGGCGGTCGACGTGCGTCGACCGCCCCTTGTTGGTGTTTGTTTGGTATTAGGCTTCCCAGTCGCGCTCCAGCGCGCGGGCGTTGTTCTCCGCCAGCAGCTTGTCAATCAGCACATCCTGGCTGATGGCGCCCAGGCTCTCTCCTTTGCGGGTGCGGACGGACACCGTGCCCTCCTCGGCCTCGCGGTCGCCAATGACCAGCATGTAGGGGATTTTCATCATCTGCGCCTCGCGCACCTTGAAGCCAATCTTCTCATTGCGCAGGTCCAGCTCCGCGCGCAGGCCGGCATCGCTCATTTTGGCGAGCAACGCGCGGGCGGCGCCGTCCGCGCGGTCGGTGATGGTGAGGATTTTGGCCTGCACCGGGGCCAGCCACAGCGGGAAGGCGCCGCCGAAGTGCTCGGTGAGGATGCCGATGAACCGCTCCATGGAGCCCAGCACCGTGCGATGAATCATGACGGGGCGGTGGCGCTCGCCATCCGGGCCCACATACGTCATGTCAAAGCGTTCGGGCAAGTTCATATCCAGCTGCAGGGTGCCGCACTGCCAGCTGCGGCCCAGGCTGTCCTGCAGGTGGAAGTCGATCTTGGGGCCGTAGAAGGCGCCGTCGCCTTCGTTGATGGTATATTCGGCGCCCAGCTCGTCCAGCGCGTCCTTGAGCGCCTGGGTGCTCAGCTCCCACATCTCGTCGGTGCCGATGGTGTTCTCCTCGGGCCGCGTGGACAGCTCTACCTTATAGGCGAAGCCGAAGTCGCGGTACACCTGGTCGGTCAATTTGTACACGCCGATGATTTCCTGCTTGATTTGCTCCGGCGTCATGTACAGGTGGGCATCATCCTGGGTGAAGCAGCGCACGCGCATCAGGCCGTGCAGCGCGCCCGATTTCTCGTGCCGGTGCACCAGGCCCAGCTCGCCCACGCGCACAGGCAGATCCCGGTAGCTCCACAGGCGGCGCTTGTAGGCCAGGATGCCACCGGGGCAGTTCATGGGCTTGATGGCATAGTCCTCATCGTCAATCTTGAGGGTGTACATGTTGTCGCGGTAGTTGGCCCAGTGGCCGCTTTGCTCCCACAGGCTGCGGGAGAGAATCATCGGGGTCTTGATTTCCTCGTAGCCGGCCTTGCGGTGCACCTTGCGCCAATAGTCTTCCAGCGCGTTGCGCAGCACCATGCCCTTGGCGTAAAAGAAGGGGAAGCCGGGGCCTTCGTCCATGATGTCGAACAAATCCAGCTCACGGCCCAGCTTGCGGTGGTCGCGCTTTTTGGCCTCCTCGAGCTTTTGCAGGTAGTCTTCCAAATCCTTTTTATCCGTAAAGGCGGTGCCGTAGATGCGCTGCAGCATCTTGTTGTGCTCATTGCCGCGCCAGTACGCGCCGGCTACGCTGGTCAATTTAAAGGCCTTGATGCGGCCGGTGCTGGGCACGTGCGGGCCCGCGCACAGGTCCACAAAGTCGTCGCCCTGCCGGTAGAAGGAGATGACCTCGTCCTCGGGCAGGTCGCGAATCAGCTCCACCTTATAGGGCTCGCCGCGCTCCTCCATGTAGGCGATGGCCTCATCACGGGGCAGGGTAAACCGCACCTCGCGGTCGTTCTTTTTGATGATGCGGGCCATTTCCTTCTCGATTTTCTCCACCACCTCGGGGGTGAAGGGCTCGGCCACGTCAAAGTCGTAGTAAAAGCCGTTCTCAATTGCCGGGCCGATGGCCAGCTTGGCATCGGGCACCACATTTTTGACGGCGGCGGCCAGCACGTGGGAGGCCGTGTGGCGCAGCACGCGCCGCGCCTCCGGGTCATCAAAGGTGAGGAACTCCAGGCTGCCATCCCCGTGCAGGGGGTGGGCCAGCTCCACCAGCTCGCCGTTGAAGCGCGCCGCTACGGCCGCCTTTTTGAGATCACTTTCCTGATCGCGCAGGATGTCCAGCGCGTTGGTTCCTTCATCGTATTGATGCTTTGCTCCCTGTACCAGAATCTCCATGTTATCCTCCTCTTGATGGGGCTGTCGTCAGATATAAAAAAGCACCCGTCCCCTGAGGGACGGATGCGATGCATCCGCGGTTCCACCCTGATTGCCGGCTTGCCGGCCACTTGGTGCCGCTGTATCGCGCGGCGCGCGTCCCGGTCGGGCGGTGGTGCCTGTGCTCTCCGTGCCTGGTTGCGCTTTCAGCCGCGGCGCATGCCTCTCTGCTGGCGGTGGAGCGGGGCGTGTCCTCCCTCATTCCGTGGAATGGGATTAGTATAGTGCGCCGGGGGGCAAGCGTCAAGATACCGGCAGCGGTTTTCGGAAAGCGGCGCAACGGCGCCGCGAGCGGACGGCGCGCTTGCGTTTGCTTTCGGTTGCTGCGGTTGATTGATGTCGCTGCAAAGGCGGGGTGCCATGCCCATTATGCACATCTTGCCATAAATTTGAGACATTCCATTGTTTATTATGTTCAATTAAAAATTAAAAAACTGTTTCATCCTCTCAAAATTAAGATAGAGTACACTGAAGTTCGCAACTTTGCCCAGGGTGAGGAGGAATGGGCAAG
>CALNAU010000210.1 GCA_937874275.1 uncultured Clostridia bacterium | reverse complement strand
GCGAGGCAGAGGTGGCCGTCAACCATATGCTGGGGCAGGCCGATGCCATGCGCTACGATGCCATCCCGGCGGTGCTGTACACCAACCCGGAATTGGCCACCGTGGGCGAGACCGAGGCATCGGCCATGGCCAAGGACATCACGTTCCGCACGGTCAAGCTGCCCATGCGCTTTGCCGGGCGCTATCAGGCGGAGAACGAGGGCGGCCAGGGCGTGATGAAGCTGCTGGTCAACCCGCAGGACGGGACCATCCTGGGTGCCCAGGTGCTGAGCAACTACGCGTCGGAGTTCATTGTGGCGGTGGCCGGGTGGATGGAGATGGGCGTCACGCTGTCACAAATCAAGAAAATTGTGTTCCCGCACCCCACCGTGGGCGAAATCCTGCGGGAGGCTGTTTTTCAGTACCAGCCGGAGGATGATGCGTGAACGGGCTGTATGAGAGCGCGGGCTTTGACCCCACGGTTAACCTGGCCATCGAGGAAGCGCTGCTGCTGTCGGGTGCGCAGGCGCCCGCCCTGTTCCTGTGGCAAAATGCGCACACGGTGGTCATCGGCCGCGGGCAAAACGCCTGGAAGGAGTGCCGGGTGGATGCCCTGCGCGAGGCTGGCGGCACGCTGGTGCGCCGCACCACGGGCGGCGGCGCGGTGTACCACGACCTGGGCAACCTCAACTTTTCCTTTGTGATGCCAAAGGCAATGTACGATGTCGCCCGGCAGCTGGGCGTTATCCGCCGGGCGGTGGCCCCCTTTGGCGTGGAGGCCGAGGCCTCCGGCCGCAACGACATCGTGCTGAAGGCCAGCGGCGCCAAGTTTTCGGGCAATGCCTTTCGCAGGACGCAGCAGGCGGCGCTCCACCACGGTACGCTGCTGGTGGATGTGGATATGGACAACCTGGGGCGCTTTCTGGCCCCCTCCCAGGCCAAACTGGCCGCCAAGGGCGTGCAGAGCGTGCGCGCGCGGGTGGAAAACCTGGCTGCCCACGCGCCGGGCATCACCATCCCGGCCCTCAAACAGGCATTGTTTGATGCCTTTGTGCAGGAATACGGCCCGGCAGAGATGCGGGACTGGCAAACCGCGCTGGACCCGGTCTTGATGGTGGAGTTGACGGAAAAATACCGCTCGTGGGATTGGACATTCGGCACCACCCCGGCCTTTGACATCACGCTGATGGAGCGCTTTGCCTGGGGACAGGCGGAGCTGATGCTCTCTCTGCGCCGGGGCATGGTGACCGACGCCCGCTGCTACACCGATGCCAACGACCCGGAGCTGGCCGAGCGCGTAGCCCAGGCGCTGATCGGTAGCCCATTCACCCCACAGGATTTGGCCGCCCGACTGCGACAGGCCGAGGGGGCGGAGATGCAGGACCTCGCCCAATGGCTGGCCGAGGTACGCGTGTAAAAAGCAAAGGACGCCTTGAGAAGCGTCATTTGTTTCAGAGGTCCTTATTTCGCTGACATAGCGATTACCACGCCGGCAGCCCCTCGGGCAGCGGCGGGTGCTCCGCGTTCACGGCGTCCATCAAGGCCTGCAGCTGCGCCAAGGTACGGGGGGAGACCACGGGCACCGCGGCGAAGGGCTGCGCCATAAACCACCACAGGACGGCCTGGGACGGGTCGCATTGATTGGTGCGGCACCAGGGGGATAGCAGTTTGATGACGGCGTCGTTATGGGTACCCTCGTACTGGGCACTCAGGTCCGGCTCAATGGCTTGCGCCAGATGCCGCTTGGACAGGTAACCCTTGGCCTGGGAGGTGTAGGCCATGGCGGCCATGCCGGTGTCCACGTGGTATTGGTGGAACGCCACATCCATGGGCACCAGCGTTTTGTCGGCGATGGCGTCCGGGTTGATGCGCGCCAGGCTCCAGTAAATCTGGTTCACGCTGAAGCCCGTGATGCCGCGCCGCTTGGCATAGTCCGCTGCCTGCCGCACGCGGGCTAGCGTCCAGTTGGACAGGCCGTAGGCGCCGATGAGCCCGGCCTGCTTTTTTTCCTCCAGATAGTCCACGATTTCGTCCACCGGGCGGGAGGCATCATCCCGGTGCAGGAAGTACAGGTCAATGCGCTCAATACCCAGGTTGTCCAGGCTGCGCTTCAGGTCATCATCCAGCTGCGCGTTGGACAGCCTGGGCTTGTCCATGCTTTCAAACAAGGGGTGTCCGCCCTTGGTGCTGATGTGCATGCCATCGCTTAAGCCGGACTGCTTGAGCCATTGGCCAATCAGCTTTTCGCTGCGGGATTTTTCACCCGGCACCCAGTTGCTGTACACCTCGGCGGTGTCCAGCACGTTGCCGCCCAGCTGTGCGTACAAATCCATCTGCCGAAACGCGTCTGCCTGGGGGATGCGCGGCAGGCCATAGTCCGCCGTGCCCAGCGCCATGGGAAAAACGTTCAGGCCGCTTAGGCCGAGTGTCACGCGCTTCATGCGTCCACCTGCTGACCGCCGGCCTCCTGCCACTGGGCGCGCACATGCTGCAGAGCGCGGGCAGCATTTTCCGCGGTGGTGTTCTCCAGCGCGATGTGGATGAAGGGCTTCTTGGGCGCCAAGCGCTCAAAGATGTGCCGGAAATCCATCAGCCCTTCACCCGCGGCCACGGCGCGCGGCACGCCTTCCACCAGATAATCCTTGATGTGCAGCATGGCGATGTCCGGCATCAGCAGGTCCAGCGCCTCGTCCATCACCTGGTCCTTGCGGTCCATGTTCTCCTTGGCCAGCAGGTTGACCGGGTCCAGGGCGACCTGCAGGTTGGGCGAATCGATGGCGTCCAGCACCCGGCGGGCGCGCTGGCCGTCGTACACGATGTGCCGCCATACGGGTTTGATGGCGATGACCATACCCAGTTTCTCGGCGGCCTTCACCACAGGCGCCAGGCGGTGGATAAATACATCCAGCGCCTCCTCACTGTGGCTGGCGACAGGGTCGTAATGATAGTCCGTATTGGGGTTGCCCGTTTCCGTCACCACAAGGGGCGCGCCCGCCCAGCGGGCGAAGCGCAGGTGGGCGATGTACTTGTTTTGAATCTCCTGCGCGGTGGAGCCATAGGGGTGCGCCAGGTTGAGGAAGCAGCCCAGGGCCGCGAGGTCCATGGGGGCAATTTGTTTGCGGATATACGCGGCCAGCCCGGGGGTGAGCAGCGTCGGGTCGGTATACTCGCTGCCCATTACCTTGTTCAGCGCCAGGTGTACGCAGCCGCAGCCCAGCGACTTGGCGGTGTCCGCGCGTTGGGCCAGGGTCTGCCCCTGCGCGTCCTGCAGGCGAATGCCAATGCTCATGCTTATTCCTCCTTGATGTTGTTCTATCGCGGGGAACCGGGCGCTGCCATCAGCCCATTGCCCGGTGGGGAACGCAGCCTGTGGGTTCACGGCATCATATGCCGGACGAAGGTCGACAGGTTTCATTTTTATTCGTTATTATTTCATATTATAAGCACATCCCGGGGCGTGTCAAGATTGGCTTGACTTTCCCCGTGAAATGAATAAAAATGGTAGCAGCAATCATAGCACGCGCGGCACGCGCAGATACCACGAGGAGGGCATCAATGGGCAAGTCTTTTATGGACATGGATTTTTTGCTATCCGGCGAGATTGCGCGCAGGCTCTATCATGGGCATGCGACGAATATGCCGATTATCGACTATCATTGCCATATCGACCCGCAGCAAATCTATGAGGATAAGGTGTTTGCCGACCTGACCGAGGTGTGGCTGGGCGGTGACCACTACAAGTGGCGGGCCATGCGCTCAAACGGCGTGGCGGAGGAATACATCACCGGTACCGCAACCACCCCCTATCAGAAGTTTGAGCAGTGGGCGGCCACCATGCCAAAGCTCATCGGAAACCCCCTGTATCACTGGACGCATCTGGAGTTGCAGCGCTATTTCGGCATCTATGAGCCGCTGACGCCCGACACCTGCCGGGCCATCTGGGAGAGGGGCAACGAGCAGCTCAAGG
>CALNAU010000209.1 GCA_937874275.1 uncultured Clostridia bacterium | reverse complement strand
TCAGAAACCATCAGTTCCGGTATCAGGTCATTGTACTTCATGGCAATCTCCCATGCATCTCCAGTGTGTAAAAGACAAGGAAAAGCAAAAACCCCTGAAAATCAAGGGTTTTAGAACATTACTTTACTCCCACTCAATACTTGCTGGCGGCTTGGTGGTGACATCAAACAGTACGCGGTTGATACCCTTGATTTCGTTGACAATGCGGCGACTGACGAGCGCCAGCACATCGTAGGGGATGCGCGCCCAGTCGGCCGTCATAAAATCATCGGTGGTGACGGCGCGGATGGCAATCGCGTGGTCGTAGCTGCGCTCATCCCCCATCACGCCCACCGAACGCACACCGGTGAGCACGGTGAAGTACTGGCTGATGTCGCCCGCCAAGCCGGCTTTTGCCACTTCCTCGCGCAGGATGGCATCACTTTCACGCACCAGGGCCACCTTGTCGCGTGTAAGGTCGCCCACCACGCGGATAGCCAGGCCGGGGCCGGGGAAGGGCTGGCGGTTCACCATATCGGCGGGCAAGCCCAGCACCAGGCCAAGCTCGCGCACCTCGTCCTTAAAGAGCATGCGCAGCGGCTCGATGAGGCTGGTGAAGCCCAACTCCTTGGGCAAGCCACCCACATTGTGGTGACTCTTGATGACAGTGGAGCCTGGTGCCGCGCCGGACTCGATGACATCCGGGTAGATGGTGCCTTGGGCGAAGTGGTCCAGGTGACCCAGTTTGGCGGCTTCCTCACGGAAGACGGCCACAAATTCGGCCCCGATAATCTTACGCTTGCGCTCCGGGTCGCTCACGTCGCGCAGCTTGTCCATAAAGCGATCGGCCGCATCCACCGCCACCAAAGTGACGGGGAATGTGCGGGTGAACACTTCCTTGACCATGCGGGGCTCATCCTTGCGCATGAAGCCATGGTCCACAAAAACGCAGTGAAGTCGATCGCCAATGGCGCGATGCAGCAATGCCGCGACGACCGAGCTGTCCACCCCACCGGAGAGGGCGAGCAACACCTTGCCATCGCCCACCACATCCCGAATATCGTTTACAGCCTGCTTGGCAAAATCCGCCATCTGCCAATCACCCTTGCAGCCACACACTTCAAACAGGAAAGCCTTGAGGATGTCATTGCCATGCTGGGTGTGGGTGACCTCCGGATGAAACTGAAGGCCGTACAGGCCGCGCTGATCATCCGCCATGGCGGCCACAGGGCAGGTATCGGTGGAAGCCGTCGCGCGAAATCCCGCGGGCAGCATTTCCACCTGATAGGTGTGACTCATCCAACAGCTCAGTTGCTCGGGCAGCCCCTGAAAGAGCTTTTCGGAATTGTTCAACCGAACATCCCGCAGGCCGTATTCTCTGGAAGATGCCGCGGCCACATGACCCGATAGCATGTGCGCCATCAGCTGCATACCATAGCAGATGCCCAGCACGGGCACGCCCATCTCAAAGAGGGCGGCGGCGCATCGCGGCGCGTCCTCGGCCAGCACGCTGGCCGGGCCGCCGGACAGGATAATCCCTTTGGGCGACAGCGCGGCGATTTCCTCCGGCTTTGTCCAATAGGGGAGCACCTGGGAGAGCACCTTGGCCTGGCGCACGCGCCGGGCAATCAGCTGGGTATACTGGCCGCCAAAGTCAAGGATGATGACGGTATCTGCCATACGCGGTAACTCCTTTATCTAATCAGGCTTTTTCGCTTCCATCGGGGTTAAAGAGGGGCAGCCGCTCCAGGAACAGGATGTCGGTGCGATCCTTGGCGGGGCCTTCGGCCAGGATGGCCATCTTGCCGATGACCTGCCCCCCGGCTTCACCCACCAGCTTTTCCACCGCTTTGAGGGATTCGCCGGTGGAAATTACATCATCTACAATCAATACACGCTTGCCGCGCATATAGTCGGCGTCGTTCTGGTCAATGAAGAGCATCTGCCGGTTCACGGTGGTGATGGAGGTCACCTCGGTGGAAAACACGTTGCGCATGTACAGCTTGGGCGCCTTGCGCGCGATGAGGTAGCGATTTTCGCCGTGTTGGCGCGCCATCTCATATACCAGCGGAATGCCCTTGGATTCGGCAGTAATCAGCACATCATGCTCGGGCGCAATCTGAAGCAGATCCCGCGCGCAGGCGACGGTCAGCTCCACATCACCGAAGATGACGAAGGCGGCAATGGACAGACCTTCGTTGACAGGGCAGATGGGCAGCTTGCGCGTCAGCCCGGCGACCTTGATTTCATATTCCATGGTCCTACTCCTTTGTATTGAGAAACGATTGTGTACGAAAACCCTGTAAATGATAGGCCTGTCAGCGGCCCTTGTCAATCAGCACACAGAAAGTCGGTAAGCACCTGCTCCACCTCGGCCAAGCCTGGCAAGGTATTGATGCGGCTGCGTACCTGGGCCGCGCCGCGCATACCCTTCAGATACCAGGCAAAGTGCTTGCGCATTTCCACCACGGCGTGTCGCTCGCCCTTCCATGCCACCATCATCCGGGCGTGGCGCAGAGCCAACGCCAGCACCTCCTGCCGGGTGGGCATGCTGACCTCTGTGCCATCAAACAGGCGCTTAATTTGCTGAAACAGCCAAGGATTGCCTAATGCCCCGCGCCCCACCGCCACGCCATCGCAGCCGGTAGTATCAAGAATGGCGCGCGCAGCTTCCGCCTGAAACACATCGCCATTGGCGATAACGGGAATGCGTACCGCCTTCTTCACCAGGGCAATCTGGTCCCAGTCCGCTTTGCCGGCGTATTGCTGGGCACGGGTGCGGCCATGCACGGTGAGGAAGTCCGCCCCCTCCGCCTCCAGCATTTGGGCAAAGGGCACGGCATTGATGCTGTGCTCATCCCAACCGATACGCATTTTGACCGACAGCGGCAGCTGCGTTGCCAATCGCGCCGCGCGGACGATAGACGCCGCCAGCTGCGGCGTTTTCATCAGTGCCGAGCCGGAGCCGCCACCCGTCACCTTGGGGGCGGGACAGCCCATATTTATGTCGATGCCGCAGTACAGACCGGAGTCGGTTATTTGGCGTGCAGCCTCCGCGATGTAGGCCGGGTCATGCCCAAATAGCTGGGCCGCTACCGGTTTTTCGGCAGAGTGCGTCTCCATGATGTATCGATAGGCACGGCTGTCCTTGGGCGCGGTAAGATACCCCTGCGCGCTGATCATCTCGGTGACCGTTTCATCCGCGCCCTGCTCGCCGCACAAAAGGCGGAAAGGCCAGTCGGAAATGCCGGCCATTGGGGCCAGCGTCAGCCGTGGTATGCGCTGCTCCATGCTACTCCTTGGGCTCCAGCGCCCCGGCATAGGTCATGTTTTTAATGTGCCACTGCCCATTTTCACGGGACAGCACCACGTTGTAGCGCGCGCTTTCCCAGCGTGGCACGCTCCACTGCGCCTCGGGCGTCACCTGCTTGTAGCTGGATATGATGCGGCCATCGATGGCGGGAATGCGCTCGGTAATGGTGGCACGGGCCGTATCATCCCAGGGCCAGCTCCACATCCATTCCATCGCCAGGCGATGGTCAAAGCCGGTGATATCGTAGCGGGCATAGGGATTGGTTCCATTCTTGATGCTGGTCAGCACGTTGTCCCGGTCGATATAGCTGCGGGCGAAATAATTCTCCAACTGGCCCGGCCGCTCGTCAATCATCACCGTGTGCGCGCGCTCCGCCATGCCATCCTTGAGGATGACATAAATGTTGGCCGCGTTCATGGAAAAATAGAAGGCAATGGTCATTAACGCCAAAACCAGCGCCAGCGCCAGCAGGCGCGTGGCCACATACCAGATAAACCTGCGCAGGTATCTCATGCCAATGCCTCAGGGATGAACCAGGCTGCCCATCTCGTCACCGTGGAGCACCTTGAGGATATTCTCCGGCTCATCCAGGCCAAACACGCGGATGAAAGGCAGCCCTTGATCGCGGCACAGCAGCAGCGCGGTCAAGTCCATCACCTTGAGCTGTTTTTCCAGCGCCTCGTCGTAGGTCAGGTCCTTCATC
>CALNAU010000208.1 GCA_937874275.1 uncultured Clostridia bacterium | reverse complement strand
AGGATGCGGCGAGGCAAGCGTTTGCTGCATGCGCATGTCGTCCGCCTTTACCTCCATGAGGGCGCCCAGCTCTTCCATCAGGTCCACAGCCTGCTGGGGCCTGTCCGTGTGCAGGTGCACGCGCGCGATGCCGGCGGACCGGGAGACGACCATGCTGTCGCCAAGCGCCGCAAGCTTTGCTTTCATCCCTTCAGTGATATCATCTTCCCGCGCGAGCTTCACCAGCACTTCCGTGCAATAGCGGTACACTGACTGCTCATCGGCGTCCAATTCAACATGAACCTCATCCGCCATTTCAGCGGCAAGCCCTGCCAGCATGGCAATGTCAGCCTCATTCTCCTCGTCCTCGCGGCCCAGAAGGGCGCTCAGAAAGCCCTCTACAAAATGGAGAAAGGCCATCGCGCCCGCATCAGGCGCTCTGAGCGCGCGCTGCTGAGGCAGGATACTGGCGGTCTGCCGCACAGTATGGCGCAGATCACTCAAAGCGCCTTCAGCCGCCTGCAAAAGATCCCCGCCCTGGACGAGCAGGCGATGGAAACCTTCGGCGAAGCTGCGCATTGCGCTAATGATAGTGCCCTCGCGGGGTTTCTGGATGGAGCGGAAAGCGCTGGTGTAACCCTGATTGAACATCAGGGCCAGCACATGCAGCGGCAGCATTTCTGTGATGCTCTGCTTGCACATGCAGCGGCAGCAGACCTCAAGCAGAGCATCACAGAAATGCTGCCGCTTCCTTGAAGCCCGAAAAGTATTGGGAGAAGATGGCGCCGCTGTTGCCTCTGGCATTGATGAGGGAGACTTCGCAGAGCTTGCCGAGCAGTTCCTCAAAGGATTGGGGCGCGGGGAGTTGGCGCCTGAGCTGCTGCATGAGGTAGGCAAGGTTGTTTCCGGTGTCCCGGTCCGGCACCGGGAAACCGTTGATACGGTTTAGTTCATCTCGCTTCCCTTCGACTTTTTGGGCGCCGCGCAGCAGCGCGCTATGGAAGGCCAGTGGCTGAATGATGGTCTGCACATCATTTCTCCCTTACAAGAAGATGCGAGTGACAATACCGCTGGTGGCGGCTGTAATGAAGGTGCCCCAGGCCAGGTCGATAGCCGTGATTTTGAGAGGCCAATCCTTCAGCGTGGCCAGGTTGGTCAGGTCGTAGGTGGCGTACATCACAAGACCCAGGAAGGCGCCGGTCCAAACGGCTTGCCAAGCGCTACCCTTGACCAGCGCCGGGTCTATCACAAAAAACAGCAGCGCCGCGATATAGAGCAAATAGAACACCCCCGCGGCAGGCAGGTTCGGCTTATCGGCCATCAGGTGCCCGATGTTCGCCTTGTAGAGTTTGGGTGCAATCAGGGCAAGCCAAGCGACGTCTATCAGCAGAAATACTCCTGTGGTGACCAGGTAGCGGACCAGAAGGGGTGATTTCATGAGCACCTTATCCTTTCTTCTCTGTTCCGGTAAGGGGGAGCAGGCAGCGCTTGTTAAGCATGAACACCGCGCCTGCAATCAGGACGTACAGGATGGCGATAATCAGTGATGCGCTCGCTACGGCCGGATACGCGCCCAGGAATTTGCCTGTTGCCTGGTGCTCCTGCCAGATGCCGTAATAGGCCCAGGCAAGGGGGAGGGTCAGCGCCGCGTTGCGCAGCCGCATCTGGATGAGCGAGGAGAGCAACAGGGCGACAATGAGGATAATGACGGCCCAGGCGTCAGGTGCCAGGCCGAAGCCATTCCAGCCAATCTGGACCAGGAAGGCCGAGACGTTGACCACCGTCGCGACAATGAGCCAGCCGTTGTAGAGCCCGAACGCCAGCGCGTTGACCTTCTGCCCGAGCCCTTCGGGCGCTTTCAGCCTGCTGTTGAGCACGGCCAGGCTGACGACCAGCAGGAGAATCAGCAGCGTTGAAATGCCAATCCACTCCAAGGAGAAGGTGATAATCCAAAGGATGTTGGCGGCGCTTGCCACCCAGAAGGGCAGGCTGACGGCGCCAATCAGTATCGCCGTTTTCTCCTCCTTGTTCCGGATAATCATATAGAGAAGGGAGATAAGCAGCAAGGTATAGATGAGGCCCCAGATGCTGAAGGTAGAGGGGCTGGGGGTAACCAGGGTGGGATAGGTATCCGAAACCTCTCTTTGCGACATGCCGTTGATGAGCCCGAACGCGCCCAGCGCGTTGACGCCGATGGTCAGCAGGAACAGGACCAGGTTCAGCCAGGCTTTGGTTTTGGTGTTCATTCGTTTGCTTCCTCCTCTTGTGGATTTGCTTGATTAACCGCAATCGTATTCCTAGTGATGATTCGGCTGGTTTCCCGAAACCCGGCAAATTGCCCCAGGCTTAAGCCATGAAAGCAGATTGCTTCCCATCGCTCCATTGCCCCGCGTAGAGCCGGTAAAACAGATAAACCTAAGGGGGCCATGCGGATTTCTCTGCGACTGTAGTCATCATCGCTTACCCTTCGGGATACATGGCTTCTCTTTTCACGCTGTTCATCAGCCATGTGATGTTGCTCTAGCCAATTTGCAGCAGCTCTGAGAGCAGCCCCTGGTCCGTGTCGGGCTTCATTTCCAAGCCAGCGACACAACCAATTCCTACCAGTTAAAGCCTAAGGGAGGAAACCACCTATCCAGTTTGCAGTATTTTTCGAGAACACAGATGTCATATACCAGCAACTTGAGCGCGTTCTCTTTCTGGGATAAGTTATACCGATGAAAATTATACACACAGTTCCTGATCACAGACAAGGAATTTGCGAATGCCCAATAACGTTACCATGAGATACTCAGGCGCATCCGGCGGACAAATCCCTTGTCGTCAAATCAGCAAGTATGCCGAGCTGCTTTGCCTGAACGCAGGCTATTGCATCCCTCAGACTGGGATGGTATAGCATTAGTCGGCTAAACTGCTGTGCTTGATAAGCCTTTGAGACCGTGTAAATCCCTTGAATATTGCCTTCGTAGTCGCGCGACAAATTTTGCTTCGCTTATATAGGGCCTGCTGAAAAAAGCGATTCGCGCTATGGTCGTT
>CALNAU010000207.1 GCA_937874275.1 uncultured Clostridia bacterium | reverse complement strand
TTATCGCACACTACACCCATGACACCCCTCGCAGCCACCGCTGGGGCAGCCGTCCTCCTCATCTTCTGAGGCAGGGTTGAGCACCGTCTGCAGCTCGTCGTTCACCTGGGCCATCAGCACGCCAAAGGCGTTGCGGGCGTCGCTGAGGGCGGACATGGTATCCGTCTGCTGGATGTCGTGGCCCAGGCGCTCAATCTCCATGCGCAGGGCTTCCATCTCGCCGGGGTCGGGCTCGTCCTGCAGGCTGAGCTCCTGCAGCTGCTGGCGGGCCAGTTGATACTCCCGGTACTGCCCCTGCAGGGCTTCGTCGGCCAGCGCCGCTTCCTCCTGCGCCTGCATGTTGGTGTAGGCCGGGTCTTGCATAATCAGTTGGCCCAGCTGGCGGGCCGCTTCCTGAATGGCTTGGTTCATGTGGTTTGTTCCTCCTTGATGTATTCGCCGCGCAGCGTGTTGCTGCCGGCGCCGGTGATGTTGACGGGCACAATGTGCCCAATGAGTCCCTCATGGCCGCCGGTGAAGTTGACGGAGATATTGCGCCCGCATTTGCCGGTCATCTGGGTTTGCCTGCGGGCCGAGGTTCCCTCTACCAAAATACCCATTTGCTGGCCGCGCAGGCCGTGCAGCACCTCCTTGGTGATGCCCTCCTGCAGGGCAATCAGCCGCTCAATGCGCTGGCTGGCCACCTCGGGCGCCACCTGGCCGGGCAAATCCGCGGCCTTGGTGCCCGTGCGCGGGGAGTAAATGAAGGTAAAGGCGCTGTCATAGCGCACGCGCTCCACCAGCCGCATGCTCTGCTCAAAGTCCTCCTCGGTCTCTCCGGGGAAGGCCACAATCAGGTCGGTGGTGAGGCCGATGTCCGGCCGCGCGGCGCGCAGCTTGTCCACCCGGCTGAGGTAGGTTTCTACGTCATAGCGGCGGTTCATGGCCGCCAGGATGCGGTCGCTGCCCGACTGCACGGGCAGGTGCAGGTGGGGCGCCAGAGAGCGGCTGCGGGCATATTCCGCCACCAACTCGTCTGACAAATCCTTGGGGTGGGAGGTCATGAAGCGCAGCCGGGGGATGCCCGTCTGATCCAGGCGGCGAAGCAACTCGGGAAAGCTGATTTCCCCCGCGTCATTGCCGTAGGAGTTGACGTTTTGCCCCAGCAGCGTGATTTCCTGCACGCCGTCTGCCACCAGCGCCTCGGCCTCGTGCAGGATATCCTCCGCGCGGCGCGAGCGCTCCCGCCCGCGCACATAGGGCACGATGCAGTAGGCGCAGTAGTTGTTGCAGCCGTACATGATGTTGATGTACGCCTTGAACGGCGATTCGCGCAGCACCGGCAGCCCCTCGGCGATGGTGCTCTCCTCGCGGGAGACATCAATCACCCGGCGCTTTTCCTCCACCGCCAGGTACAGGTACTCCGGCAGGCGGTACAGGCTGCCCGTGCCAAAGGCAATATCCACAAAGGGATACTGCTTGAGCACGGTCTCCGCCATGCCGCGCTGCTGCATCATGCAGCCGCACACGCCGATGAGCATGTGGGGCCGCCGCTTTTTAATCTCCTTCAGCCAGGTGATGTTGCCCAGCGCCTTGCGCTCGGCGTTGTCGCGGATGCAGCAGGTGTTGAACAGCACCAGGTCGGCTTCCTCGCGCTGCGGGGCTTGGGTGAGGCCAATGTCGCTGAGGGTACCTGCCAATGTCTCCGAGTCGTGGGCGTTCATCTGGCAGCCGTAGGTGACAATATGATAGGTACGCGGGCGATCGGCATGGCCGCGCACAAGGCCGGCAAATCGTCCTTGCTCGGCCAGGGCTTCCGGGCCAATATGCCGGACAGGCTCACGGTGCATCGTCGGGTTCCTCCTTGTGGGGTGGTTGTGTATCTTCGCTCGGGCGCTGGGCAAAGCCGGTGCCCCGGCAGCGCGGGCAGGGTATTAATCGCTCGCTGGCCAGGGGTTCATCGGCCTTCTTGCGGGTCATCTCCACCAGGCCCAGCTGGGTAAAGCCATGCACTACCGTCTTCACCGGGTCGCGGCTCAGCGCGTCCCGCAGCGCGGCCAGCACCTCCTCGCGGTCCTGGGAAGACACCATGTCGATGAAGTCAATCAGGATGATGCCGCCCATGCGCCGCAGCCGCAGCAGGCGCGCAATCTCTCCCGCCGCCTCCAGGTTGGTTTTAAGCAGGGCGCGGTCGCGGTTTTTGCCCTCGATGTTCTGCGCGGTGTTGACGTCAATGACCGTCATGGCCTCGCAGGGGTCGATCACCAGCGAAGCGCCGCTTTTGAGCTGCACCTTGCGGCGCAGCGCGCGCTGCAGCTTGTGGTGCACCTCGTGCAGCTGCATGGGGTGGGCAGCTTGGGTTACGGGCAGGCCAATGTCACCGAGCGCGGCCGGGTCGTTGGTCAGCACACGCTCGGGGACCTCGTGCAGGTCGCGCAGTAGGCGCTGCAGGGCGTCTGGCGCCTGCTCCACCACGGCGGGGGGTGATAGATGGGCCGCCCGCTCCCCGATATCCTGCCAGCGGGCCAGCAGTTGGGCAACCTCCGTGCGCAGGGCGTCCTCGCCCGCGTGCAGACTGTCCTCGCGCAGCACCAGGCTCATGTCCTGGGGCACCAACTGCCGCGCCAGGCGCAGCAGGCGCCGCCTGTCCTCCTCCCCCCCTACGCGGCGGGAGACGCGGCTGCCCGGACGGCATGGGGTCAGGATGGCCAGCGTGCCGGTCAGCGAAATATCCATGGTGAGGTAGGCGGCCTTGCCGGGCAGCGGCGGCTTCTTTACCTGCACCAGCAGGCTGTCGCCGGGCTGGGGAATATTGCCTGCAGGGATCTGGGCAAAGGGCAAAAAGCCATCCACTTTATCCGCCAGTCTTACAAAGGCGGCCTGCAGGTTTTTCATTACGCGGGACACCCGCCCGATGTAAATTTCCTCCGGGCGGATGCTGCCGGCATCGGCGCTGCGGTGGTAGTCAACCAGGCGGTTGTCCTCCAGCAGGGCGATTTCGCGCTCTGCGCCCTGCACCTCCACCAGCAGCAGGCTCATGCTTCCTCCAGCGGGGAAAAGCGTTCGGTCAGCAGCGCGGTGCGGCGGATGTCATAGGGCGCGGGTGTGGGGAGGCCGGCAAAGCTGCTCAGCGCCTGCATCATGAGGTCTGGCTTGCAGGTGCCCGAGGGGTGCAGCGCCAGCAGGGCCTCCAAATGGCCGTCCTTGACGCGCAGGTTGTAAATCAGCGGGCGCAAATCCACCGGCACCATGCCCTTCTTGGACTTGCGCATGGCGGGGATGCTCTCCTGCGCCAGAAAACCGGGCACCGCGGCCAGCAGCATGTCTGCCGATTCCAGCGGCGTAATCTCAAACTGGGCCGCGCCCAGCTGGGCCATGGCGGCAGGGTGGTCATCGGCCACCTGCCGGGCGCTGAGGCAGCGCACCAGCGGCGGCAGAGCGTCGTTGAGCCGGGCAGTGAATGTGTCGGGTGCCACGTCCTCCGACAGCGGCACCTCCATCACCTCGCGCTCCCCCTCCATGCCCACAGACAGCGGCGCCGCGAACGACAGCAGGATATGCGGGTTAAACCCCTGGCTATAGCAGACCGGCAGCCCGCTGCGGCGCAGCGCGCGCTGCATGGCGCGCATCAAATCCAGGTGGCCGATGTGCTTCAGCCTGTCCTTGAGGGAAAACATAACAATCATCTTCATGGCACGCACACCCCATCAAAGCGCCGCAAGCCGCACCCCTCGCAGCCGTCGCGGCAGTCGGGGGTCACGGTGCCCGCCATGGCGCGCTCGCGCTCCAGCCACAGGTATTGGCGGGTGACGCCTGTATCAATGAAATCCCACGGCAGCACCTCGTGCCGGCCGCGTTCGCGCGCGGCGTAGAAATCCGGGTCCAGCCCGCAGGCGCTGAAGGCCTCCAGCCATGTATCAAACTTGAAATGCTCCCGCCAGCCGTCCAACCGGCAGCCCTTTTGCCAGGCGGTGTAGATGACCTCGCCGATGCGGCGGTCGCCGCGGGCGACACAGGCCTCCAGCACGCTGAGCTCGGGCTCGTGCCAGTTGAACTGCACGCCCTTGACCGAGCGCAGCGCGGTGCGCAGCAGCGCCTGCTTGCGGCGGATTTCGGGCAAAGTGTCCTGCGCCGCCCACTGGAAGGGCGTCACAGGCTTGGGCACAAAGGTAGCGGCGCTCATGGTGACCCGCAGGCCGGGGGCGCGCTGCTCCTTGGGCACGGCGAAGTAGGCGCCGGTCACCAGCCGCGCCATGTCGGCAAACGCCTCCAAATCTTCATCCGTCTCGGTGGGCAGGCCAATCATGAAGTAGAGCTTCACATTGCTCCAGCCGCTCTGGAAGGCGTCTGACACCGAGCGCAGGATGTCAGCCTCGGTGACGCCCTTGTTGATGACATCGCGCAGGCGCTGGGTGGCGGCTTCCGGCGCCAGGGTTAACCCGCTCTTTTTAACGGCGCGGGTCTCCTCCAGCGTCTGCTTAACCAGGCTGTCCACCCGCATGCTGGGCAGGGACACGGACACCCGGTCCTTGGCAAAGCGCTCCATCAGGCCGCGCACCAACTCGGCCAGCTGTCCGTAGTCACCGCTGGACAGGCTGGACAGCGATATCTCCTCATAGCCGGTGGCCGCCACCAGCTTTTCGGCCAGGGCCAGAAGCTTTTCGGGGCTGCGCTCGCGCACCGGGCGATACAGCATGCCCGCCTGGCAGAAACGGCAGCCGCGGGTGCAGCCGCGCATGATTTCCAGCGCGATGCGGTCGTGCACAATCTCGGTGTAAGGTACGGCAATGCTTTCGGGGAAAGAGGCCGCGTCCAAATCCATCTCGATGCGCTTGCGCACGGTGGCGGGCACCCCCTCTCGTATGGGGGTGAACGCCTTGAGGGTGCCGTCCTCATGGTAGGTGGCCTCGTACAGCGAGGGCACATAGCAGCCCTCGATCTGCGACAGCGCGAACAGAATATCCGCCCGTGGCGCCGCAGCCAGCCGCATTTGCTTGACCAGGCCGGTGACCTCCACAATGGCGGTTTCGGCGTCGCCGATGACAAAGCAGTCGATGAACGGGCTCAAGGGTTCCGGGTTGAAGGCGCAGGGGCCGCCGGCGATGACGATGGGCTCATTCTGGCCGCGCTCCGACCCGCGCAGGGAGATGCCGCCCAAGGACAGCATCTCCAGGATGTTGGTGAAGCTCATCTCATACTGCAGGGTGAAGCCCACCAGGTCAAAGTCATACAGCGCGGTGCGCGTCTCCAGCGAAAACAGCGGGATGTCCTCCCGCCGCAGATGGTCCGCCATGTCGTGCCAGGGCATCATCACCCGCTCGCATAGCATGTCCGGCTGGCGGTTGAGGATGTCGTAGAGTATCTTCATGCCCAGGTGGCTCATGGCCACCTCGTAGGTATCCGGAAAGCAGAAGGCGAAGGCGGCGGTGTCGCTTTGGCGGGGTTTTACCTGGGTGTTCATTTCTCCGCCGATGTAGCGGGCGGGCTTCTCCACCCGCGAAAGCAGCCGTTCAATGGCCGCGAGCTTTTGTGTGTCCAAACATGGCCTCCATCCAATCGTAGTACCGCTCATCTTAGCATAAGGGTACAGCGATTGTCCATGCGGCCAAGGCGAACCGGGGCAGCCGCTTGAAGCGGCCGCCCCGGCAGAAATGTTTCGCTTTTGACCGTGATTTCCTTTGTACAACGCTGAATAAACGCGTGAAGCCTTACATGCCCTTCCAGAACTTGAGGTTGTTGAGCTCAATATCATGCAGCGTGGGCATGGGGAAGAATTTTTCCTTGTGCGCGTCCATCAGCATGAAGCCGTGCTGGATTTTGCGGTAGGACTCCTTGGTGAAGGAGGTATCCAGCGTAAGGCCCTTGAACAGCTTCTTTTCCCGGCGACGCATGTCCAATATGGCGTTGCGCAGCTTGGAGGGGTGCACGCCCTCCAGCGGCGGCGGGTTGAAGGGGTTTTGCTCAAAGTCGGCCAGGAACTGGTCAATATCCAGCGTTACCTGGGCGAACAGCAGGCGGGGCACGGCGATGATGTTGTCCGGGTCGGTAAACCACTTGCCAAACTCCCGCAGCGTGAACTTGGACAACGTAAGCATGCGCACCGGGTTGATTTCGGCGAATACATGCAGGTCCTGCTGCTGCGCGGGGGCCTCATATTTGCCCGGCTGCAGCGGGTAACTGGTGCCGTCGGCATTGGCCAGGTACAGCGTCTGCACGGCGTCGATGTCCACATGCTCCAGGATGCGGTAGCTGGAGATGTACTTGGTGGCCTTGGGCGAGCCATCGCTGTGGGCATGGAAGTTGCTCAGCGCCTCATCGATGCGGAAGTAGTCGTTGCGGTAGTTGATGTCCAGCTCCGCGTAAATCAGCTTGCCCGCGTAGTAGCTGGCTGAGCCGTAGTTGTAGCGGGCGCCGAAATCCTGCGGCGACAGCTGGCTCAGCACCAAGGATGAGTTTGGGTAGCAGATCATGTACAGATGCGGCGTGTATTGTGTGTTCATATATTACCCCCAGAACGCTTTTAACATGGGCGCGATGACCAGGGAAACCATGGACATCAGCTTGATGAGGATGTTGAGTGCGGGGCCGGCCGTATCCTTGAACGGGTCGCCCACGGTATCGCCGACCACGGCGGCCTTGTAGGGATCGGAGCCCTTGCCGATGTTCTCATCGGCCTCGGCCATTTTCTTGGCGTTATCCCAGGCGCCACCCGAGTTGGACATGAAGATGGCCAGCGCTACGCCTGTGATGGTAGCCCCGGTCAGCAGGCCGATAAGCATCGAGATGCCCCCCAGGAAGCCCACCAGCACCGGGGACGCGATGGCCACCAGGCCGGGTACGAGCATCTCGCGCAGGGCCGAGCGGGTGCTGATGTCCACGCAGCGGCGGTAGTCGGGCTTCTCCATGCCCGTCAGGATGCCGGGATGTTCCCGGAACTGGCGGCGCACCTCGGCAATCATCTCGTGGGCTGCGGTGCCCACAGCGGACATGGCCAGGGCGCTGAACAGGAAGGGAATCACCGAGCCAATCAGCACGCCCACCAGCACACGGGGGTCCGTAATCTCCACATCAATCAAGCCGGTCTGGTCACGGAAGGAGGACAGCAGGATGATGGCCGTCAGCGCGGCGGAACCGATGGCAAACCCCTTACCAATGGCGGCGGTGGTGTTGCCCACGGCGTCCAGCGAATCGGTAATCTTGCGCACGCTGCGGGGCAGCTCGGCCATCTCGGCCAGGCCGCCCGCGTTATCGGCGATGGGGCCGTAAGCGTCCACCGCCAGCTGGATGCCCAGCGTCATCAGCATGCCCACCGCGGCAATGCCCACGCCATACAGCCCGGCCAGCATAAAGCTGCCGAAGATGCCGACAGTAATGACCAGCACCGTGGGAAATGTGCTGCGCATGCCCACGCCCAAGCCGGAAATCAGCGTGGTGGCAGAGCCCGTTTCGCAGGCCTTGAGGATGGACAGCACCGGCTTCTTGCCTGTGCCCGTATAGTACTCGGTTATCTGGCCGATGACAACCCCCGCCACCAGGCCGATGACGGTGGCGCCAAACAAATGATACATCCCGGCGCCGCCGTTGAAGGTGCCGCCGCCCACCACCAGGTACAGCAGCCCCAGCACCAGCAGCACGGCCAGGCCGGCTGCGCCCATGGTGCCCATGTTGAGGGCCTTTTGCGGGTCGCTGCCGGACTTGGCGCGCACCAGCGCGGTACCCGCCACGGAGGACAGCACACCCACCACGGCTACCAACAGCGGCAGCAGCATCAGCTTTAACTTCATATCCGGGTCCGCCGTGACGGCCAGGCCCAGTATCATCGCGCCCACGATGGAGCCCACGAAGGACTCAAACAGGTCTGCGCCCATACCGGCCACGTCACCCACGTTGTCGCCCACATTGTCGGCGATGGTGGCGGGGTTGCGCGGGTCGTCCTCGGGGATGCCGGCCTCCACCTTGCCCACCAGGTCGGCGCCCACGTCGGCCGCCTTGGTGAAAATGCCGCCGCCCACGCGGGAGAACAGCGCGATGGAGGACGCGCCCAGCGAAAAGGCCGTGCCCATGGGCAGCATGATGTCAGCCAACGCCGCCTCATCCACGCCAAACATCGCAATGGCCGCGTACAGCACGATGAACAGGCCGACCAGCGCCAGGCCCACCACGCTCATGCCCATCACGGTGCCGCCCGAAAACGCCACCTGCAAAGCCTCGCCCAGGCCTTTTTCCTTGGCCGCGTAAGCCGTGCGGGCATTGGCCGCCGTGGCCACCCGCATGCCCAGATACCCCGACAGCGCCGAAGCCAGCGCGCCGACCAAAAAGGCGGCACCCTGCCAGCGCAGCGCGCCCTGATTGCCGACGGCCAGCAGCAGCGCCACCACCAGCACAAAGGGCGACAGCACCTTGAACTCGCGCCCCAGGAATGTCATCGCGCCTTCGGCGATGTGACCGCTGACCTCCACAAGCACGGGATGGTCAACCTTCTGACGATAAATCCACCTGGTCTTGGCAAACGCAAAAAGCAATGCCACCAACCCACCCGCCAAAACAACAAGCAGCACCCACGATACGAGCATATCTCCTCCTGTTGGCTATGTGATTCCGAGCCGGTTCCATATTTAGATTGCTGCGAGTATACAGGGTTTGACCAAATAATGCAACCCCAAATATGAAAATCGGTTCATATCATTTATGGCGAATTTTCATTCATTTTTCTGCGTTTTTCTTTCATCTGTTTTCGGTATTTCTCAACTTCCGCCCCTGTGATACAATGTGAATATGCATTTAGAAGAGGCTCACGAAGAAGCCCGCCGTCAATTTGGCCGGTTTGCGCTAATTACGGGGTATCCATCAAAGCGCTATCTTCTCTCGATTCGCCCTGTTTGACTGTCTGCCTGGTGTGATCCCGGTCAATTGACACTGCAATGCCGCTCACTATATAATGAGGCACCTTTGGAGGTGTACGATTTTGAACAAATGGGACCATCGGTTCATGGAGATGGCCAGGCTGGTATCCACCTGGAGCAGCTGCTTTCAGCCGGGGCGCGAGATTGGCGCGGTCATCGTCAAGGACAAGCGGGTGATGACCACCGGCTACAACGGCGCGCCGGCCGGCATCAAGACCTGCAAAGAAAAGGGTGAGTGCCTGCGCCGCAAGCTGAACATCCCCTCCGGGACGCGGGCAGAAGTATGCTACGCCATCCACGCGGAGCAAAACGCCGTCATCCAGGCGGCCAAGCTGGGCGTCTCCATCGACGGGGGCACGTGCTACTGCACGCACCAGCCCTGCTCGGTCTGCGCCAAGATTCTGGTCAACGCGGGCATCCGCCGCATCGTGTACGAGCACGGCTACCCGGATGCCTTTGCGCTGGAGATTCTGGGGGAGGCGGGCGTGGAATTGGAGCGCTGGGGCCAGGAGGATCCCGCGCCGCAGGAGCCTGCGCCATGAGGCGTTTGCTGGCCATGCTGCTGGTGATGCTGCTGGCGCTGAGCCCGGCCGTAGGGCTATCGCAGCAGGAGGTGCCGGATATCCAAATGCTGGCGCCGGAGGATATCCCGCCCACGCCCACCGGCATGCATCACTACCTGCTGGTGTGCATGGATTCCTGGGCGGCGCGCATGAGCCGCCTGGGGTATTCGGACGGCATGGTGCTGGTCACGGTGGACGAAGTAGCCGGGCGTATCATCGCCACTTCCTTTATCCGCGACATGCTGGTGATGCATCCCGATGACATGCCCGGACGGCTCACCTACATCGTCAAGGAGTATGGGGTGGACGCGCTGGTGGACACCATCAACCGCCACTTCGGCCTGCAGATTGAGAAATACATCCTCATGGACTGGAGCCAGGTGCAATCCATCGTGGACGCGGTGGGCGGCGTGGATTTGACGGTCACCGACCGGGAGGCCGGTTACCTCAAGCGCTATGCCATCTCCCCCAAGAGCACCACACCGGCCATGGATGGCGCGGGCGACTATCACTTCACCGGCCACGCGGCTGTCATCTATATGCGCACGCGGCGCGTGCCCGCCCTCAACGGCGACCCGCACGACATCGGCCGCACCTACCGCACCCGGCTGGTGCTCAGCTCCATCGCCGAATCGCTGCGCGATGTCAGCTATGAAAAGGCGCGCAACATCCTGGACAGCGTGATGAACAACATCCTGTCCACCAACATGACCACCGCCGATATGCTGCAGGCCTTCAACATGGTGTTTGCCATGCGCGGCACCCCGGTGGAGATGTTCCGCCTGCCGGTGGACGGCACCTTCCGCAGCTTTGATTACTTTGGCGGCGCCAGCCAGCTGATGGCCTTTGAGGAAAACCGCGTGGCGCTGCACGATTTTTTGTTTGACCACGCATTTGTCGTCAATGAAGAATGACAACAGGGGGACACGTCAAATGAGCAACGCGAGAACCGGTTCCATGCCCCTCAAAAAACTGATTGCCATCAGCCTGCTGGTCGCGCTGTCCATCATTGCCAAGCGCTTCCTGGGTTACAACGACCGGGTTATCAGCGTATCCTTCGGCTTTGTGCCCATCGCCACGGCCGGCATGCTCTTTGGCCCGGTGGGCGGCCTGACGGCCGGCGCCCTGGCCGACCTGATCGGCGCGCTGCTGTTCCCCACGGGGCCATTTAACCCCGGCTTCACGTTGGCTGCCGCGATGAGCGGCACGCTGTACGGCCTGTTTTTGCATCCCCAGCCGGTCAGCCGTCAGCGCATCGTGCTGTGCCAGGCGATCATCACGTTGCTGATGCACCTGACCATCAACACGCTGCTGCTGGTACCCATCGTAGGCAAGGGCTTCTTCGCCATCCTGCCGCTGCGCGTGGTCAAAAACATGCTGTTCTTTCCGGTGGAGGTCTTTGTGCTGACCAAGCTGGCCCAATACCGCAAATCCTTTGAGAAGTTCATCGTATGACCCGTTCAATCACCGCGAAAAAGGCCAAACAAATCCTGGCGGCGCTGGCAGCGGCATATCCGGATGCCAAGCCGGAGCTGCATTTCACCAACCCCTATGAAACGCTGATTGCCACCATGCTGTCGGCGCAAAGCACCGATGTGCAGGTCAACAAGGCCACCCCGGCGCTGTTTGCGGCCTACCCCAGCGTGCAGGCGCTGGCCGCCGCGACGCCCGAGGAGGTCTATCCCTATGTGCGCAGCTGCGGCTTTGCCTCCAAGGCGGTCAACATCGTGTTGGCCTGCCGCAAAATCCTCTCCGACTACGATGGCCAGGTGCCGGACGACCGCGAGCGGCTGACAGCATTGCCCGGCGTGGGCCGGAAGACCGCCAATGTGGTGCTGGCCAACGCCTTTGGCGTGCCCGCCATGGCGGTGGATACCCATGTGTTCCGCGTCAGCAACCGCCTGGGGCTGGCCGACGCCAAGAATGTGGAGCAGACGGAAAGGCAGCTGATGGCCATCATCCCGGAAGCCGACTGGAACCGCGCCCACCACTGGCTGATATGGCATGGGCGGCGCGTGTGCAAGGCACAGCGGCCGCTGTGCGGCCAGTGCACGCTGCGCGACCTGTGCAAGTGGTACCAGAAGGAGCAGGCCATTGCAGGCAAATGAGGCGATTCACCGCTGTGGGCTGTGCCGCATCGAAATGCGCGGCGTCAGCGTGCGCATGGAGCAGGACACTTTGATACAAGATGTCAACCTGCACGCCCACTGCGGGCAGCTGACGGTGCTCATTGGCCCCAACGGCGGCGGCAAGACCACCTTGCTGCGCGCGGTGCTGGGGCAGGTGCCCTACGAGGGCAAGATATTGCATCTGGATGAACAGGACAAACCCTTCGCCCAGGTGCGGGTGGGCTATGTGCCCCAGCAGCTGCCCTTTGACAAGCAGATGCCCCTCACCGTGCGCGACCTGCTGGCTGCCGCCCTCACCCGCCGCCCGGTGTGGACGGGTGTCGGGCGCAAGGCCCGCCAGGCCGCGGAGAACGCGCTCATCCTGGCGCAGGCGCAGGGGCTGATCAACAAACGGCTGGGCGCGCTGTCGGGCGGCGAACTGCAGCGGGTGCTGCTGGCGCTGGCGCTGTCCCCGGCACCCGATCTGCTGATATTGGACGAGCCGGTATCGGGCGTGGATCACAACGGCCAGGCCCTGTTTCTGGATACGGTGAATGCCCTGCGCCGCCAGCAGCATATGGCCATCCTCATGGTGTCCCACGACTGGACGCTGGTGCGCGAGTATGCCGACCAGGTGGCCCTGATTGACAAGACCACGCGCATCGTGGGCACGGCGGAGGAAGTGTTTGATTCCCCGGCCTTCGCCGCCTCCTTCCCCCACACCCACGGACCGGGGAGGAGCGCATGATGGACGGCTTGTACGCACTGATGGACCAACTGCTGCCCACCTCCATCTTCGGCATGCAGTTTATGAAAAACGCGCTATTGGCGCTGCTGCTGCTCACCCCGCTGCTGGCGCTGCTGGGCACCATGGCGGTCAATCGGCGCATGGCCTTCTTTTCGGACGCGCTGGGGCACAGCGCCCTGGCGGGCGCCGGGGCCGGGCTGCTGCTTGGCATCAGCAACCAGACCGCCGTGCTGATTGTGTTCGGCGTGCTGTGGGCGCTGCTCATCAGCCGCATCAACCGCACGGGCGGCGCTTCGGCAGATACCAACATCAGCGTGTTCTCCTCCACCGGCATTGCCCTGGGGCTGGTATTGCTCAGCCAGGGGGGCAGCTTTGCGCGCGCATCCTCCCTGTTGGTGGGCGACGTGCTGGCCATCGGCCCAAATGACCTGCTGTGGCTGGCCATCGCGCTGGTGGGCGGCGTCATCGCCTGGGCATTGCTGTACAACCCCCTGCTGCTCAGCGCGGTCAACCCGCACCTGGCCGACAGCCGGGGCATCAAAACGCGTTTGGTGGAAGATTTGTTTGTCTGCCTGGTGGCCGTGGCCGTGATGCTGGCCATCCGCTGGGTGGGCGTGCTGCTGATTAACGCTTTGTTGATTCTGCCGGCCGCAGCCGCGCGCAACCTGGCCCGAAGCGCGCCGCAGCACGCGCTGTTCAGCGTCATCATCAGCCTCCTGTCGGGCGTGATTGGGCTGATTGCAGCCTACACGTTGGGCAGCAGCGTGGGCGCCGCAGTGGTGCTTTGCGCGGCGCTGTTTTACGCGCTGAGCCTGCTGGTGCGGCGCATGCTGCGCATCGTCAACTGAGCCGATACCAATGCCTATCGTTTGATGACCTCCCCGCGCTGCCGTGTCAGGCACCGGCGAGGCATATTGATGTGATTGATTGAAATGAGGACCGACCCTGATGGAACTGTACCACGACTCCCAAAGCAAGGAATGCCGCTGGCCGCAAGGCGCGGTGCCCGCAGGCACCGCCGTGCGTCTGCGACTGTTTGTATCCTGGCCCGCGCGCACGGTGGTGCTGCGCACCTGGAATGGCCATGAAAACGCCTACCCCATGAAGGCCGCAGGCCTGGGCACATGGGAGGTAACCATCACCACCATGGCCGAGCCCCACACCCTGTGGTACGACTTTCATGCCGAGGACGAGCGCGGCCGCAGACTATACTGTGGCAATGCGTCGGACAAGCTGGGCGGGGTGGGCGCCATTTACCAGGACCCGCCGCCATCGTTTCAAATCACGGTGTACGACCCGGCCTTTGATACCCCGGATTACCTGCGCCACGGCATCATGTACCAGATTTTCCCGGACCGTTTCCACCGCTCCAAGCCCCCGGTTACCCGGCGGACGGACTGCGAAGTGCACGAGAACTGGGATGATACGCCCCTGCTCTATGCCGACATGACCGAGGGCGACCGCCAGGCTGTGGATTTCTTCGGCGGCGACCTGCAGGGCATCATCGCCAAACTGCCCTACCTCAAGGACCTGGGTGTCAGCGTGCTCTACCTCAACCCCATCTTCCGCGCGCGCAGCAACCACCGCTACGACACCGGGGATTATCACCAGGTGGACCCCTTCCTGGGCACAAACGCGGACTTTGAGCAGCTGTGCCGCGAGGCCGGCAAGCTGGGCATGCGGGTAATGCTGGACGGTGTGTTCAGCCACACGGGCGACGACAGCCTGTACTTCAACCGCCTGGGCAACTACCCGAGTGTAGGCGCCTACCAGAGCAAGCACAGCAAGTACTATCCCTGGTACCGCTTCACCCAGTTCCCGGACCGCTATGCCTGCTGGTGGAACATCCCCACCCTGCCCGAAATCAACAAGGATTGCCCCAGCTTCCGCGAGTTCATCCTGGGCCGCGACGGCGTGGGCGCCCTGTGGGTGCAGCGCGGGGCCTGCGGCTGGCGGCTGGATGTGGCCGATGAATTGCCCATGCGCTTTATCCGCGAATTACGCTCCTCCATCCGCGCCGAGGACCCGCAGGCCGTCCTGCTGGGCGAGGTGTGGGAGGACGCCAGCAACAAGGTGGCCTATGGCAAACTGCGCAACTATTGCCTGGGCGACACGCTGGATACGGTGATGAACTATCCCCTGCGCACGGTGCTCATCCGCTTTTTAACTGGGCAGGGCGACGCCGCCGAGGTGGTGCGCCTGGTGCGCTCCCAGCAGGAGAACTACCCCGTCCCCTTCCTCTACTCGCTGATGAACCTGATGGGCAGCCACGACCGGGCGCGCACGCTCAACATGCTGGTTGGGCAGGACTACACGCACCTGCCCCTGCGCCAGCGTGCCAACCAGGTGATGGCACCGCAGGTGAAAGCGCTGGCGGTGGAGCGGCTGAAGAAGATGCTGCAAATCATCATCGCGCTGCCGGGCATGCCCTCGCTGTACTACGGCGATGAGGCTGGCATGGAGGGTGCCGCCGACCCCTACAACCGCGGCACCTACCCCTGGGGGCGGGAGGACAAGGACCTGCTAAGCTTTGTACGCGACACCTTTGCGCTGCGCCACGCGCGGCCCGTGCTGCGCCTGGGCACGCTGGAGATTGCCAACGAGGGGGCCGATACTTTGCTCATCTACCGTGGGGCGACACCCGATGGCAAGGACGCCTTCGGCAAACCGCTGGCGGACCAGCCGTACCTTTTGCGCCTGACCCGTGACGCCGTCAGGCTGTAAGGATATGCACCGGGGATGCATCCCCCAAAAACCGGCCACAAAACCACCGCAAGAATTTATTACGGAAATTCGGCCAAAATTGTTACAAAACTCCTTTCTTTTCTTGACACTTCCATAGATTGCGCATAAAATAGGAAACAGCATACAAGCGACGGAGGTTTTTGCATGATACCAATCAGATGGAGGCGCGCCCTGGCATCCGCCCTGTGCGTGGTGCTAATGCTGGCGATGATGCCATCCCTTGGCGCGGAGGTTTACCCGTTCATTGGCTATACCACCGACAGCCTCCGGCTGCGCGATAAGCCCAACGGCACCGCCGAGGTGCTGCAGGTCATCCCCAAGGGCGAGTCCCTGGCCGTGACGGGCGCTGATGGCAGCTACTACATTGTGGAGTACAACGGCCAGCCGGGCTTTGCCATGCAATCCTTCATCACGCGCACAGCCCCCGGCGCTTCCGGCGCCGCTGTTGCCGCCACCCCGGTGCCTGTCGATGCTGAAGTGTCTGCCAAATACCCGCCGCTGGTCAACGGCAGCACGGGCCCCCAGGTAAAGGCGCTGCAACAGGCGCTCAAGGAGCTTAACTTCTACCGGGGCAACATCGACAGCAAATACGGCGACAACACCGCCAAAGCGGTGGAGGATTTTCAGGAGAAGAACAGGCTGCCCAAGTCCGGCATGGCCGACTCGCGCAGCCAGGAATTGATGTTTGAAGGCCGCCCGCGCAACGCGGCCGGCCGCGCCGCCGAGGTGCGCACGCTGCCCGCCATTGCCGGCATTGTGATGCGTCCGGGCGACCGGGGCGACGCCATCATCGACCTGCAGCAGCGCCTGAAGGATCAGGGCTACTACAAGGGCATGCTGGACGGCGTATATGGCCGCGGTACCGAGCAGGCTGTGCGCGACTTCCAGAAGGCCAGCGGCCTGCGGGTGGACGGCAAAGCCGGCGCCAACACCATGGCCAAGCTGATGGCCCAGCCTGCCGCGGGCGATACTGCAGCGCAGACCACCACTGCCCCATTTGCCCCCATCGCCACCCAGGCCCCCGTCTTCCAGCCGGAGCCGCTGGGCGAGGCCACCTACCCCTACCAGACCACCGCCTCCGCCTCGGTCAACATGCGCAAAAAGGCCTCCATCTCGGCGGCCCGCATGCTCACCATCCCGGCCGACGCCACCATCACGGTGCTGGAAACCAGCGGTGATTTCCTCAAGGTCAGCTACCGCAACTACACCGGCTACGCCATGAGCGACTACATCAACGTGCCCGAGCAGTACCTGGCCGGCAAATCCCTGCCCATTGACCTGGGCGCCCGGCAGAACTACGAGGTGCTCAGCGTCAACGCCACCGGCGACAAGGTGCGCACCCTGCAGCTGGCGCTGACCGAGCTTGGCTACTACAAGGGCACGGCGGACGGCAGCTTTGGCGCCGGCACGCTGGCCGCGGTCAAGGCCTTCCAGGAGAAGAACAAGCTGCGCGCCACCGGCGTGGCGCTGCCCGAATTGCAACAGCTGATGTATGAAAAGCGCCCGCGCAACGCCGCCGGCCGCCTGGTGTACCTCAAGCTGCTGCCCCCCATCGCCGGATATCCCATGCAGCAGGGCGATATGGGCGACGCGGTGCAGGTGCTCAACCGCGCGTTGGAGCAATTGGGCCACCTGCAAAGTGCCTTCACCAACGAATACACCGCCAAGACCACCGCCGCGGTGCGCGCCTTCCAAAAGGCGCACAGCATCCGCCAGACCGGCAAGGTGGACGACTTCACGTTGCTGGCCATCAACACCGCCGCCGGCATCACGCCCCAGCCCACACCGCAGCCCGCCTATCAGCAGCCCCAGCCCCAGGCCCCCACGGCGGTGGGCTATGTGCTGCTGCAAAAGGGCACACAGGGCGTGGCTGTCACCAACATGCAGACCCGTCTGGTGGGCCTGGGCTATTATCAGGTGATGCCCGATGGCATCTACGGCGACAAGGATGTGGCGGCCGTCAAGGCCTTCCAGATTCGCAACAGCCTGCGCGTCACCGGCAACGCCGATCAGGAGACCCAGCAGACCCTGTTTGGCGCCAACGCCCTCAGCGCCGATCCCTCCAGCTTGCAGCCCACGGGGCTGCCCACGCAGGAAACCCTGCGCATCGGCTCGGTGGGCGCATCGGTCATTGCGCTGCAAAGCCGCCTGATTCAGCTCAATTACCTCACCGGCAACGCGGACGGCATCTTCGGCACCCAGACCGCCAAGGCCGTCACCGCCTACCAGCGCAAGAGCGGCCTGCAGCCTGACGGCGTGGCCGGTGTGCAGACCCTTACCTCGCTGTACGGCACCACAGCGCCCGGCAACGCGGGCAATCTGGGCAGCACTGCCAGCGCGGAGGAGGACAAAAACGCCACCTCCAGCACGCTGCGCATCGGCGACAGCGGCAGCCCCGTCAAGGCCATGCAACAGCGGCTGATTGACCTCAAATACCTCACAGGCGGCGCGGACGGCATCTTCGGCCCCAAGACGTACCTGGCGCTGCAATCCTTCCAGAGTAACAACAAGCTGCAGTCCGACGGCGTCGCGGGCTCCCTGACGCTGGCCAAGCTGTCCGATTCCTCGGCGCTTGCGGCCGGCGGCGCTGCCCTCCTGCCCACCCCCACGCCCGCGCCGGTACAGCCCGTCGCACCCGTGTTCACCGCCCCGCGCGCCAGCGAAGTGCGCTTTGGCGACTGGCAGACGGAAGTCCGCTCCCGCATCAAGTCCATGCCCAAGGTCATCATCTATGACTTCATGAGCGGCGCCCACTACAACATCAACGTGTTCAGCGTAGGCCGCCACGCAGACGGCGAGCCGCCCACGCAGCAAGACACCCAGATCATGGAAAAAGCCCTGGGCTACAACAACTGGGATCCGCGTCCGGTGTGGGTCATCTTCTCCGATGGCCGGGTGTACATGGGCTCCACCCACAGCCACGGGCATGAGGTGGACCACAACGCCAACAACGGCCTGACCGGACACATCTGCATCCACTTCCCCCGTGACATGAAGGACGCGGAGGCCACAGGCCCCTACGCGGTAGCCCACCAAAACGCCATTCTGGCGGGCTGGGATTTGACCAAGTCGATGGGCGGCAGGTAATCCCTCCGCCAAACCGCGCGTTTGGCCAAACCCATGGTTATTCATTGTCTGTCGGGGTATCATCCCTGTAAGGCTGTATCGGAGGGGCTGACAGCTCCTCCGATTCTTGACGGAAAGGAGTCAAACCCTTGACGCATCCCCTGTTGATTGCCCTGGATGGGCCGGTAAGCGCCGGCAAATCCAGCCTGGCTGACGCCGTTGCCCGCAGGTTTGGCATCCTGCATCTGGATACCGGCGCGATGTACCGCGCTATCGGCCTGGCCGCGCTGCGCCAGGGCATTGACCCGGCTGATGAACAGGCGGTCAGCGGCCTGCTTGCCGCCGACCGCGTGCAGGTAGATGTACGCTTTGTGGACGGGCACCAGCAGACGCTGCTGGATGGGCAGCCGGTGGATGATCAGCTGCGCAGCCAGCAGGTGGGCAGCGCCGCCTCCACCGTATCGCGCTATGGCCCGGTGCGCCGCTACCTGGTGGCCCGCCAGCAAGCCATCGCCCGCCAGCAGAGCATGATCATCGACGGCCGCGACATCGGTACCGTGGTGCTGCCGGATGCCCGCGCCAAGGTATTCCTCACCGCCTCGCCCGAGGTGCGTGCCCGCCGCCGGTATGAGCAAATCCGCGCTACGGATGCCGCCGCCACCTATGAGGACGTGCTTAAGGAGCTGATCGCCCGCGATAAGCAGGACAGGGAGCGCCCGCTGGACCCCTTGCGCCAGGCGGAGGACGCGGTGCTGCTGGACACCACCGCGCTTGATTTCAACCAATCGGTCGACGCCATAGTACGCATCGTGGAGGCCGCCTATGGACAACGCTAAAGCCCGCCCGGCCGAGCCGCGCACGCCGGTCTACACGCTGGCCAGGTGGGTGGCCACGGCGCTGAGCGTGCTACTGTTCCCCATCCGCTACCACGGGGCGGATCTGATCAGCAGCATGGATGCTCCCTATATCCTGGTCAGCAACCATGGCAGCATGCTGGACCCCCTAATGCTGGCCATCCCCATCAAGCGCTATGAGCTGCGCTTCATGGGCAAGCGCGAGCTGGGCGCCAACCGGCTGTTCCGCTGGGTGCTGGGCAAACTGCACATGATATCGGTCTCCCGCCACATGACGGACATGGCCGCCATGCGCGCCAGCAACCAGGTGCTCTCTCAGGGGCATGTGCTGGCCCTCTTCCCCGAGGGCACGCGCAAGCCGCCCGAACAGCTGATGGAAGATGTGGAAAGTGGCGTCAGCCTGCTGGCGCTGCGCAACCGGGTGCCGCTGATGCCGGCCTATATCCATGGCCGCATCCGCCTGTTCCGGGTGACACACATCTATTTCCTGCCCCAACTGCACTATGAGGATTTGCTGGCACAGGGGCTGGGCAAGGACACCGTGGACGCACTGACCCAGCGGCTGGTGCAAACCATCCGCGGCGCGCGGGAGGATGTGCTGAAAAAACATTCCACCCGCCATGCAGGAAATTGAAGTCCGCTGTCGAATAGGATATAAATACGCCTATTTGGAGGTACTCGTTGCCGGTTATCGTCGCCAGTCACGCGGGGTATTGCATGGGTGTCCAACAGGCCATCGAGCAAGCCCTGCAAGCCGCGAATCAAGCGGAAGCGCAAGGTCTTCAATGCTATTCGCTGGGGGAGCTGATTCACAACCCCGCCGCGGTGGCCGCGCTGGAAGCCAGGGGCATCCGCGCGGTACAACAGCCGGAGGAAGCCCGGGATGGCCTGCTGATTCTCCGCAGCCACGGCGTTTCGCCGGATGTGGAAGAAAAAGCACGACAAATTGCCACCCAGGTTGTTGACTGCACGTGCCCTTTTGTGCGACACTTACATGGTGCAGTCCGCGACTTCAGCGCCCAGGGCGCGCCGGTGATATTAATCGGTGATGCCGGCCACCCCGAGGTGATTGGCACCGCCGGTTGGTGCAAAGGCCGTGTCTGGGTCATATCCACGCCGGAAGAGGTGAACGCCCTGCCTGATGAGGCCGCCGAGGCCCTGTTGGTGGCGCAGACCACCTTTCCCCCACAGCGGTGGGAGCAGTTAAGCCAACAGCTGCTGGCCCGGTTCCCCAACCTGACGGTGCGGCGCACCATCTGCAGCGCCACCGCCCTGCGCCAGCAGGAGGCAGCCGAACTGGCCGCCACCGTGGACATCATGATGGTGGTGGGCGGCAAAAACAGCGCCAACACCCGCAAGCTGTACGAGACGTGCAAGCAGCATTGCCCCAATACGTATTTGGTGGAATGTGCGGCGGAGATTCCCCCGCACTTAAGGTTTAAGCCCGAGCAACGCATAGGGGTGACCGCCGGAGCATCCACGCCGGAATGGTCACTTAAGGAGGTTATCAACACGATGAACGACATGGAACGCATGGATCAGGCCACCACGCCTGAGACCGAACAAGCCCCCCAGGCCCCGGTAGCCGCGGAGGAGACTGCTGTCGAGCCCACGGCAGAGGCGCAGACGCCCGCCGCCGAGCCCGAACAGGAAGCCCCTCAGGCGCCCGAGGCGACCGAGGAAACCGCCGCTGAGGAGCCGGCTGCCCCCGAGGCACAGGCAGAGGAAGCGGAAGCCCCGGCACAGGAGGCAGAGGCCGAAGCAGAACCCGAGGCAAAGCCTGCCCCTACCTTCATGGATCAGGTGGCAGCCAGCATGACCCGCATCCGCTCGGGCCAGACCATCACCGGCAAGGTGGTGCAAATCACCGAGGATGAGGTTTGCGTTAACATCGGGTACAAGTCCGACGGCCTGATCAAGCGCTCCGAACTGGTGGACGAGGATGTTGAACTGGGCGACGACATTGAGGTCGAAGTGGTCAAGGTCAACGACGGTGACGGCAACGTCATCCTCTCCCAGCGCAACATCGTGAACCGCAAGGTTTGGGAAGACATCAAGGCCAAGTACGAGGCCGGTGAGTTTGTGCAGGGCGTGGGCAAGGAGGCCGTCAAGGGCGGCCTGCTGGCCACCATCGAGGGCGTGCGCGCCTTCATCCCCGCCTCCCACCTGTCCCAGCGCTATGTGGAGAAAATCAACCAGTTTGTCGGCCAGGAGATGACGCTCAAAATCATCGAACTGGACGACAGCAAGAAGCGCGTGGTCGCCAGCCGCAAGGAAGTGCTGGCCGCCGAAAACGCCGCCAAAAAAGAGGCCGTGTGGAGCAACCTGGTCGAGGGCAGCGTGGTGCGCGGCATTGTGCGCCGGTTCGCTTCCTTCGGCGCGTTTGTGGATCTTGGCGGTGTAGACGGCCTGATTCACATCACCGACCTGAGCTGGAACCGTTCGGCCCAGCCCCAGGATGTGCTGAAGGCCAACCAGGAAATCGACGTCAAAATCCTCTCCCTGGACCGCGAGCGCGAGCGCATTCAGCTGGGTTACAAGCAGCTGCAGCCCCGCCCCTGGGACAACGTGGAAGAGAAATACCCCGTGGGCGAAGTGCTCACCCGCAAGGTCGTGCGCATCCGCCCCTTCGGCGCGTTCATTGAGCTGGAGCCCGGCGTGGATGGCCTCGTGCACATCAGCCAGGTGTCCATCACCCGCATTGATAAGGTGGAGGACGTGCTGCAGCCCGGTCAGGAAGTCAACGTCAAAATTCTGGGCGTAGACCCGGATGCCAAGCGCATCAGCCTGTCCATCCGCGAAGCGCTGGAAGAGAGCGTATACGAATCCCCTGCCGACATCCCCGGCGAGTGGCATGAGGATCAGTCCGCTGCCCCCGCGCCCCAGGCCCCCCGCACCATCGAGGAAGCGTTAGCCCCGGCTGATGACGCCACCGAGGAAACCGGTGTGGCCGCCGCCTTCCGCCGCGCTGCTGAGGCCGCCGGCCTGGTGCAGGAAGACGCCCCCGCTGGCGACATAGCCGAAGCCGCGCAGAAGGCCGCCGATACTGCTGAGGAAGCCGTTGAGGAGACTGCTGACACCGCTGAAAAAGCTGTGGAAGAAACCGCCGACGCCGTAGAGCAAAAGGCCGAAGAAGCAGCCCAGAAGGCCGGTGAAGTGGCCGAGGAAGCCGCCCAGACCGTTGCCGAAGGCATTGAAGCCGCTGAAGAAAAGCTCGAGGCTGCTGCCGAAGGCGAAGAAGAGCCCAAGGAAAACGCATAAAACAACTAACTCTTAGGAATACACACAAAGCTCGCGCCATAGGCGCGGGCTTTGTGCTAACGGGGAAAGACACATGACCAAAGGGAAATGCATGATACTTGGGGCAGGTCTGTTGCTGGTGATTGCATTGATAGTCATTTTGCTCCAACAGCAAGGCATGGCCACGCTCTCACGGAGTAAAGCACAGCGCCTGGTTGAACAGATGCCTGATTTCCTGTCGCAAGCCGCAGAGGATGCCGCCGGTCGCTGGATTGTCGAAGCAACCGCGGATACACCCTGCGCTCAAACAAGTTTTCACCCGTATGGGCATCTATGCCATTAACGGACGAGCCGGGGACGGCGCCGTCTCCTTTTTATACAGCGCCGCGCATCCCGAAAAAACAGCCCAGCTGATCTATTCGCCAAGCGGCGTCCCGCTCAAAGACATGCCGGCGGGGCTTGTTGCCGATGCCAACGGCATATGGCGCGTTAACGGCCTGGGTGTCACCCGGGAAGGCTATGTATTCCTCGAGCCTATCAGAGGACATTGATATTATAAGGAAAGCTACTTCCCCACCTGAGTAGCGTGCTGTGAAAATCCCGGAAGCAATCCCATGCGAGGGATGCAACCTTCCGCCGTCGCATAGGAGCGAATGCCTGTCATTGCTTATGAGACGGCCTAACACTATTGTCCAGGCGTGGAGCGCCCATGTCCCACCTATCCCGGTACAGGGTCATGGATTACCCAGAGGATGTGTATCTGTGGGCGATGCAGAAAGATGCTGCCCGCCGATTTGAAGGATACGAAAATCCCCCGGCCAATGGCCGGGGGATCGGTGTTCATGGAATGGTTAGAACTTGAGCCCGTTGAGCTTCACCGAGGGGCCCATGGTGGTGGACAGGTACAGGCTCTTGAGGTACACGCCCTTGGCGCTGCTGGGCTTGGCCTTGATGACTGCGTCCATCAGCGTGGTCAGGTTCTCAAGCAGCTTCTGCTCCTCAAAACTCACCTTGCCAATCGGCACGTGGGCGATGGCGGTCTTGTCGACGCGGTACTCCACCTTACCACCCTTGATCTCCTCGATGGCCTTGGCCACGTCGGCGGTCACGGTGCCGGACTTGGGGTTGGGCATCAGGCCCTTGGGGCCCAGGATACGGCCGATGCGGCCGACGACGCCCATCATGTCAGGGGTGGCCACGGCCACGTCAAAGTCAAACCAGTTCTCGTTCTTGATCTTGTCAGCCAGCTCGGCCTCGCCCACATAGTCGGCGCCGGCAGCGCGTGCTTCCTCCGCCTTGTCGCCCTTGGCAAACACCAGCACGCGCACGGTCTTGCCGGTGCCGTGGGGCAGCACCACCGTGCCGCGGACCTGCTGGTCAGCGTGGCGGGGGTCAACGCCCAGGCGCAGGGACAGCTCTACCGTCTCGTCAAACTTGGCCTTGCCGGTCTGCTTAACCAGGTTGACGGCCTCGGCAGGGTCGTATAGCTTGCCCTGCTCGATGAGCTTCTTGGAGTCTAAATACTTCTTACCATGTTTCATGATTGCTTCCTCCTTGTGGTGGTAACGGCACTATGTCCTCCCACAACTCCTTTTACTCTTCGACGGTGACGCCCATGCTGCGGGCAGTACCGGCCACCATGCTCATGGCGGCTTCGATGCTGGCGGCGTTGATATCCGGCATCTTGGTGGTGGCAATCTCGCGCACCTGGTCTTGGGTCAGCTTGGCCACCTTGGTCTTGTTGGGCTTGTCGCTGCCCGACTGGATGTTCAGCGCCTTCTTGATCAGCACCGGGACGGGTGGCGTCTTGGTGATGAAGGAAAAGGACCGGTCGGAATACACGGTAATAACCACCGGGATGACAAGGCCAGCCTGCTTGGCTGTACGCTCATTGAACTCCTTGCAGAAGCCGGGGATGTTGACACCGTGCTGGCCCAGGGCCGGGCCGATGGGGGGCGCGGGCGTTGCCTTGGCTGCGTCCACCTGAAGCTTGATTAATGCTGCTACTTTCTTGGCCATGTGAAATGGCACCTCCTACATCTTGTGGTCTTGTCGGCGCGTGAAGCGCCTCCCACGCGGGGAATAGGCCCCGCTGCCTGTCTGTCTGCGGACGGCAGGCGTCCGTCAGATCTTTTCGGCCTGGTCGATGTCGATCTCGACCTGCATTTCCCGGCCCAGGAACATTTTGACCTTGACCTGCATCTTGCCGCGGGGGGCGTCGATGGCCTCCACCACGCCGGTAAAGTTCTCCAGCGGGCCCGACAGGATGCGAATCTCCTCACCCACCACCATCCGGCAGGCCTCGGCCTGCGGCTGGCTGTTGAGCATCACTTCGACTTCCTCTTCCGTGAGGGCAACCGGCTTGCTTTCGGGGCCGACAAAGCCCGTCACGCCGCGCGTATTGCGCACCACATACCAGGATTCGCTGGTGATGACCATCTTGACCAGCACATAGCCCGGAAAGGTCTTGTGCTGGGTGGTGACGCGCTTGCCGTTCTTAATCTCGGCGACTTCCTCGGTGGGTACGGCGACCTCCTGAATCAGGTGTTGCATGCGGTTGTTCTCCGCCGCCTTCTCCAGGTTGTCCTTCACCTTGTTCTCATAGCCGGAATAGGTGTGGACGACGTACCACTGGGCTGCCTGTGTGCTTTCCTGCTGGGGCATGATGCTTCTCCTATTGCCTTGGTTAACCGACGAGCAGCGCGATGAGGCGGCTGCTGCCCAGGTCGAGCAGGCCAATGACCACGCCCATGAATGTCATGAAGGCAAGGACAATCAACGTATAGTTCAGCAGATCCTTGCGCGTGGGCCAGGTGACCTTCTTGAGCTCGCGCCACATGTTTTTGAACGGCTGCGCGAGGCGCTTTGGCAGTTTGACAAAGAATTGTACTACCTTGTCCAGAAAGGAAGTCTCCTTCTTGTCGGCGGCCACGTTCTTCTTTTTCTCAGACATCTCGATTACCTCGTTTCGCGGTGATCGGTATGCTTCTTACAAAAGCGACAGTACTTGCTCAGCTCGATGCGGTCGGGCGTGTTCTTCTTGTTCTTCTTGCTCATGTAGTTGCGCTGCTTGCACTCGGTGCAAGCCAGGACAATGTTAGCGCGTGCGTCCTTGACTGCCATTCGTGAACACCTCTTTCCTGAATGGTATGCTTATTCGCTTAGTCTTCGATGACCCGGGCCACGGCACCGGAGCCAACCGTGTGGCCGCCCTCG